>CALRDW010000033.1 GCA_943355025.1 Candidatus Magasanikiibacteriota bacterium | reverse complement strand
CTCAAAAGTAAAAACTATTACTTCGACGGGAGTTCCTGTTTATCTCTCCCTGAGAAGTAATAGTTTTTACTTTTGAGCGTAAGTTGAATCACTGTATTGTATTATTTATAAACTTCGGATTCCTGTTGAAAACGGAGGGGTGTTGTAATTATTCCCAAAAATTCGCTATAATCCCTTCACTATGAAGAAAGTCATTGTTTCAGGCATTCAACCAACTGGCGAGCTCCACATCGGCAACTATCTTGGCGCGGTTAAAAATTGGATTGATCTCCAAAATGATCCGGCCTATGATTGCTTTTTTTTCATCGCTGATTGGCATTCAATGACCATTGACTATGAACCGTCCGAAAAACAGCGCCAGATAAAAAATCTTGTCGCCGACCTTCTTGCGCTTGGCGTTGATCCAAATAAAGCGCACATCTATGTTCAGTCGAGTGTAACAGCGACCGCGGAGCTTGCGTGGATTTTTAATACGCTGACACCGATGAGTGAACTAGAAAAAATGACGCAGTATAAAGATAAGTCAGCGCGTAACGCAGAGAATATTAATACAGGTCTCTTCGCATATCCTGTGCTTCAGGCCGCGGATATTCTCATTAATAAGGCAGAGCTCGTGCCGGTTGGCGAAGATCAGGTGCAACATGTCGAAATCACGCGCGTGATTGCAAAAAAGTTCAATAATAAATTCGGTAAGCTTTTCCCAGAACCGCATGCGCTCTTAACAAAAGTTCCGCGCGTCATGTCGCTTACTGAACCGACAAAAAAAATGAGCAAGAGTCATGGACCGAAAACGTGCATTTTTATTAGCGACGCGCCGGATGAAATTTATGCAAAGATTCGCAAAGCAGTTACCGATGAAGCAGGCATACAAAATTTACTTGACCTCGTAGAATTATTTGATGAATCTGGACTGACAACAGCACATCTCAAAAAAGATTTTGCGGTAGGCGAACTTAAAAATGTTGAACTCAAAGATACGCTTGCAGAACTTATCGCAAATACATTTGCAACTTTTCGAGAGCGCCGCCAAAAAATTACTGACCGTGAAATAAAAGAGGTTCTCATGCATGGCCACGAGCACGCAGCAAAAATTGCAGCACACACGATGCGCGCTGTTCGTGAATTAGTCGGACTTGAATAAACTACGCTGCCTTCAATTCCTGATCGTAGGGATACTCCGCGTCCTGGCCTGCTTGCATTCGTTCGAGTTGCCAACGAAACACATGTAAATCATACTCGACAAATGCGAGATCCCGTTCATAATCTTTCAATTGCTGCTGGGCCTGATCCCCAAACCGCTCAATTGTAGTAAGGTCAATATTTTTCTCGTGATACTCTTTTTTTAATTCCACAATTCTATTTCGAAGCCACGCTACTTTTTCAGATTCAATATTTCTAATATTATCAAAAAATGACCTCTGCTCAAGACAGCGACTAAGCTTTACCTCAGCTGAACCGATTTCATATTTTAATACGCCAACACGAGTCAAAAGTTTCACATGTGTACGCTCGCTCATACGATCCTCAAGCCATGCAATCTTATTTTTCAAATCTTCTATTTTTTTTACCGCATGTTCAATCAATGCTGTGCGCGTCTCGATTGAGCTTTGTCTGTCCATTAAATCTTGCGATCTTTTTTTCGATTGGCCTGGTTTTTCCATCGCGTATTGATCTCGAATCGCATCAATATTCTTCAAAAGAGCAGCGTGAACGGCTGCAGGATCAATATTAAGTGGCTCCGGTGTGTCGCCTTTTCGTTCAGAAATAGAAGCGTGCACTCGTTGCAACTCGCCCGGCGTTAAAATAACGGTATTATTTTTAAAAGGAATTTCCTTCATAGAACTATGTGTAGCACAATCATAGCACACAAATTAAATCTCACAAAATGAAAAAGGGTGAATACAATACGTACGCACCCCTGAATTTACTCGTTTTTCCGGACCGAATCTACTAAAACTGCTGCCAGTGTGTCCTAGCCGTTGTGCGTTTAATATCGTCGACCCCCATGTCCCACCAATGCGGGAGCATTAAACAACTTGCGACTTGCACAACGAGCCTTAGTTGCTCGAGGCTATCGTCAGTAGAAATCGAACCCATTTTCATCAAACCCATTTGTTCAAAAATAAACACAACTTTCGAGATCGTCCACTCCACGATATTCTTACTTGCAAGAGAATGCGTGTCCGGCAGCTGAATTGGAAAGCCGCGCATCGAGAAGCCATAACGCATGGTGTATTGCCCGAGAAGCGCAGTCGCAACTTTCTCACGGGCCACATGCGAATTTTTCCATTTTTCCGACTGCTTGACCGCATACAGATGCAAATCTGGTAACAGCAAACGTCGGCGCAGACCAATTGAGCCGCGTTCACCTTCCCACAGAAGTGCGACGCTGAAATTACAATTGCTGTGAAACGGACCTTGACCGATGTTCAGATACGCTTCCTGCGGCATGCCGTCGAGCGTCTCAGCCGCATAAAAGCCCACGCGGGTGTTGTGAAGAAACTCCTGGAGCAGAGGCTCGCGCCCTTCGTTAAGCGCGTCGGTAAAATCCTCAAAGCTCATCAACGGATCAGTGCCCTCATCAACCGTCTTCACCACTGCAGAGAGCAGTGAAAACTGCTCGAGGCTTATTGAGGCGTTGATCGATTCTTGCTCAAGACGCTCTCGATCCTCGGGCGTGCTCGGCCCGCTTTGCAGCCCGGAGTACTTCCGAACACACTCCGTGTGAGTCGCTTGTAGTTGTTTCTCCAACTGTGCAAGCTTGAACCTGCTGAATAATCTCGCTTTCATCTAACCCTCCTGTGTCGGGTGTTTGGTGCATCTCTCAGTCATTCTGAGTGGTGCAAACTACGAAAAATAGTACTCCTCAAGCAGCTGCGCGTCAAGACACCGGGCGCTTCGTTGAAAAACAAAAACTGCCCTTGCGGACAGCTTTGTACTACATGCACTTATAAGCCGGATTTTGTCATCCCTCGAGCAGCAAGCCGCTCACGGGAGTGATGAGTATCTATCTGGGCGCCTGATTACTCAGGACGCTCGTTGCGTGTTTTACACTTGCACCAGGTGGGGTTTGCCACACGCGTGCCTCGCGGCGCGCGCAAGAGCTGTAGCGCTCGGTCGTGCACCCCTTTAGGGGATGCCTGATCACGGGGACACACCAACTCACTTTTCACCTTTGGCCTCTGCCTTTCGGCGCGGGCTTTGATCGTCTCTGTGGCACTTTCCGTCAGGAGGTTTTCGCGGACGCATGCCTTTCGGCGCGCGCGTCGTTTATACCCCGCAGAATGCCTGGCCGTTAGCCAGCACCACGACTGTGTATGTTGCCACACACAGGGTGTCCGGACTTTCCTCCCCGCATACTGCTAGGGCATGCTCAGGGCACTCATCCGGTGAACGTAGTGAGAACATTTAATCATGCTTTTGCCTCTTTGTCAACCAAGGCGCGGGTAAAAAAATTAAAATTAAAGTTTGGTTTACCCCACCGCACCGACAATACCGCAACCCTCGTCCGCGCGCGCCGGCCCGTCCCCGCCCAAGAAAGCCCGCCCGACGCCACGGTCCCAGCGCACGCGCGGGACGACGTCAGGACCAGGGAAATAACTACCGACTAAATAATTTACACTGTCTTTCTGAGAAGCGTAATCGTTGATTACTTTATTCTTCT
>CALRDW010000032.1 GCA_943355025.1 Candidatus Magasanikiibacteriota bacterium | reverse complement strand
GTATATAAGCATTCCAAAATTCTTCTGCGACCCATTTGATTTGGGGAGCGGAAGATTTTTGGAATGCTGATGTGACGAAGAAGGGTGTATTGTTTATCTCTCCCTGAGAAGTAATATTTAATTCTTTGGGTGCATGTTGAATCACTGTATTGAACTACTAACAAACATCCGTATCAATCGAATGGAATGTCGAGCAACGGTTTCGCAAGCTGTACTGGCGTTATCGGTCCGTGACTCCCCACCACTAACCCACCACCGACTGATTTATTAGCAATCGCTTGTCCAATGCCGACAGAATGATTATTTAAATTTTGTCCGCCCAATATAGAAACGCCATGGGCTTGCTCGCGAACAACTGAATCTGATCCACGACCCTTCCCCACATCCATTCCTTGGTTTGCGCCTCGTCCTGCAGCATCCGCTGCTTGACCCACGTGGAGCTCCGTCAAACGATCATGACGAACTTCCGTGTCGTGCATGCGCGCACTTGCAACAGCAACGCGTTCTTGGCGATCATATTCACGCATCGCGCGGCCGTGATCAGAAATCGCGCCCGTTTTTTCGAGCTTGCGCAAAATCTCTTTCGCATCGCGCGCCGTTGCACCAGTTTTAAGCATGCCCTGCGCGCCAATATGCGTCATTGCACTTTGCACGCTATCCCCCCCGCGGCCAAGCGCAGTTTTTAAAACACTTTGGAATCGTTGTGCAGAAAATTTTGGAGTGAGCGACATACATCATCTTCCGAAGTATACCATACGATTCCAGGACTTCGCTTAAACCATGTCATCTGACGACGCGCATACTGCCATGTTGCCGTTATAATTTCTTCTCGCGTCTCGGCTTCAGAATGCGCTCCTGCAAGATATGACGCAATTTGTGGAACGCCAATTGTTTGCATCCCAGGTTCCTCAAGCGTGTGACCCTCTGCAAGCAGCGCACGAACTTCGCGCGCGCCCACGCTCATCATCGCACCCGCGCGCACCGCGATTCTTGCACGAAGTTCCTCTGGTGTTGCAGGGCACCATCCAATTTTTAAAACGCGATATGGACTTTCAACAGTTTTCCAAAAATCGACAATCGATTTACCGGTTTGAAAAAAAACCTCAAGAGCTCGCGCGACACGACGCGGATTTTGCAAATCAACTGCTGCAGCTCCTCGCGGATCAATCCGCACGAGCTCGGCGCGCGCAGCCATGGGCGTAAGTGACTGAACATATTTGCGCACCGCAGGCACAGGAACCGGCGGTGGCACATACCGCTCAGTAAGCGCATCAAGGTAAAGCCCTGATCCGCCAACAATTACGGGCAATTTCCCCTCAGCCCGAGCGCGCGCTATCGCGGCATCAGCATCAGTAATGTATTGAGCAAATGAATACTCCTCCGAAACATTCTTGAAATTAAAAAGTTGCGACGCACCAAGTTCTGACGGCGCTGCTGTAATCGCACTGAGCCCCAAATAAATTTGTCGTGCGTCGCCATTTAACATAACGCCCGAGAATTTCGTGCACACACACTCCGCGAGCGCCGTTTTTCCGGACGCGGTTGGACCACCAATGACGACTATGGGGATTACTTCTTGCATACTCATACCAAAGAACGCTATACTATAACAAAATTTGTCTTTCGACAATAAGTTCATTCTTTTATGCCACGTCGCGCTGAACAAATCGCACCTCAACAATCGCCAGAACAAAAATTTGCCGCCCCGCAACGCCCTTCTGAAAAAGAATCTGCGCGTTTGCTCAAAGAGGCGATGATTCAATCAAACCGATACATTAAGCTTCTTGAAAATAAACTTGCAAAACAGAAAAATGCATTGGACTTCGAATCTGAGTTCGCTCAAATGTCGAGCGGTCCAGGCGCAGCAAAAATAGAAGCGGCGCATCAGGCTGTTTTAGAAACTCAAAAACTCATCCTTCAGGAATACGATGCACTCCAACAAAAATTTACGGAGCGACTCGTGGATCCATCAGACCCTCGCCGCATTTCTATTGAAGCAAAACGTAATGGTACGCAGCATGAAATCGAACAACAGGTGCTACAACTCAGCAATTTGGCAGCGAAAAAGGCGCTCGTAACCCCTTCCACTTTTAATAAAAGTGGATTGCAGAAAAAATCTCCCGAAATGCGCCCTATATTGCCTACCCGCCGTCGTCCTGCAGATTCAGACACATTTAATCGCACAGCCGGCGACATTAACCGCGAGGCAGACGCAACCGCAGAGCAGGCTCAGAAAATGCGCGATGAGGAAGAGGCGGCTGATCGTGAAGAAGCCGACAGCATGGTTGATCCTGCGGGAAAATCAGCTGCGTATTTTTCAGGTCGTGGTCGCCACGCAGTTCCATTTGCAACAAGCCGCGTTGGAAAATCAAACGCAACTGATAAACATGCAGCAAAAATGTTCGGACCAAATCCGGCGTTCGACGTTGGCACAGGAACCGAGCCAGAAACAGCGTTTACAGTCGGCGACCTAAATGCACGAGAGGCGGCGCGTGCAGCCGAGGAAGAAGCGCTTCCAGAAATGCCGGCTGAAAATATTACAGCTCTCGGGGCTGAGAAAAAATCGAGTGATTTTTTTGCTGGATATCAAAACGATCCACGCGGATATACGAAAGCTCGTCGACGTCCCGAGTTCAAAAATATGAATGAGGGCCTCAACATGGATAAAGTTCGCATGCCATGGGAGCAGGTTTCAGACGAAATTGATGCGCTCCAAGCACGCGATCCAGAGACGGCCCGTTCAATGGATAAAATTCCAGAGACGCCCGGCGGTATTGAACAGTTCAAAAAAAGTCTCGCATTAAAAGAGCACGCGGCGTTCTACAAAAATATCGCGAACGAATTACTAGGCAGTGAAACAAACATAAAAACACTCGACGATCTCCGTGGTCGCCTAGAGTTGAAGGGTCTCATGAGCGAATTCGTCGGTCAACCAAAAACATTCGAAGAAATGATGGGCAGTCGAAAATTTGTTGTGTTCGGAAAATACCAACTCGACAATAAAAAAGCGGCCGAGCTTCTGAATAAAGAAAGCGTGGCGACACTCAAAGTCGCGGAAGACCTGAAAGTACTTTCCTATCAGGAGCACGATGCTGACGCAGATCGCATCATGAAGAATAGTGCACAGAGCAGTAAATTCAGCTTTAACACAGTAACACGCGCTGCCTCAGGCGAGGGTGGCGTTCGATAATACAAAGCAGAATTAAAAAAACCGCGGTTAATTGCCGCGGTTTTTTTAATTAGTTTTTAAGCCTATTGCCCAAGCAACGTAATAGTTATGCGCGACGGAACTTTTGGCGAGCGATCAAGCCAAAATGGAAAGAGTGAAACATCGACATGTTTTACACCTTTGATTGTTGCGATCTGATCAATAATTTCCTGACGTGACCGGCCGATAAATTGAGCTGGCTGCAAAGCGCTTGAGTGCGCATCGAGAACCGCACGACCCTCGCGATAAATCTGCAAAAGCGCCGTCTTCTGCTCAACATTAATTGATTGAAGTGACACAGTTGGTGCTTCACTGATAAACACAACTTTATGATATGGCGTTGGAAGTTGATTTTGAATCTCATGATCCGCGGTCGCAAATACCGCTGCTTTTGGATATGCAACGAACGCCATAGTTCCCGACGCTGTCACTCGGAATTGACCTGTTTGGTCGCCCGGTTTTGCGGAACTTTCAGCTTTAATGTTAACAGTTGTGTAGAGCATTTGGTCGCCATCAGGAACTG
>CALRDW010000031.1 GCA_943355025.1 Candidatus Magasanikiibacteriota bacterium | reverse complement strand
CATACTCGCTTATTACCCAGCAACCGCTCGGTGGTCGCGCGCAGTCTGGTGGTCAGCGTTTTGGTGAAATGGAAGTATGGGCGCTCGAAGCATATGGCGCAGCGCACACACTCCAGGAAATTCTCACTATTAAATCTGATGACGTTCCAGGCCGCAGCAAAGCGTATGAATCGATTATTAAGGGTGAAGAAATTACGAAGGTTAATGTTCCGGAATCATTCCACGTGCTCATTCGTGAACTTAAGGGTCTTGCGCTCGACGTTGAACTTTTAAAGCGCGGGGATAACGGGACTCTTCAGCCTTTGCCAGATCTCACAAAACCACAACGTGATGGCTCAGGAGCAATCACGCACGGTGACTCTATTAACGCTTAACGCGCATTGCTATGATGCCACAACGCGAATACCTCAACGCAGCTGACTTCGATGCAATCCGCCTCCGCATCGCGTCACCAGAAATTATCAAATCTTGGTCATACGGCGAAGTAACAAAGCCAGAAACAATTAATTACCGCACGCAAAAGCCAGAAAAGGGCGGTTTATTTGCTGAAGAAATTTTTGGGCCGACCAAAGATTGGGAATGTTATTGCGGCAAATACAAAAAAATTCGATACCGCGGCCTTGTGTGTGACAAATGTGGCGTAGAAGTTACCCATTCACTTGTTCGTCGCGAACGCATGGGCCATATTGAACTCTGCTCGCCAGTTGCGCACATCTGGTTTCTTCGATCGATTCCGTCAAAGATTGGAACAGTGCTCGACATCAGCGTGCAGGCACTTGAAAAAGTTGTGTACTTTGCAAGTTTCGTTATCATTTCTGTTGACGAAGCACTTAAAGTTGAGACACAAGAATTACTTCGCAGCGAATATAAGTCAAAACGCAAGCAATTAGAAAATGAGTTAAAGATGGCGCCGGACGTTACGGTTGTAGAGCGAAAAATGACCGCGCTTGAAGAAGAGTTTGTACAGGCGGATCGCGAGCTCAAAGAAATTACACCGCTACGCGTCATGTCAGAGCAAATGTATCAAGAACTCTCACTTCGTTACGGGCATTTGTTTGATGCTGGTATTGGAGCAGAAGCAGTTGCAACACTTCTCAAGTCACTCAATCTCGAAAAAACAATTGAATCGCTCGACAACGAAATTGAAGGCGCGACCGGTACAAAGCGCGACCGTTTGGTTCGCCGCTCGAAAACGCTCAAAGCGCTTTCACGCAATGGAATTAGCGCAGAATGGATGATCATGGGATCAGTTCCTGTTATTCCGCCAGATCTTCGTCCAATGGTCCCTCTCGATGGCGGCCGTTTTGCAACATCAGATTTGAACGATTTATATCGTCGCGTTATCAACCGCAACAATCGTTTGAAGCGTCTTCTCGAACTCAATGCGCCAGAAGTTATTGTGCGCAACGAAAAGCGCATGTTGCAGGAAGCGGTTGACGCACTCATCGACAACAACGCACGTCGTACCAAATCTGCAACGGTCACTGCGGGCCGCAAGCGCGAACTCCGTTCACTTGCAGACCTTCTTAAAGGTAAACAGGGTCGTTTCCGTGCCAACTTGCTCGGTAAGCGCACCGATTATTCGGGCCGTTCAGTCATCGTTGTTGGTCCAAATCTTCGTATTCACGAATGTGGTTTGCCAAAGCGCATGGCGCTTGAACTTTTCAAACCGTTTATCATGGCGAAAATTATCGCACGCGGCCTCGCACACAATATTCGCAGCGCTGCCCGCTATATTGAACAGGAACACGATGAGGTGTGGGATATTCTTGAAGAAGTTTCAAGTGATACTCGCGTTCTTCTCAATCGTGCGCCGACACTGCATCGCCTCGGTATTCAGGCATTTAAACCGCGTCTCATCGAAGGCAAAGCTATTCAGCTTCACCCTCTCGTATGTACCGCGTTCAATGCTGACTTCGACGGTGATCAAATGGCTGTTCACGTTCCACTCACAGTTGGTGCTCGTAAAGAAGCGGAAGAGCTTATGGCTGCGGAGCGCGGCATTATTAAGCCAGCTACGGGTCAACCAATCGCAACCCCAAAGCAGGATGTTGGTCTCGGTCTTTTCTACATGACCAACATGCGCGAGCCGGAAGATGGCAAGATCAAGGCGTTCTACTCGCCAGGCGAAGCAACGCTTGCATACAAAACGCGTCACATCAAACTCCAACAAAAAATTAAAGTTCGGATGCAGCCAAACGTTCGTCTCGGAAATACAGAGCCGATTCTTATTGAAACATGTATCGGTCGCGTCTTCTTTAACGAACTGCTCGACACTGAATTTCCATGGTACAACGAAATTATTACGGTAAAGAAACTCGGCGAAATTATTCGCTACTCACTTGAACGCAAGGGCGAAATTGCGAGCGCAGAACTTCTTGATCGCGTAAAAGATATTGGTTTCCGCTACGTTACGAAATCGGGCTACTCGCTCGGCATGGACGATTTTCCACGTCTTCCGCATAAGCACGAAATGCTTGCAGAAGGTGATCGTCTCGTTTCAGAAATCGAACTCCAATACGCAGAAGGTTTGCTCACACAAAGTGAACGCCACAACAAGATCATCGACGTATGGACGGAAATTAAGGACCGTATCGTTGCAAAAAATCGTGATTACCTCAATAAATTCGGTCCAGTGTTCTCAATGATTGAGTCAGGTGCTCGTGGTTCATGGGGTCAGCTCACGCAGGTTATTGGTATGAAGGGTCTAGTGTCGTCGCCGTCTGGAGATATTATCGAACTCCCAGTTAAGGGCTCGTTTAAAGAAGGTTTCGATGTGCTCGAATTCTTTATCTCTAGTCACGGTGTACGTAAGGGTCTCTCTGATACAGCTCTTCGTACTGCGAATGCAGGCTACCTCACACGTCGTTTGGTGGATGTTGCACAAGACGTGGTTGTTACCGAAGAAGATTGTGGCGAAGACGTCGGTGTAATGATTACATTCGAAGAATCGGAATCGATCGGTGAAAAAGTTCACGAGCGCGTTCTCGGTCGCTACACACTTTCAGACATTAAAATTCCAGGCAGCAAAAAAGTTTTGGTCAAAGCCGGCGACCTTATTAACGAATCAGCAGCGCGCGCAATTGAGGCTGAAAAAATCGATAACGTACATGTACGTTCAGTGCTCAAGTGTCGCATGCCAAAGGGTATCTGTATCAAATGTTACGGTACAGATTTGGGTCACAACCAGCCTGTTCGTATCGGCCAAGCCGTTGGTATCATCGCTGCACAATCAATTGGTGAGCCAGGTACACAGCTTACCATGCGTACTTTCCATACAGGTGGTGTCGCAGGAACTGATATTACCAAGGGTCTTCCACGCGTTGAAGAATTGTTCGAAGCGCGTACGCCAAAAAAGAAAGCGGTTATCGCAGATGTTGCAGGTCAGGTCCAGGTTGTTTCAGCAGATGGGCGTATCATTGAGTCACCAACAGGCCGTCGTATTTTCGAAGGCCGTCGCGGTCAAAAGATCGTAAAGGTTACATTTGAAGGTGTTGATGAAGAGCGATACCGCCTTGAAGAAGGTGACACAGTCATTGTTAAGGAAGGCAAGAAAGTTAAGAAGGGTCTCAAACTTATGACGCGCGCAAGCGGCGAAGCGGTTGAGGCTCAGCATGATGGTATTGCAAAAGTTGACGACGCAGCGGTCCGCGTTGTGTTTGAAGGTGGCAATGAAAAAGAATACATCATTCCGGTTGGCTACAAGATTTTGGTTAAAGATGGTGATCTTATCGGCGCTGGCGACGCACTTACCGAAGGCCACATTGAACTTCAGCAGCTTCACGAACTCAAGGGCAAGGTTGCGGTTCAAAACTATATTCTCAAAGAAATTCAGGACATCTATTCATCGCAAGGTCAGAAGCTCAACGATAAACACGTTGAAGTTATTTTGCGCCAGATGTTTAGTCGTGTGTATGTAACTGACGCGGGAGACACAGATCTTATTCCTGGCGAAATTGTTGAAAAGGCACAAGTTGCTGATGCAAATCGTCATGCGAAGAAGGGCGAGAAGCGCGCGCATGGCCGTGAATTGTTTCTCGGTGTGTCGAAGGTTTCGCTTTCAACGCAATCGTTCTTGTCAGCAGCGTCTTTTCAAGACACTGCGCGTGTGCTCATCGGCGCTGCGATTACCGGCAAGACGGATTATCTCGAAGGCCTTAAGGAAAACGTTATCATCGGCCGTCTGATTCCAGCAGGAACAGGCTATGAGGCGCGTCGCCAATCAGGTGCGCTTCCAGAGGAGCTTCCACTTACTGCGAAAGAGGCGCAGCAAGTTGCGGAGGAGTCGGCGCTTCCAATTCCAGCGGCAGAGGCAGCGGAGATGGCGTAAGAAGCTCGAACGATTATTTGAGAACAAGGGTCCGTGGTGTAATGCCACGGATTTTTGTTTTCAACAGAACTCCGAAGTTTCAGAACAATACAATACAGTGCTTCAACATGTACCCAAAGAATTAAATATTACTTCTCAGGGAGAGATAAACAGGAACTCCCGTCGAAGTATCATTTATTCTTTTTGAGTATACGTTCATTCAGGTGATAT
>CALRDW010000030.1 GCA_943355025.1 Candidatus Magasanikiibacteriota bacterium | reverse complement strand
CTGGTCGAAGAAATTCGCCGCTGATTTGTTCTTCAGGTGGCAAAATTGCACTGAAGCGCCCGAAATCAACCAAAACATTTCGGCCTTCGCGACGCTGCACAACACCAACCAAAATCTGACCAACTTTTTCTTTATACTCTTCGTAAATCATGAGGCGCTCCGCTTCACGAAGTTTTTGCGTAATAACTTGCTTTGCCGTCATCGCTGCCATGCGACCAAACGCCGTTGGAATTTCCAACGCAAGTTTGAGTTCATCACCAATCGAAACACCGCCTTGAAGTTTTTTCGCATCGCCAATCATGAGCTCTGTTTTTTCATTGAAGCGTGGACGATTTGGATCTTCCATAGGAGGCTCTTCGCCCTTCGCAAGCGCTTCTTCACGACGCTGATTTTCCTCTGCATCAAGCCGCGCAATTTCTTCGAGATCAACATCCGGTACAATTGTTTTTAAATCATATGCGCGCATACCACCTGTTTCTGCATCAAATTCGATTGAAACATTCTGATTTTTTGTACCAAAATCTTTGCGATATGCCGCTGCGAGTGCTTGCTGAATCGCATCAAGTACTGTTTCAACTTTGATTCCTTTTTCGTCAGCGATTTGCTTCATCGCCATCATGATTGGGCTTGACATAGTGTGTTTATTGGCCTATTAGGCTGATTTTTGCAAAAAAATGAACTAGTCTTAAGACTAGTCTGTGACGATGATAGCATGGTAGCATGAAACCGTCAAATAAAAAATTCGGAAACCATATCTTGGGCGAGTGCTGCATATGAACATGCAGCATCAAGGAGGGTTGGTTCATTATTTGACCACTGCTTAATAAGCCGTGTTCGTGCGCGGTTTACTGTTGTGCGGCGCAGCCAGACCTGATTACCATTTGTATTCAACCCCAACACATCAAGCCCGTGCACAACGCAATCAATGGTTATTTTATTTTCCGGAATCATAAGCTGTAATTTTTCAAAAACAAATCTCTGAATTGAATATGCAATTTCACGAGCAGCAGTTTCAGATCTCACCAAAACAATTATGTCATCGTTATACCGCATATAATTTTGTACTCGTAATTCGTGCTTTACAAACCAATCAAGCTCGTGCAAATAAATATTTGCAAACCACTGGCTTGTTAAATTCCCCAGCGGCAAACCGCGACCATCTACTCCAAAACTTGTAATAACGCGTCGACACAATTCAAACAGTTGAGGATCCGTCACACGTCGGGATAAAATCCGCAATAAAATTTCCTGATCAATCGAAGAAAAATAATGCCGCACATCAAGTTTTGCAAACCATACAGGGCCGCGCTGACGCCTTTCTTTTTTTGTGACGCAGGGGTAAACCATTCGCGGAATCCGCGTGATTGTACTAACCCCGAAAATAAAATTGAAGTACTCAAGCAAAATCAAACATCAAGTAGAAAGCGGAACCCTCCTCTCGAGACGGAACCCATACCGCGGATCCGCACCATCGTCGCCCCTGCTCAAAGTCAGCTGACGACTGTCCGGATAGAAGTACCCGTCCGGGACACTCCCGTAGGACACAGGCAGATCCAAAAATCGAGTAAAAGAAGTATTTGCCGAGTCATCCCAATAATCAAGTGGACGCACCTGAAAATTTGCCTGTCCACTTGCGCGCGCTGCAGTTAATTTCGCGCGTGTTTCAAATGCTTGTAATACCAAAAATCCAGGAAGATTCATTGCAAAATATTCTGGATATGATTGCTGCCATGTTTTAAGCAATTTAATTTGGTCTGCCCTACTTTTATTAAACGTGTCTGCTTCTGCGCGCGCTCCCACCAGTGACATGGATAGATATGGATTTTCCGGCATGCCTACAAAAAGTGCGTTATTTTTGTTGTCACTAATTGTTGAATATAATTCCATTCATAGGTTGCGACCACATCTTTGACCCGGCCATTTTCATACCACACAGGTTTTAAATGCTCGATCGCTTGTCGCAAGTTTTCTTTTATGACGCGTTTGCCGGGCATTAGAAATGCGTGACAGCCTTCGGCTAATTCGCGTTTGATAAAATCTTTTTTCTCTGGTGAAAGTTGCGCAATTTGTTCTACCACACCATCGAGCGGCTGTGACCAACTTGGCAGACCGAGTTCGCGATATACACGCATGAATTGCAAGGTGAATTCGCGTGGGTTTTCAAGAGGGTTGATAATTTCAACACGCGGCTCAGCTCTGGTTTCGGCACCGGCTTCGCGCATGCGCATACCTGTGCTCACGACCATGTCCGTCAAAATGCTCACTCGGCCTCCCGCATCCGTAGGCTGCTGTAGTCCTGCAGCATATGTCGGGCTCGCTGCTGTTTGGTTTTGGGTGGTGGTCCGTGGTTGTTGCTGTACTGGATTTGCAGCGCGCGTTATGCGTGCGCGCACTGCTTCTTCGGTCACTCGCTGCTCTGCCTCATCGCGCTCCTGAGTGCGTTGTTCGAGCACCGTCTCATTCACTTCAATCGCGTGTCCCGCTACGTGTTCATTAAAAGTATGGCGTTCACGATCGGCTTTTTTAAATGTATCACGTATATCTAAAAGCGTACGCTGGATAAATCGAAGATCGTCGCTCAAATTAATTTTTTCTTTTTCGGTAAGACGGCCACCACCCAAAATTTCATCATATGCATGCGGCGTCAGTTGCGCTGCGGGAAAATCCACACGCGGAACATCAGCCCGATCCGCAATTTCATCCATGATCGCCTTGATGTCGCCAACACGTACGTGATTCAGCTGATCCATTTCAAGCTGGTCAAACAAACCGCGCACGCCTCGCGCAGCAAATTGCAAATCCGCGGTCACTCCATTTTTAAATTCTGCGCTTTCACGTGGTTTACCAAGGTAGCCAAAACGCTTTTCAAAACTAGCGTCAAGCTCGCGCCTGATCTCATCTGGATGATGAAGCTGGGCGCGCACCGCATCCCATTCTGGTGTTGTGTGGATTCCTAGCATATGCATAATAGTGTAACATAAAAATTGACTGTTAAAAAAATAATTATGCGCGACGAGCGACCAGCGCGGCTTTTATGAAACTTACAAATAACGGATGCGGCCGAAGCGGACGTGATTGAAATTCTGGATGAAATTGAACGCCGACAAACCACGGGTGCTTGTCGCGCGGCAACTCAATTATTTCTACGAGGTCCAGCGTCGGGTTCATACCAGAAAGCACAAGGCCTTTTTTCTGCAGCAGCTCGCGATATTCATTGTTAACTTCGTATCGATGTCTATGGCGCTCGCTAATAAGTTTTGCGCCATATGCCCGACGCGCAAGCGAACCTTGTTTAAGTTCGCACTCATACGCGCCGAGCCGCATCGTACCACCAAATTTTCCGTTTGAAATTTTTTCCTTTTGTCCCGCCATAAAATGCACAACAGGATTCGGCGTTTTCGGTTCCACCTCTTGCGTGTGCGCATCCGCAATTCCGCACACACTCCGCGCAAATTCAATAACTGCCATTTGCAATCCATAACACAAACCAAAGTACGGAATTTTATGCATGCGTGCATATTTAATTGCAGAAATATTTCCTTCGATGCCGCGACTACCGAATCCTCCTGGAACAACAATGCCGTCAAACTGCGCAAGTTCTTTAAGCTTCCCCGGATTTGTTTCATACTCCTCTGAAGAAACCCATGTGAGTATCGGCTTTACTCCGTGAGCCCACGCGCCATGTTTGATAGCTTCGATTACTGAAATATAAGAATCAGCAAGAACAAAACCACCTGTCGCAAAATATTTTCCAACGACTGCGATTTTTACTTCGCGCTTTGCATTTTTAATTGTATGAACTAATTTTTTCCACGGTGCTAAATCATTTTTTCGCGCGTGCATGCCAAATTTTTTGAAAATTCGATCTGCAACTTTTTGCTCGTCAAATAAAAGTGGAATTTCATAAATCGTCTGAATGTCCGGCGCTGAAATAACATCTTCCGCAGCGACGTTACAATACACGCCAATTTTTTCTTTGCGCACCTCATCAACGACGCGTACGCTTCGACACACAATTAAGTCTGGTTGAATTCCAGTTCCGTTCAATGTTCGAACGGCGTGCTGCGTTGGTTTTGTCTTCATTTCGCCGATGCTCGATGGCACAGGTAAATAACTTACCAAAACTGACAAAACACTTTTTGGTTGACGAAGTTTCAGCATGCGCGCCGCTTCTAAAAATAAAATATTTTCGTATTCACCAACTGTGCCGCCGATTTCAATCAACACAAAATCTGCTTTCGCATTTTTTCCCGCTGCTTCAATCCGTGAAATAACTTCATTCGGCACGTCTGGCACAACCTGAACGCATTTTCCCTTGTATCCCATCGCACGCTCACGCTCAATAACCGACATGTACACGCGCCCCGTTGTCATGTAATTAACGCTCGTGATATTTGTGTCGAGAAACCGTTCGTAATTCCCGATGTCCTGATCTGTTTCATCGCCGTCAACAGTTACAAATACTTCGCCATGCTCCGTAGGATTCATGGTCCCAGCATCAACATTAATGTATGGATCGATTTTGACTGACGTAACCGAATAGCCTTTACAGCGGAGCAATGCACCGATCGCTGATGTTGTTGCTCCCTTTCCAACGCCCGACATCACCCCGCCAACCACAAAAATATATCGCGTCATATGTTTGAATGCTTTGCCCCATGGTACTCCGCTCGGACGGTTTTTTCAACGAAACAAAAAACACCACGTTTAGATGGTGATTTTTTATGGCCTGCAACTGCCAAGAGCTAAACTTTAATCAAATTTTATTTTTTACTTGCAACTATTGAATACCAGTGATACATGCCATACATTCCGCCGCCTCGCCAAAAATTCAATAATTCTTTAGAACTTAGTTCCCAACTTCTAACGCAACGGGTTATCATTAATCCGTATGCAACAAACCTACACCCGTCTTTCTAGTACAG
>CALRDW010000029.1 GCA_943355025.1 Candidatus Magasanikiibacteriota bacterium | reverse complement strand
TTTATGTACTCCCTCTGGTCCGAGGAGTTCTCTAACAATCTCTCTGTTCTTAAGAGGATCTGTGTCTTTAAACTCTGTGAGAGGTTTTTGAAAAGGATTAGGAAGCATACCAATGGGCGGGTTTGTACTGGAATAGTATAGCACTAACATCCGCGTAGGCTAAAATGAAAAATAGATGTCTCGATGGGGGCTCCTGTTTATCTCCCCCGGAGAGACATCTGTTTTTTATTTTAGCCTGAGCGGAAGATTTTTGAAATGCTGATGTGACGGAGAAAGATGTATTGCTTATCTCTCCCTGAGAAGAACTGGTTTTTACTTTTGAGTACTGTGAGACTCTGTTGAAAAATCATGCTATACTTTATGCTGTATGGTCGTTCTTCAAAACACAATTAGCAAGATCGAAAAAGCTGCAACCGATATCCGGATTGCAATTATCGATATGCTACTTGAAGCCGGTTCCGGACACTCCGCTGGACCACTCGGCATGGCAGATGTCTTTGCTGCACTCTATTTTAATATTGCACGAATCGATCCAAAAAAACCGTGGGATGAAAAACGCGATCGAATTATTTTATCGAACGGGCATATTTGTCCTGTCTGGTATGCGACGCTCGCGCAGCGTGGGTTTTTTCCGAAAAAAGAGCTCCTCACGCTCCGTAAATTAGGATCGCGTCTCCAGGGCCACCCGCACAGAGCTTCTCTCCCAGGCATTGAAAACACAGGTGGCCCACTCGGCCAAGGCTTGTCTCAAGCTCTCGGAATCGCACTTGCTTTGCGACTTAATAAATCTCGCTCGCGCGTATTTTGCCTAATGTCTGACGGTGAGCAAGAGGAGGGACAGACGTGGGAAGCGATTATGTGTGCAGGAAAATATCGTGTATCAAATCTCACTGCGATTATTGATCGCAATAACATTCAAATTGATGGCCCGACCGAATCCATCATGCCGCTTGAACCAATTGCGGATAAATATATGTCATTCAACTGGCACGTCATAGAAGTCGACGGCCACAATGTTCGACAAATAATTGAAGCGTGCGATGAGGCTGCAGCAATCCGAGAGAAACCAACATTAATTTTAGCACACACAATTCCAGGCAAGGGCGTTGATTTTATGGAGAATGATTATTTGTGGCATGGTAAACCACCAAACAAAGCAGAAGCACGCCGCGCGCTGCACGAACTTCGCACGCTTCGCGGCCATATCATGAGCGAACACGAATAATATGATGCTCTCCCCCTTTGTAAATCCTAAAATTTTTGAACACGACGTTGAGGCTGTGCCAACGCGAAATGGGTATGGTGAAGGTGTTGTTGCGGCAGGCAAAAAAAATTCGAACGTCGTCGTTCTCTGCTGCGACTTAACAGAATCAACGCGCTCACTCGCATTTCAAAAAGAATTTCCCGATCGTTTTTTCGAAATCGGTGTTGCAGAGCAAAATATGGCAGGCATGAGTGCGGGAATGGCTGCGTGCGGAAAAATCCCCTTCATCGCAAGCTACGCAGTCTTCTCTCCTGGTCGCAATTGGGATCAAATCCGCGTCTCAATTGCATACTCAGATTTGAACGTAAAAATTATGGGTGCTCACGCAGGAATTTCTGTGGGCCCCGACGGCGCAACGCACCAAGCGCTCGAAGACATGGCGATAATGCGCGTGCTTCCACACATGGTTGTACTCGCACCGTGCGACGTACATGAAACACGCAAGGCCGTTCTTGCGGCCGCTGAATATAACGGACCTGTTTACATTAGATTCACCCGCGAAAAAACGCCTATCATTACAATGGATAACGCGCCATTTGAAATTGGAAAAGCTCTTGTTCTAAGCGAGGGAACAGATGTTACGCTCATCGCATGCGGTCCACTTGTTTACGAAGCGCTCCTTGCAGCAAAAGAACTTGAGGCCGAGGGCATCCGCGCAGAGGTCATCAATTGTCCGAGTGTAAAACCACTCGACACTGCGACAATTTTAAAATCTGTACGTAAAACACGACGTGTTGTCACGATTGAAGAGCACCAAATTACCGGCGGGCTTTTCGGGGCAATTGCAGAATTTTTGAGCAGCAGGTTCCCTGTCCCAATTTTACCGGTCGGTATGCCAAATGTTTTTGGTGAATCTGGCGAGCCAGACGAGCTTCTCGAAAAATATGAAATGAAAGCAGATCGAATTATTGCCCAAGTCCATCGATTACTTCACGCCGCTAAATAATCGAATTTTTCGTTCAACTAATTTTTCAACCGCGTCCCGTGCAGGACCCAATATTTTTCGCGGGTCGATGAGTTGAGAATCATTCAAAAGTGTTTTACGCACTGCGGCAGTAAACGCGATGCGCACATCTGTATCAATATTTATTTTTGAAATTCCAAACCCAATCGCTTTTTTTATTTGTGCTTCCGGAACACCGACTGCATCGTGAACACGCGCACAATCGCCGAGACGCGAACACTGCTCATGCAGTTCAAGAATTACATCATGCGGAACTGAACTTGCGCCATGGAGCACAAGCGGAATTTTTGTCGCTGCTGCAATTGCTGCGATACGTTTGAAATCAAGCGACGGTTTTTCGCCGGGCGCATATTTTACAGGTCCGTGCGCCGTTCCAACCGAAACCGCAAGCGCATCGCATTTTGTTTCCGCAACAAATTTTTTAACCTGCGCTGGGTCGGTGAATGCGGCCTCGGCACGTGACACGCGCACCTGATCTTCAATCCCTAAAATCGGACCAAGCTCTGCCTCAACACTCATGCCACGTGCGTGTGCAAGCGCGACAATTCGTCGCGTAATTGAAATATTTTTTGAGAACGGATTGCGCGACGCATCAATCATAACACTCGAATACCATCCTGATTTGATTGTTCGCTCAACTAAAACTTCATCGGTGCCATGATCTAAATGAAGAACGATGGGTAATTTTTGATGTGTTTCTGCTGCGATATGGCCAAACGCTGCCAAATATTCCATGCCCGCATATTCGATTGCGCCCTGCGATGTTTGCAAAACAACTGGTCTATTGAGCTTTACCGCTGCATTCACAACCCCCTGCGCAATCTCCATGTTGTTTATGTTGAATGCACAAATTGCATAGTTGCCGCGCCGCGCCGCTGGCAAAATTTTTGTGAGATTAACGAGCATACAAAAAATCAAAATTTAATTGCGCACACGTGCTTATGCTTTTTATGAAATGCAACTATTGCACTCGCACGAAGAAGTCCTGCCTGCGGGCCAACATACATGATAACTGATGATGCGTTCATGGTCCCCCAACACATCGCGTCCGGAACTGATTTACCACGCATCCTCGCAACCAAAAATGCAGAGGCAAACGCGTCTCCTGCACCTGTTCGTTCGACAATAGGCGTATCGGGAATTCCCATCGTATAAAAATGTTCGCCATCAAATACAAATGAGCCTGATGGACCATCAGTTATTACAACGATCTTCGCACCGAGCTGATGCAGCGCTGCAAGCTGCTCCTTGATTTCTCCGCCACGACCAATAATTCGTGCTGCTTCTTCTTTATTTACAAATAAAATTCCCGTTACTGCGAGCACTGACTTAAGCGCGGCAGCGGCAGACCGAAGTTGATACGTTCCTGGGTTAAATCCAAGTAGCGCGCCGGTTTTTTTTATATATGTAACAACATCACGATTTAATTTCTCGTGGTGCTCGCCCACGCTCGTATAATACATGGCGCGTGCGGTCGGAGTTTTTGCGGGCAACGCGTATTTACGTGGCGCATGATACACAAAAATCGTTCGTTCGCCCTTAAAACTTAAAACCGTTGATGCATTTGTTTGGCTGCGTGGCTGAACAGTAATCAGCCGTGTGTCTACGCCTTCCCCACGCATTTCGCGGCGTATCATTTCGCCAGACGCATCCTTTCCAATTGAACAAACAAGCACCGCTTTCATCCCGAGACGCGTTGCTCCAACCGCATTGTTTGCTGCATTTCCCGCTGCCAAACGCTCAAGGCGTTCAACTGGTAGTTTGTCTGCGTAATTAACGCAGAGTTGACACGCTTTTTTATCGAGCGAACACTCAACGTGGGCGTCATTAATAAACAAAAAGGTATCAACTGTAACATCACCGACCGATAAAAGATCAATTGCCATACCAAAAATTTGTCATTATTCTAAGCCCGTCGTGTTTGTCGCGTCGCCAGAGTCTGTCACAACGTCAGACAATAACTCATCGAATCGATGCGCAAGTTTGTCTTTAACCATCTGCGTGTCCTCATCCTGGTTCATTTCTCCAAACGTGACCTTCTCTTCTATGATTTCGTCTAAAATCGAAAGATACTCGTCAAATGTGCTAATAGGCGCGAGCTCGTTGCGAATTTTTATCTCCTCAAAGACCTCTTCTTCAGTTGTACCGTTTCCAATAAATTCTACCATAGAAAACAAGTATAACGCGCGTGTAAGCGCCGTCAAGTATGCACAAAAATTTTGCTATGTTGCGTGCTCAACCAGCCACTCCTTTAAAAATTTTGTTGCTCGTACGTCGTCCTCATTATATCGAACAATAGTCTCAAAAATATCACGATTTCCTGCCCTAAGCCACTCCTCATACCAGATAATACTTTGTACGCCACCTGCGTCCACGCTGTCCCACGCAAATCCGAGAAATTTACAGATCTGTTTAAGACCATAAAAATAAACAGGGAAAATAAAATCTTCTTTTACTATTTCATTTAGGTCAAACATCTGTTTTGAAAAATGTTCAAGATTTTTTTCATCACTCTCGCTCATGGCGCTTGCGTATTTACGCGCGAGAAAACTGAGGCGTGATTTTTCATATCCAGAATAATGAAATACCGAGAATTGCTCAGGGAGCTGTGGAAGCCAATCTAAAAATTCGCGCCACAAATCAGATTCTTTCTCCGGACGCTCTGCTGTAAAGCGATGAATTTTTTCGGTATTTTTTTCAACATCAAAAATTAAAAACCCAAATAAATATTCAACGCCGGACAGCGGATCGCCTTCAATATCAAAATAAATTTCAACTGAATTTGTAGGAATTTTTGGCGATCGCCGAAGAAACCACTCACCTGATTTGAGCGATTCTGCTTGCAGCTTCATGCGTTCGAGCCCATTTCGTTTTAAAAATGGAATTACTGTGTCGAGCTTATCAATATTCATTGTACGCGCATCCTCGACAGTATTAATTCCGTGTTTATGCAAATTCGCAACAGCTCGACGATCAATTTTATAAATGAGTGCGATGTCGTCAAGCTGTTCTGCTTCTCGAATGAGCGCGTCGCCCCACGGACTATTCAAAGAAGCTTTAGATAAGGTCAATAGCGGTCGATCGCCCGTCAATATTTTTTGAATTTCGTCGAGCGCATCATAAAATTTAGTTTCAAAATTCGAAATTGAAAAATCTTCAAACGCATTATCAATCGTAATAATCCCCGCGCGCTCAGGCCGAAATAGTTGAATACCCTCAAGAAGCAGCGCGTGTAATGTCAGTGCATATTTATGATTATCTGCAATCTCGTGAGCCGACTTTGCATCAATTGGCTGATAAAACCAGTCGCCCAAATTTGATTTGCCCACGCGCTTAACGAGCAGTGTGGGCCGACTTTCAAAATGTCGATCGCGCAAATGTGCGTGGTATATAAATTCATCACCGCGCTCCATGGCCTTTTTTGTTTCTGAAACTTCTTGTTCAACGAATGGATAGTCTATCGTTGTGAGCGGCGCACCATTCGTATACTCGGCAACCAGCGCGCTATCATTTGGGACTGTTTGCTCAAGAATACAGCGCTCTATTGGGGTAAAATCGACCCGCTGTGTCAAATCACCAAAACGATCAAGCCACACCCACTGTGGGCATGTCAGGTATTCAGAAATGAGGGTGGGGGTGATTCGTTCCATATGCAGGCAGAATAGGCTAAAATGCCGCGCGCGTCAACGTT
>CALRDW010000028.1 GCA_943355025.1 Candidatus Magasanikiibacteriota bacterium | reverse complement strand
GAGTTGCCACAAAATTTCTACTTTTTCGCGCGACATTCCTCGTTCAATCGCACCATTAAAAAACTTTTCTTTTTGTTTCGCCATCTCCTCTGGAATTTTCTTACCCATTGCCTTTCGAAATTTATCAACCTCTTCCCAATTATATCCAGCGATCTCAATAGCAGTTAGCAAAACGTCGTCCTGATATGTCAAAATGCCGAACGATTGATCCAAAATTTTCTTGAGACGATCATCGAGATACGTAACGAGCGCTGGGTTATGTTTGCGCTTAATGTATTCTGGAATCGATTCCATAGGCCCAGGACGGAAGAGCGCAACCATTGCCATGATGTCAAAAATCGTCGTTGGCTTCAGCTCTTTTAAATACCGCGTCATGCCGCCGCCCGACAATTGAAACACGCCTGCAGTCTCGCCACGCGCGAGCATCTCATACGTTTTTTTATCGTCCCACGGAATTTTCTGCAAATTAATCTCGACGTCGAAACGTTCTTTAATTAATTTAATCGCGTTTCCAAGAATTGATAAATTTCTGATGCCCAAAAAATCCATTTTCAAAACACCCGCCTTTTCAACAGCGTTCATTTCATACTGCGTTGTAAGATGTGTGCCACCAACTTCATATTGTACCGGTGTGAATTCCGTCAAAGGTTCCGGAGAAATAACAACACCTGCGGCATGAATAGAGGTGTGGCGCGCATTCCCCTCAATTTTGCGTGCAATGTCGAGCACACGTCGCACGTCTTCTTGCTCGTCATACACTTTTTTTAAATCTGGCGACTCAGTAAGCGCTTTTTCAATCGTCATTGGTGTGCCTTGCGCACCAAACGGAATTAATTTTGCAATGCGATCACAAAATCCATACGAAAAACCCAGTGCCCGACCCGCATCACGAATGCTCGCGCGTGCAGCCATTGTTCCAAACGTAATAATTTGCGCAACTCGATCTTTACCATATTTCTGTGTCACGTATTCAATAACTTCTTCGCGTCGGTCATCCGCAAAGTCGCCGTCAACATCAGGAGGACTCGGACGAAATGGATTTAAAAAACGTTCAAATGGTAATTTAAAAAATAACGGATTCACAGAAACAATCCCAATTGAATATGAAACAAGAGAACCTGCTGCAGAACCACGAGTTGTTGTAACGATTCCTTTTGAGCGCGCCCACTGAATATAGTCCGCAACAGCTAAAAAGTATGGTGCATATCCTTTTGTCTCAATAATGCCGAGTTCGTACTCGATACGTTCCTTCATCTCTTCGGTAACTTCTGGCATCTGCGCCGCAAGCCCCACATATGTATTTTCCCGAAGAACCTCGTCATACGTTTTATCATCCGGTTTTTCGATGGGTGGAAAATGCCACACATTTAATTTTATTTCAATATTAATCCGATCGGCAATTTTAACTGTGTTTTCAAGAGCCTCAGGCAAATGTCGCCAGCGCGATTGAATCTGCTCAATTGAACCAAACGAGCGATCAATGTCGACCAACGATTCATTGCGATGGTCGTGAACAGTTTTACCGAGTCCGATGCACTGCGAGATTTCGCATGCCTCAGCGTCGTCCGGCGAAATATAATGCACATCGCGCGTTACAACCATCGGTATGCCGGTTTCTTTTGCAATCTCCTGAAGACCTTCATTGACCATGAACTGTCCTTCTAAATCCAAGTGGTCCTGCAATTCTAAATAAAAATTTTCCTTACCAAAAATATCTCGATATTCAAGCGCAACTTTTTTTGCTTTTTCCTTTTCGCCGCATTTAATAAGCTGCGGCACTTCTCCTTGTATGCAGCCTGACAACGCAATAAGTCCCTCATGCAATTCTTGCAGCAACGCTTTGTCTGCGCGCGGCAAACCATTATGTAGACCCTCAAGCGCCGCGCGCGAGAGCAGTCGCATTAAATTTTTATATCCTTCGTAATGCTGTGCGAGTAAGATTAGATGGTACGGATTCTGTTGATCACCAACTGTGTCAAAACGATCACGGACAACATATACTTCGCAACCGATAATCGGCTTAATA
The DNA here is from genome assembly GCA_943355025.1 of Candidatus Magasanikiibacteriota bacterium. Taxonomy (GTDB): domain Bacteria; phylum Patescibacteriota; class Patescibacteriia; order Magasanikbacterales; family 2-02-FULL-50-9b; genus CALRDW01. Next base: position 5,946 of record CALRDW010000028.1, on the reverse strand, counting down.
CCTTCTTTAAGACATGTTTCATAAAATTCAATCGCGCCATACAGCGCGCCATTGTCAGTGAGCGCAAGCGCTGGCATACCCTGACGTTTCGCTTCACGCACTAAAGCATCCACCTGAGGCACAGCCTTAAGTAGCGAAAAATGTGAGTGACAATGGAGGTGTACAAAAGACATGTGGGGGCAATATAAAAGCACTTGGGATTTTACCCCAAGTGCTTAAAAATTTAAAGTGAAATGAGCGCCGGATTAACGAGAGATGCGTCGAAATGCACTTGTTGCTTTTTTCTTTGCGAACTTAATACCCCTTTTTCCACCTTCTTCGAGTTCGTGTGCAACTTCGCTTACCATCTTATTGCTCACATGCTTGAGACCATCCATGACGTATCCGACTCCAGCACCAACGAGTTCAAGCTTGTCGCGAATATAATCAACAGATTCTGTAAGGGCGTGCAAACGCTCCTGCACTTCCTCAACAATCTCGTTCGCGTGTTTCAAGATTTGCGTTGCATAGTAGAGGAGCCATGAGAGAAACAAGGCTACCCACAATACAGAAAACGCAAGCACTAAATTTAAAATGTCTCGACTTCCTTCAATATACATACAAATGAACTAAAGATCTTTTTTGTGATGCACTGAGTATACCACAAAAGTTATGCACAGGCGATAGTCTTTCCGAGCGCCCGATCTGTTTTATTCGCGCGGCACCGCACCAAAATTTCTCACAAGCATTGCAACAAGATTTGAATGCGCAATTTCAACTTCTTCGGCGGCGAGTGTTCGGTCTGGAAGACTGTAAGAAATATGAAATGCAAAACTTTTTTTTCCAACACCGATTGATGTGCCGCGAAAAATATCGAAGAGTTCAAAACTTGTAAGTTTCAAATCGAAACTTTCGAACATCTGTGTGATCGCTGCATATGTAATGCGCTCATCAACAACAAATGCAACATCACGTTTTGCGATTGGAAAAATTGCAGGAGCTTTAAATTTTTTTCCGTGCGCTCGCTGTTGAGTAAATAGACCAACCGATGCATCAAGCATCGCAACACGGCCCGAAATACCAAACTGTTTTAAAATGAGCGGATGTATTTCGCCAAGTGTCCCGATAATTGAACCATTTTTTTCAAGAGTGATCTGGCGGCCAGGATGAAATAATGGATTTATTTTCGATATTTTATTTGCAAAAATATTCTCAATTCCCCACTCATCACATACATGTTGTACAGCTCCTTTGAGTGCAAAAAATTGCACTCCATTTTTTTCTGGCGACCACACCGCTGCTGCTAATCGAAGTTCTTCGTGTGCGGATTCATTTTTTACCGGATGATAAACGTTGCTCACTTCAAAAATATTCTCCGCAGGAAAATTTGGTTCATTTTCTGCGATAACACGAAGCAAACTCGGTATGAGCGATGGACGCATGTGTGTGTACTCGCTTGAAAGCGGATTCTGAATTGCTACGGTTAGCGCACGCTCAAGTTCTGAACGTCGAAGATCCTCCTCACTCAAAAAAGAATATGTGTACGTTTCATGAAAGCCGCGCGTCGCAAAAAATTCGCGCAATTCTTTTTCTGACACGAGCTCCACATCCGCATGTCGCTCTGGAATTCGACCCACAGGCAAACTCGACGGCAAATTGTGATATCCGTAAACACGTGCGATCTCCTCTATAAAATCAACCGGTGATTCGATATCGTGATCGCGCCATGTTGGTACATGAATTTTAACTTTTGTACCAGCGCCTTTAATAGTAAAACCAAGAGATGCCAATATTCGTTTCATTTCCACGAGTGATATTTTCTCGCCAACGAATGATTCGACGCGCGCAAAATCAAATGGAAATACGAGGTGTTTGTATGCTGATGCAGAAATATCTGCAACACCGACAACCGCACCCCCTGCAATTTCAAGAGCAAGCTCTACCACGCGCGCCATCGCTGCAACTGGCGCCTCAGTCGACAAACCTTTTTCAAATAATAATTGCGAATCAGAATATAAACCGAGGGTACGCGCGGTTCGTCGAACAGAAACACCGTCAAACGCAGCGGCCTCAAAAATAATACTAGTTGTTTCTTCAGACACAGCACTTTCTTTTCCGCCCATAACACCAGCGACTGCAAGCGCATTTTCGTCATCCGCAATCACAAGCATTTCTTTTGTGAGCACGTGTTTTGTGTCATCGAGCGCAACAAATGTTTCACCGTCCGATGCGCGACGCACAACAATTTTTTTATTTATTTTTGTTGCATCGAATGCGTGCATCGGTTGACCCAATTCAAGGCGGACATAATTCGTTATATCAACAATATTATTTATTGAACGAATACCTGCAGCGCCCAAACGTCTGCGTATCCACCACGGCGACTCACCAACACGGATCCCCTCTATTTTTACTGCGATATATCGCGGACATAATTTTTTATCAAGCACCAATGCAGGAAGCGCGCGTGAACTTTTTGGCAATCGCGGCTCAGCTCGTTTTTTAAATTCAGCACCGCGCGCCGCGACTGCTTCGCGCGCGATTCCAACAACACTCATGAGGTCAGGACGATTTGTCGTTGCTTCAATATCAAAAATTGTGTCGCCCAATCCAAGCGCAGTAATAATTGGAGTTCCTGTTTTTACATTTTTTAAAAAACTCACGTCTGCAATAAAACGATCCGCTGCGGGCATGATGTCTCCTAGTCCAATTTCATTCGACGCACAAATCATTCCAGCGCTCTCAACACCGCGCAATGTCGTATTGCCAATTAAAATTCGCTCACTCTCGCCGTGCCATTGAACCTGTGCGCCCGGAAGCGCAACGATAACCAACTCTCCAACAAATAAATTTACACCGCCGCATACGATTTGCGCCGTGTGTTTTCCAACATCAACTCGACACACGTGAAGCGAATCTGCATTCGGATGCGGCTCAACTGAAATAATTTTTCCAACAACAACATGCTCAAGCCATTCGCTTTGCAAATAAATATGTTCAACTCCCGCGCCCGTCAGACTCAAGCGCTGTGCGAGATCTTCTTTTGAAACTGAAACATTTACAAATTCTCCGAGCCACTCAAGTGAAAGCAAATTATTCATATCAGAATTGCTTCAAAAAACGTAAATCATTTTTGTAGAGTTCGCGTAAGTCCGGTAAATTAACACCAGATTTCATCATAAAACTACGCTCAACCCCCCAACCAAACGCAAACCCGGTGTATTCATCTGCATCAATGCCACACGCTTTAAACACATGAGGGTGGACCATGCCTGCGCCGCCAAGCTCAAGCCAACCTTGTTTGCAGACACGACATTTTCCGTCGCCGCTCGAGCCAGTCCCGTGACACAAACCGCACGATACATCGATTTCAAAACTTGGTTCAGTAAATCTAAAATGATAGGGACGCAATCGAATTTTTCTATCGTGCCCAAAAAATTCACGCGCAAAATATTCAAGAGTACCCTTAAGATTCGCAACCGAAATACCTCGATCAACGACCAAACCTTCAAACTGATGAAACATTGGCACGTGCGTAATGTCACTTTGTCGACGATAACATTTTCCGATATTAATCATGCGAATCGGCGGACGATGCTTTTGCATTTCATGAATTTGTCCATTGCTCGTGTGCGGCGTCAAAACCAATTTTCCTTTTTTCTCGTCGTGCGGCGTATCAACAAAAAAAGTTTCCCACTCATCACGCGCAGGATGTGTTGGAGGCATGTTGAGCGCTTCAAATGCAAACCAATCCCAATCAATTTCTGGGTGTCGAACACGCGTAAAACCGACGCGTTCGAACAGCGATGTAATTTCATTTATTGTTTGTGTCGTGATATGCAGCGATCCGCGTGCTGTATTTTTTCCTGGCTCCGTTACATCAATCCATTCTGTTTCTGCGAGCGTAGCAAAAGCAGCTTTTTCCAAACGCGCATGAGCCTCGTCAATTAAATTCTGAATTTTTTGTTTTGCTTCATTTGCTGCAACACCAACTCGCGGACGGTCCTCAGCTGACACGACCTTCATTCCCGCCATTGCTGCCGCCAAGCGACCCTTACGTCCTAAAAAATCAATCTGGACCTCTTCAAGGTCTGGCAAATCACGGACCGTAGTTAATATCTGCGCCGCCTGTTCAGCGAGCGCAGCAAAATTCTGAATTAGATCCATACCTTACATCTTTTCTTCCGGCCAGAAACCCATGCGTTCAATATTTGCGACGTATCGCTCAGTAAATCGTTTATTATCAACAATTTGCATGGTATCAGACAGGTATACGTAATCAAGCAGCAACAATACCACAGCTACAACGCTCGCCGCAATATAGCGGCTGACTGTATCATCTGCGTAGGAAATAAGGGAAATTCCAATGAGCAGTGCGCCAATTGAGAGTGCAACGCCCCAGCTCCACACACTCATGCGCTCGGTACGGAGTGCGTGAATTCGCTGACGCGCTTCTGTTGCTTGTCCAGAAATTGTCATGAGTTCGGCAAATAATAATTCTCCTTTTTTGCTAATGATTTTATCAAACCCATAGAGCTGTTGTGTGATCCGACGAAACATTTCATTCGTGTCATCGTAACGGCTGAACGGAATAACTTCGAACGCATGCAAATAAGATTCAATCGCCTCACGCACCAAATCAAACCACGGAATTTGATTTTCACTCCGAGAAAATGCACGCGCGAGATGGTGGATGCGGCGAAGTTTGTTGAGCTCGATTGAAACACAATCGGAAAGCTGGGACAAGCGCGCCATCGCGACCGAGATAAAAAATGTTACGAGCAGACCAAAGATAATACCGATTAAAATCGTTGTTGCAGAACCCCACTGCAATTGATGTCCTGTCGTTCCCATTGCGAGAAACCAGGAAATTGCTGCGATTGCTGCGAGGTGAAGTAAAAAAAGAAGAACGCGTTTGGCCATATGAGCCGAATAATTTTTGTTAACAACAGAATTATACTCCGCACGCGTCGCGCGCGAAAGATTAATTTTTAAACGCCACACAGTGTTTACGTGTTCGATGGCTGGCTGCGAGCCAGCCACAACCAATAATCCCCGCCGCACCAGACACCCCGATGTTCTCGTTCACATTGGCCGGATCGTCCCTGTTCAAGTTAGCCTGCTTGTTGCCACGGTTCCAGTACGCGTTCGGGACGTTGTCAGAACCTTTTTGATTATGATTTCATTACCATATCGCACACGCATGTGCGACTGGCCAAAATTAAATACATAACGGAGCGGTGGGGATTATAATTGCTTTTGCTCCTATGCCTCAGTGGTGTAACCATGATTCAATTTACAATTTCCACTCTGCTCTAGCGTCGGAATTTACGGCAGCCTACATCACAGCAGGTTACTTTTCGCCGTAAAAATAAAAATAAAAGTTAAAGAAAGAATGAAAAATTAAAGTTTAATTCACCCCACCGCGCCAGCAACGCCAAAATGCTCGTACGCGTTCGTCGGCTCGCCCCCGTACAAGTGCGCCCGCCGAGCGCCACGGTCCCAGCACGCGTTCGGGACGTCGTCAGAATCTGGAAAATAACTACCGACTAGATAATTAATACTGTCTTTATTTGACTGCCAGTCATTAATAACTTTGTTCTTCTGATTAAGATTCGTTGCAAAGAGAGTGAGCCAATCTTCTGGAGTGAGACCGAGTTCTTTTGAGTAGTTAGGATCAGTTCTTAGAAGTTCTAAATAGTCGTTTGGAGACTTACCTGCTTCTATTTTATCTCTCCCTGCTTTTGCTGTTCCCTTTCCTTCTCGTGGAATCTGTGTGTCTTCCTGAATAAGAAGAATATGGTAGCCAGGAAAGCTTGCTGCTGATGATAAAATATCTTTCTTTGTTCTTCCACCATGGTTTTCTGCGCTAAACTGCTCTGGATAATAAACGAGCTTCCCTGACTTGTCTGCATTGCTATATTCGCTCCATGCCCAGAGTGGTGTTGCAGTGTCGAGTTCTAAACT
>CALRDW010000027.1 GCA_943355025.1 Candidatus Magasanikiibacteriota bacterium | reverse complement strand
GCTGTGGTAGCATCATGATTCGAAAACATCATATCGGTGGAGGGTATACGCATCAGTATACGCGAGCATCACAAAAATATCTTGTGCATAAACTAAAACTCCCCAAACGGGGAGTTTTAGTTTTGATTGAAACGTCGAAATGATTATCCGCCAAAGTTTGCTGGCATATCCTCTCCTTCGTTCTCATCTCCATCCTCGTCTTTATTTGTATTTACCTGTGTGCCTGGTCCAATATCAGCCTGCTTCACGGCCTCAACCACATCTGCGCGAATAGCTGCGATGAAATCAGGGCGTGATTTAAGGTAGGTTTTCGCATTTTCGCGGCCGACACCGAGCTTTTCTTCCTTATATGAATAGGAGTTGCCGGATTTCTTGATAACACCATACGTTACTCCTGTATCGAGGACATCGCCGGAAATTGAAATGCCTTCGTTGTACATGATATCGAATTCGGTGTTTCGGAACGGTGCAGCCACTTTATTCTTAACGATTTTGACCTTAACGCGGTTGCCAATGATTTTTTCGCCGAGCTTAATTTGCGCTGCACGACGGATTTCGACTCGAATTGATGAATAGAACTTGAGCGCGTTACCACCGGTCGTTGTTTCTGGGTTGCCAAAAACAATACCAATCTTCATGCGGATTTGATTGATGAAAATCACGATTGTTTTTGTTTTTCCAACAATGCCGGTAAGTTTACGAAGCGCTTGTGACATGAGACGTGCCTGGAGACCCATGTGTTGGTCGCCCATTTCACCTTCAATTTCAGCTCGTGGCACAAGAGCCGCTACTGAGTCGATGACAACGACATCAACCGCGTTTGAACGAACAAGTGTTTCGAGAATTTCAAGAGCTTGTTCGCCGGTATCTGGTTGAGATATGAGTAATTCATCAACATTGACACCAATTTTGCGTGAATAATCTGGATCAAGTGCGTGCTCTGCATCGATAAACGCCGCAATGCCGCCCAATTTTTGTACTTCGGCAACAATGTGTTGTGCGAGCGTTGTTTTACCAGATGATTCTGGACCGTAGATTTCAATAATACGACCGCGTGGCATGCCGCCAACGCCAAGTGCAATGTCGAGTGACAAGCAACCGCTTGAAACTGAATCAACCTGCATGGCGCGGCTTTCGCCAAGCGTCATGATCGCGCCATCCCCGAAGCGTTCGCGAATTTGCGCCATTGCTTCTTCCGCTGCCTTCAACTTCTCACTCACGTCATTTTTCTTAGCCATATGTGCAAAAAAATAAACCCCTGGCAAACGCGCCAGTAGGTTTGGAATTAAAGATACGCAAGGAACATCAATTCAGGGGACGGGAAGGTACTAAAGCGGTGGGGGAATATGAAATGGGGGCGCTTGGGCCTTCCGGTGACTTCAGCATAATGGTTCGCGAGAGTGTTGTAAAGAGTCCGTGGCGTTTTGTTGCGCGCACAAAAATTTTATTCTCGCCGGATTGGAGCTCAATGGGCTGTACAAACGTTCCGTCGGCTTGACTAAACACCTGTTCACCATTTATTTCAACCATGACTTCCGGATCAGTGTGTCCATTTACAATCACTTGAGAGACCGCTGTAATTTGACCCTCGCTCGGCGTGCTCAAAGTTAATTGTGGAGGAGAAACAGTGCGCCAAATTTGAAAACCTATAAAGCCGAGGAAAAAAACCCCCAGAATGCCGCTCGCGAGCCAGCGAAATACCTGCGGTCCGCGGCTTATTGAACGTCGATAGGGAACAGATTGAAAAATGTATTCACCACGCAAACGAAATGCATGCGCGCTGTTGCGTTCAGCAGCATCGCCGCGAAGGGGATTGCATTCCGTAGTTCTCATCCGTTTGTTTTCCATTGGAGCAAAGGTTCTCAGGGTCAAAGTGTGGCGTCTTCTTCCATTTCTTCAGCAACATCCCACTGATGCGCATCATCGAGCTCTTGAGCAGAAGAATTATTTTTTGTTGAGTCATCAAGTTCGCTCAGCATTCCCACGTTAACTTCATTCATTGTATCATCTGCGCTCTTAAGCGCCAAGATTTCACGCGGTTTTGCTCCCTCGCCCGGACCAACAACACCTGCAGCTTCAAGCTCGTCAATAATTCGTGCAGCGCGAGCATAGCCAAGTTTGAGGCGACGTTGCAAAAGCGATGTCGAGGCCTTACCCGATTCCATAACAATTTGTTTTGCTTCGTCGTAGAGCGCGTCATGCTCTTCGTTCTTGTCGCCAAACACTGAATTTGATCCACCAGCTGGTCGTTCAACCACCATTGGATTATATTCCGGCGCTGTGTCAGCTTTCCAATAATCCACAACTTTTTTCATCTCTTCTTCGCTGATGAATGCGCCTTGGATACGTCGTGGCTTTGACATATCGGCAGTTTGGAGAAGCATGTCTCCGCGGCCAAGAAGTTTTTCCGCGCCTCCTGTGTCGAGAATGGTGCGGGAATCTGTGTATGACGCAACAGAAAATGCGATACGTGCAGGAATATTTGCTTTCATGAGGCCGGTGATGACGTCAACTGACGGACGCTGCGTTGCAACGATGAGATGAATACCAATCGCGCGAGCCATTTGAGCGAGCCGCACGATTCCACCTTCGACTTCTTGACCAGATTGCATCATAAGATCCGCGAGTTCGTCGATGACAAAAACAATATACGGGAGTTTTTTATCCGGGCATTTTTTATTGTAAGACACGATATCGCGAGAGCTGACTTGCGAAAGCAAATCATAGCGACGCTCCATTTCTGAAATCGCCCACTTGAGCGCGTTGATTGTTCGGGGTGTGTCGGTAATAACTGGTGTAAGAAGGTGAGGAATGCCATTGTACAATGTTAATTCAACTCGCTTCGGATCAACCATGATGAATTTGAGATTCTCATCCGTGTTTTGGTAGAGGAGACTCAAAATTAATGTATTGAGACACACGGTTTTGCCCGAGCCGGTTGCGCCAGCAACGAGGAGATGCGGCATTTTTGTTAAGTCAGCCATCCAAACTTTCCCCGCCACATCTTTGCCGAGCGCCATGCTCATGTTTGTTGTGCGTCGTTGAAATTCTTCCGACTCAAATAATTCACGGAGAGTTACAAGTGCGACGCGCTCGTTTGGAACTTCGATACCAACAAATGGTTTGCCGGGAATCGGTGCCTCAATTCGAATCGGATGTGCAGCAAGCGAAAGTGCGAGGTCGTTTGAGAGCGCCATGATGCGCGCGACCTTAACGCCTTTGTCGGGATGAACTGAATATTGCGTCACTGTTGGACCAACACGCACTTCGGCAAGCTCGCAGCCAATCCCGAATTGCTTCAGTGTGTCGACAATGAGTTGGCCACTTGATTTTATGTCGCCCGCGCTTGGTTTTGATTTGTTCGCCATGAGAAGATCAAACGCAGGAAGTGGTTTGAACACACGTTTTTTCTTTGGGACCATGGGAAGTTCGCGTTGTTTGCCGGTTGCTATGACGTGCGACTCTTCATCCTCTTCGTTAGTTTCTTCACCGTTCGCTTCCTCATCAGTATCGCTCTGTTCATCTTCATCGTATTCCTCTTCATCTTCTTCAACCGCTTCTTGCTCATTTGACGCAGCGAGAGAATGTGAACGCACTTCAGGAATTCTTGCACTATCGTCGGGATTTATTTCCGCTCCGCCATCTCCGGTTGCGAGCTGCGTTCGAGTATATAAAATTGAACCAGTGATTGCGTGCCACGCGCCGCCAAACACGCGTCGTACAAATCCAAGCGTTTGCGACACAGTTACATTTGTAATGAACATGAGGCCAACAAGCGCAATTAGCACGAGAATAGGAACCGCGGCCCAAATTCCCATGAAGCGGACAAGAGGATATCCGAGGGCGAGACCAACAACGCCGCCATGGTAGCCCTGCGTTGCTTGACTGCTCATAAGTTCAACAGGAATCCAGGCGAGTGCGAGTCCGTTGATGCCGAGTAAAAATAAAATAAACCCTATGATGTGATGGGGCTTATCGGTAAGTTTTTCTTCGCGCTCAATAATGACTGCCCAAATAATTAAAAGTACCGGCACCACGTAGCGTGTGGCACCAAATAAAAAGGCGAGTGAAAGGTTGATAAATTCTCCGACAACGCTTGCAAGCTGGAAAAAAGAGAGTGTCGAAACAATTGCGGCGGCAAAGAGGATGATGGCGATGACTCCACGACGTACCGCTGGGTTTATGCGGTGTACGAGGTTTGTTCGTTCGTGTTCCTCTGGTTGTGCACTCCTCTGGCGGCGTTGCTGCCGCTCAGGTTTTTTCTCGTGGTGGCGTTCGGGAGAGGTGCGAATGGGCATGGGAAAATCGTGTACGTTCAATTATAGCACATGTACACCAAAAGTGTTCATTTAAAAAAAAGCACCCGATCCGCACTCTCCAGAGATTTTGATGTCTCAGGGAAAGTGCGAATCGGGGCTGCGCCGGCTGATCGGTTAGCGGGCGGATTGAGCTTCGAATTTCTGGCGCCGTTGAAACGCGATTTGACTGGGTGTCTTGCCCAGCGCTGCCGCATCTTTTTGCTGGCGAAGGCGCCAACCGGTCAGGCGCTGGTCAATTCTTCCGATCAATCGGTTTTCAAAGTCAAAGTGCGCTTTTGGCATTGGGAAACTCCTGGTGAGCGCGAATTATTCGCGGCCGCATGTTTGGTGGTTCGCATTGCAGAGTAGGAATCTGCCACGCGAACAGGATTTCCGGATAAACACCACACGTGTTGTGCATCCCCGGCATAGGGAGGTGAAGTGAACCATATTGCAAAAGCTCAGGTTCGTGGCCATGCTTGAGGGAGCCGCGTGAGTCGAAACCCACGCTGGTCCTTCGCTGCAGGCCGCAGTTTGACATGGATAGTCAAGCTGTTTTCACCCTCCTTGTGTCGAGGATGCGGATTGCTTGTCTGGAAAGGACATTTCGCTCTCTCAAGCGAACTTAGAAGCATACCACAAAGAAGCAATTTTGTCAAGTGTCAGCCTAACTAGCCAAATTCTGGTAAACCATAAAATTCACCATGTTTGCCTTAATACAGGCGGCTTCAGCTGGGCAAAACCTGTGGATAACTCGCGTTGACAAACTTGACAACACTCTCGAAAACCGGTATCATTGAGCCACTATTGAGCGCGGTGGGTCCTAGATTTTGCTAAAAATCGACCTTCTGCGTGCAAGGATCTCCCCCAATGTCCTCCTTGCCCGATGTCAAAAATTAAATAATCGCTGAACACCTTCCCCGAATCAAGCGGGGTTAGGGGTTTTTTTGTTTACACAAAAAACTATGTTGTTCAAACGAAACCGAAAGATCAAGCCAGGTCGCGTATATCTCACAGAAGGCAAGCCCGCAATGGAGCTGCCACCACTTACGGATTTGCAGACAAATTCGTATAAATGGTTTTTTACTTCCGGTCTGCGTGAATTATTTGATGAAATTTCTCCGATCCGTGATTTCACGGGCCGCGACCTCGAATTGTACTTTAAAGAGTATTACGTTGATGAACCAAAGTTTGACGAAGCAACGTCACGCTCGAAGAACATTACCTACGAGGCGCCCCTTCGCGTTAAAGTTGAACTCATAAATAAGCGAACCAAAGAGTCGAAAGATCAAGAGGTATACCTCGGCGATCTTCCTCTTATGACAAGTAATGGTACGTTTATTGTCAACGGAATTGAGCGTGTAGTTGTGTCGCAGCTTATTCGTTCGGCTGGTGTATTTTTTACCTCAGAAGTTCTTCGTGGTCGCCGGTACTATGGTGCAAAGATTATTCCAAATCGCGGCGCATGGGTTGAAATTGAAACAGATGCAAACAATGTGCTCTGGTGTAAAGTTGATCGCAAGCGTAAAGCACCAATCTCAACACTTCTTCGCGCGTTTGGGTACGGCGACGCAGAAGTTATCAAAACAGAACTTGCGGACGTTAACAATCATCCAACGATTGATTATGTGAGCGCAACACTCGCGAAAGATCCTGCACACACCGAAGAAGACGGGCTTATTGAAATTTATAAGCGCATCCGTCCAGGCGATCTCGCGACATCAGACAATGCAAAGTCACTCGTGCACTCGATGTTTTTTAACTTCGATCGCTACGATCTTGGCCGCGTTGGTCGCTACAAATTCAATCAGCGTTTTGCAGTAACAGGAGAACGTGCGGACATCGACAAAAAAGATTTCCGCATTTTGAGCAAAGAAGACCTTCTCCTTATTGTTCGTGAAGTTATTCGTCTCAACGTAACACAGGAAGAGGCTGACGACATCGACCACTTGGGCAACCGTCGTATTCGTGCGGTTGGTGAACTCATGCAGAATCGTTTCCGCATCGGTCTCGCGCGTATGGAGCGCATTGTGCGTGACCGTATGTCGACGATGGATGTTGGCACACTTAATCCAAATAAACTTATCAACGCGCGTCCGATTATTGCGGCGGTGCGCGAATTTTTCATGTCCTCGCAGCTTTCGCAATTCATGGACCAGATCAATCCGCTTGCGGAGCTTGAACACAAGCGACGTCTCAGCGCACTTGGTCCAGGTGGTTTGACGCGTGATCGCGCAGGTTTTGAAGTGCGTGATGTGCATCCAACTCACTATGGCCGTATTTGTCCGATTGCAACTCCTGAAGGTCCGAACATCGGTCTCGTTGGTCACTTATCATGTTTTGCGCGCGTGAATGAATTCGGTTTTATCGAAACGCCATATCGCAAAGTAATTAAGGAAGTTCCGAATAAGGCTGATTATACAGAAGGCGAACAGGCAGCCGAAGATCTCGTTGACAGCAAAGGCAAAAAAATTATTGGCCGCCACGAACGTATCACAAAAGAAATTGCTAAAAAACTTGAGGCAACTGAATGGGAAACAATTCCTGTTCGTCCACGCGTTACAAAAGTCATCGACTACCTTAATGCGTTCCACGAAGAAAAAGTTGTAACTGGCGCCGCGACAATTCCAATGGACAAAGATGGGTACTTCCTCATCGAACGCGCACCAGTTCGTAAATTTGCGAAAGCATCGAACGAACCAGTTGAAACAATTGATTATGTTGATGTTGCATCAAATCAAATTATTTCTGTTGCAACTTCGCTCATTCCATTTCTTGAGCACGATGACGCAACACGTGCGCTTATGGGTACGAATATGCAGCGCCAAGCAGTGCCCTGCGTTAACCCAGATGCGCCATATGTTGGTACTGGTTTCGAAGCGCGCTCAGCACAAGATTCGGGCCACGTTATTCTCGCGCCAGAAGATGGCAAAATCGCAGAAGCAGACGGTGGACGCATCATTGTTCATGGTGAGTCCGGTGCACGCTACGAATTCAAGATGAATAAATACTTGCTTTCGAATGCGTCGACGTGTATCAATCAGCGCGTCACAGTTATTCCAGGCCAGAAAGTTAAAAAGGGCGACGTACTCGCCGATGGCCCATCAACGCAAGGTGGCGAACTTGCACTTGGTCAGAACGTGCTTGTCGCATACATGACGTGGGATGGATACAACTTTGAAGATGCTATCATTTTGTCAGATCGCATTGTTAAAGCTGATCGCTACACCTCAATTCACATCAATAATTACACAATCGACCTTCGCGAAACAAAATTGGGTCCAGAAGTTATCACGAGCGACATTCCAAATGTTTCAGAAGAAAAATTAAAAAATCTCGATTCAGAAGGCATTGTTCGCATCGGTGCGGAAGTAAAGTCTGGCGACATTCTTGTTGGTAAAATTACACCAAAGGGTGAGACCGAGCTTTCAGCAGAAGAAAAGCTGCTCCGCGCAATTTTCGGTGAAAAAGCGCGCGACGTTCGCGACACCTCGCTTTATCTTGAGCATGGTGAGCACGGAAAAGTTATCGACGTTAAAATTTTCAGCGAAGAAAACGGCGACAAGCTTCAGCCAGGTGTTATTCGTCAGATTCAGGTGAGTGTTGCTGACATGCGTAAGGTGCAGGTGGGTGATAAGCTCGCAGGTCGCCACGGTAACAAAGGTGTTATTTCACGCGTTGTTCCTGCAGAAGACATGCCGTTCCTCGAAGATGGCACACCGGTCGACATTATTTTGTCGCCGCTTGGTGTTATTTCTCGTATGAACCTTGGTCAAATTCTCGAGAACCACCTTGGCCTCGCAGCAAACGCAGAAGGTGTTCGTATCGCGACGCCACCGCTCTGTGGTATTACGGAAGAACAAATCAAAGAGATGTTGGTTAAGAATGGATTTTCGGCTGATGGTCAGACGCAGCTCTACGATGGCCGAACCGGTGAAGCGTTCGATCACAAGGCAACCGTTGGTTACAACTACGTGCTCAAACTCAATCATATGGTTGATGACAAGATTCATCAGCGCTCAATTGGGCCATACTCGCTTATTACCCAGCAACCGCTCGGTGGTCGCGCGCAGTCTGGTGGTCAGCGTTTTGGTGAAATGGAAGTGTGGGCGCTCGAAGCGTATGGCGCAGCGCACACTCTCCTGGAAATTCTCACTATTAAATCTGATGACGTTCCAGGACGCAGCAAAGCGTAT
>CALRDW010000026.1:6780-9209 GCA_943355025.1 Candidatus Magasanikiibacteriota bacterium | reverse complement strand
GGGAGTAGTATAACACCTGAATGAACGTATACCCAAAAGTAAAAACTATTACTTCGACGGGAGTTCCTGTTTATCTCTCCCTGAGAAGTAATAGTTTTTACTTTTGAGTCTAAGTTGAATCACTGTATTGAACTACTTATAAACTTCCGAATTCTGTTGAAAAGATTAGACACCAAATTTTTTCTTCATTTCTGTCACACGCTGTTCAACTGTTCGTAAATATTCCTGCAATCCTTCTGCAAGCTGCAAACCGCGTTCAAATTTTTTAAGCGCCTCATCGATTGAAACATCTCCCTTTTCAAACCACTGAGTTATTTTTTCAAGCTCAGCAAATTGTTCTGGAAAATTTTGCGTACTCATATCTGGTTCCGGCAATTTTAATTTTTGTACCATACTATTTTATTTTTTTATGAAGCAAACACAAGTGAGGCGTGCAGCCAACAATATCTATAACTACGCGCTCATGCGAAAATTGAACTAACAAATCACGTTTCTGTTCAATATTACCGCTGCCAAGAACTATCCAATCATAACGAACCGCTTGCTCTGGGTCAGGCGCATTATCAATACGCCGATGTGCATAAAAATCAATATTCGGATTATCAAACCATGCATATAAATTTGTTTCAGCGCCGAGAAATGCTGCTGTTTCACGCACAGGGGCGCGGCCAATTATTTTTAGCATCTCAATTTCTGCTGGTGAGCCCCAACCAGACGAAATGTCTTGAAACAATGAGGTGATTCCCGAATACAATCCAAGGCACACGACGGCGACAATCAGACACCAATGCAACGGAACATTTAAGCGTCGAGTTCGCACAAATGATTCGAGCCAAAAAAACAACCGCATGAGAAGAAATGCGATGAGTGGTCCATAAAAATACTGATAATACACATGGATCGCTGTTGCTTGTGGAACAATCGCAGCGTATATGAGTGTCCCCAGTGCCGTTATCGCAAATAAATCCTGAATTCCGAGACCAGATTTTTGAACTTCAACAAGATGCGCGCGAAAAAACCGCAATTTATATATACCAAACGCAATCGCTACATACCCAACAACCCATCCAAAATTGAGCCACACGTAAATAAATTGTCGCTGCATCCACATGTACCTAAACCCTGCAGGCAAATCGGAGCCGGCCCGATATCGATAGAGATTGGCCATGTTTTTTATAATTTCCGATGTAAAACCTTGTTCACCGAACGTCTGCAGCAACACGATCAGAAGCCCAATTACGCCGCCAATAACTGTTGCACCCGCGAGCCTACGCGAACCGCGGTGCCACCTGCCAGCAATCAAAAAAGCGAGAAAAAACAAACCTGCAAAAATAAATCCGGACCAATCTGACCACATCATGCCGATAATTGAAATCAACCACAGTACAGGAAATCGTGTTGGAGCAGAGCGTTCGCGCTCTAAGGCAAGATAGCCGAGCGCAAGAAATAATAAAACAAACGGCTCCTGATCCAATTTATTCCCAAAAATAATCATGAGTGGCAAACTTGCGAAAAACGTCAAAAACACGAATGATTCTTCTGATGAAAAACGTTTGCGCAGCGCGAACCAAAAAAGTGCAGTCGTTGCAAGCGTACACACAGCAGCAAGCGAGCGAATAGAAGCTTCATGGAAGCCAAAAAGGCCCGTCCAAAGATACAGTGGAATTGCAATAAACTGAGGATGACTCGAATACCAACCTGTGGCAACCAAACCAGTGGGAGTAGCACCAATGCCGCTCACCGCACCAAGAAACGCCGAAAAAAAATTAACTTTGTGCATGAATTCTGCCTTGATGAGCCAAAATGGAGGTCCCCAGTTGACATGAAACCGACCATCGATAAAAAAATCAAACAAGCGCGTGTAATAAATCGCAGCCTGTCCGATAATCACAAGTAAGAAACCTGCGGTCGAAAATCGAATATTTTTGAATCGCTCCGCAAAAGTCATATATCGCGAACAATCATCTGGGCCTCGCCATCAAAATAAACCTGCGTAACCGCCTGACCGGAAGCAAGTTCGTGTGCGGCTCCAATAATACTACCGTCTGCGGCTTTTGTATATGAGTATCCGCGTTTTAAAATTCTATGCGGGTGGAGCGATTCAAGAAGACGAACGGAGCTTACAACGGCTTCTTTTGCACGAGAAATTCGTTGCTCAATTACATTTCCTTGCATCGCTAGCGCGTGACCTTGCCCACTCAAATGTTCTTTCAGAGAACTAAGCCAACGGTCAACCACAAAAGTAACGCGCTGAATGCGAGTTTGCTCTCCTGCAATACGCGCCATTATTTTATGCTCTTGCTCGCCAACTAAATGCTGAATCTCTGCGATGACCGAAACCGAATCCGGAAATAAAAGTTCGGCCGCATTGCTGGGCGTCGCGGCACGCACATCTGCAACCATGTCCGCAATCGTAACGTCCCGCTCAT
>CALRDW010000026.1:0-6770 GCA_943355025.1 Candidatus Magasanikiibacteriota bacterium | reverse complement strand
ATGACCCACGCCGCATATCACGGGCACGAGGCTTCCGTATATTGCCCGCGCGACTTCCTCCATATTAAACACGTGCAAATCCTCGAGCGAGCCGCCGCCGCGCGTAAGCACGATTGCATCAAACTCTCCCGGCCGCGATCCCGCATCCTCAAGCGCCGCAATGACCTCAGCTGGAGCCTGCTTCCCTTGCACACCAACATTGCAATGAATAATTTCGGCTGCCGGCCACCGAGCTCCCGCGACGCGAAGAAAATCAGTGTAGGCTGCTGCCTCGCGCGAAGTTATGAGTGCGACGCGCATAGGAAAGCGAGGGAACACCCTCTTTCGTTCTACCGCAAACAATCCTTCATGCTGTAACTTTTTTTGCAACATTTCGAACGCGCGTCGCAAACTCCCCTCTCCGGAAAGCCGAATTGACTGTACAACAAAACTAAATTTTCCATACTTTGGATACAGTTTTCCATATCCCGTGACTGCAATTCGCATGCCGTCTTCGATTTGTTCTTTGAGTTGCCACGCGGTTAAAAAACAATTAACAACCGCGTCACCATCCTTGAGATCGAATCGAACCCACTGCCCGCCAGAAATACCAAACGAAGAAACCTCGCCCTCAATTTCAAAACTCCCCGGCTGCATTGTTGCGACCAAAGTTTCATTTACAATTTCTATATACTCCGAAACTGTCAAAATATCACTCACACATCACTTGATAAATACTGGTGTGCTTGTCGGTGTCCATCTGTACAGTGGCTCCATGTCTGCATACGACACATTCACACAACCGTGACTCGCAGGATGTCCGAATCGTTTGTGCCAAAATGCGCCGTGAATAAAATAACTCCCTTTTATATGATACTTAAACTGCATGTTCCATTTGGTATTAGGAAAATCATATCCTTCTCCTTTATAATGCACAAGCAGTTTTTTTTTCTCAATCGTAAATGTACCAACTGGCGTTGGAGTGCCGCGCAAACCCGACGAGATATTTATCTCTTTTACCAAATATTTCCCCGTATAATAGCGAAGACGTTGATCTTTAAGCGAGACCGAGATCGTTTTCTGCAGCGATACCGTGCTCGTACTAAATGGATCAAATCCATCTTGCAACTCAAGTGCATCCGAATATCCGTCGCCATCAGAATCAAGAAGTTGTTCCGGTATGTCGCTCGTATGATTAACAACAGGAGTAGTTGTTGCTGCCGCAAAAGCCTGTAGTGGAACAAAACCAAGCAAAAAAATCAAAATAAATAGAATGCGTTTCATATATTTCTTAGTATAGCAGATATAACCCACACTTACTCATCGCCGACAACGAGCGCGATAGTGATGCACTATGAACAACCCGATGACAGAGTACCATACGATCACGGCTACCAGATTTAGTTTAACATATACAACACCGCCTGGAAGTTCAGCAATCCGACGCAGCGCCCATAAGCCAAAGGTCAATAAACCGCCAAGAGCACGCGCCCAGAGATGTGATCCAGGAATACCGAGTCCTTGGAGGGCTATAAGACCGCTACCAGCGATCATATAAAGAGGAATGAGTGGAGCAATGACCGCATTCGCAATAAGTGCAACCACGGAACACCTGCCAAAATACAAGCTTTCAATCGGCATCACACACAGACTTGCCGCACCGCTCGTTTGAATGCTTTCGGCGATAAATCCCGCCTGAGTTCGAGTAATGATGAGACCAAGTGTTGCGAGACAGGAAAGTTGAAAACCGATATCGGAAACAACGGTTGGTTGAAACAGTGTCATAATTATGACAGCGGCAACAAGCGCATGAAGTGCACTTGCTTGTCGGTGCAGCAGCGGCGCCACGACTACGACGACAACCATAAGCGCTGCACGAACAACGCTTGCGGGTGCGCCAGTCATGACTGTGTAGCCGCACACAAGCGCAAGAAGCACATACGACCGCGCTCGGGGGCTGAGCCGTGTTCGTGCCGCAGCAGTCTCAATCCAGCCAGAGTAAAACGAAAGATTTGAACCCGACACCGCAACAATATGCATAGTTCCTGTCGCGATAAAAACAGATTTCCATTCGCGCGAAAATTTACCAGCCCCGCCAAATAAAATACCACTCAATAGCGAATATTCCGGCGTTGACCCAAGACTTGTGTGAAGTGTTGCATCACACCACAGTCGTATATTCAATAAAAATGAGTGCTGCAAAAAATCAAGCGGTACTGAGGGTAGTCGCGCGCGTATGGCGGCAAAAGCAGCGCCTAACGCGATGAGTAGAACACTTGCTGGTGTTTTAACATCGAATCCCCAAAGAAGAAATGCCGCAATTACAAAACCACCCGCCGCCATGGGCCATGATGGTTGACCCGCTATTAGTAAACCGACAATCCAGCCAATACAAAATATCGGTACGCTAAAAGATTGTACAATCCCCTCCATTCTTTCATGCATGAATCAGATTTTATTTCACGTTACTAACTATCGCTCATGTAGCTTCCGAACAAACCCTGCAATTTTATCACTCTCAAAAATACTTTTTCGCGGTAAATCAAATAGATGCTCCACACTAAGCTGTGTAGATAATCCAGAAATGACCGCGTTTTTATAACCTTGCCGCTCAACAAGATGCATTGTTTCTTCCGTTCGCGCGCCAAACGGATACGCAAACGAAACAACGGGTGCGCCAAGCAGCTTCTCAAGTAATGATTTACTGCCTTTTAGTTCAGCCACGGCCTGTTCTGGGGGCACATCCGACAGCCGAACATGCGTCAGTGTATGCGATCCGACTTCAATAAGTCCACTCACCCATACTTTTTTTATTTTGTCAAGGGTCATTCGATCATTCACTCCATCAAACCCTGGATTTACATAAATTGTCGCCTTAAGTCCAAATTTTTTTAGAATTGGCAACACGGTTTCAGCAACATCCACTGTTCCATCATCAAATGTCAGGGCCACTAACCGTTGCGGCAACCGCTTTCCCGCTCGTACATATGCGGCCACATCCCGCACAAACACTGTTTGGTAATTATGGTCATGCAAATACCGCATCTGCATCTCAAATGTTCGTGGTGTTATTGAAAAAGCGCGCTGTTCACCAACTGTCGCAGGGCCAACTTCAATCACCTCGTGATACATGAGAATTGGAGTCGTACACGGTGCGCCGGCAAAAATATTCCGCGGCGTCATGACAGCGAATGCGCAAACAAACAGAAGCAGAAAAAACATGCGTGTGTTCACACGACAATGCTTACCAGCTTTCCTTTAACCACGACTATTTTTTTCGGCTCTTTACCATCTAACCATATTTTTATTTTGTCTGATCCAAGCGCGAGCGCTTTCAATTCTTCTTCGCTTGCGCCCGATGCCGCCTCGATGCGGTCGCGCACCTTGCCATTAATTTGTACAACCAATTCAAAAGTTGCGTCAACAATCAGTGATGCATCAAACGCTGGCCATTCCTCTGCACATACCAATCCGGCGCCACCAAGCTCTTCCCACAGCTCCTCACACACGTGTGGCGCCGCGACGTTAAGCGCGCGAACAAATAATTTAAGTGAATCGGCAGTAATCGCGCCAGCGCCGTAAACGATATTCACAAACGTCATGTACTGCGCAACAGCCGTGTTGAAACTCATGCGATCGTAATCCTCGGTTACCGCCTTCAACATTTTATGCAATCCCTTTGTCACCTCTTCCGATTCTGTTTTTGCAACCAACCCGCGCATACGAACAACGCGATCGAGAAATCGCTTGATCCCAGAAACTCCGCTCATACTCCATGGGGCCGGCTCACTAAATGGTCCGATGAATAATTCATACATGCGCAGCGTATCCGCACCTTGTTCACGAACAATTTCGTCAGGGCTCACGGTATCGCCTTTTGATTTTGACATTTTTGTTCCGTCCTCTCCCATGATGAGGCCGTGCGACACGCGACGCGCATACGGCTCGCTTGTTGGCACAAACCCATTATCAAACATGAACTTATTCCAGAAACGCGAATATAATAAATGGAGTGTCGTGTGTTCCATTCCGCCGTTATAGAGGTCAACAGGCATCCAATATTTTAATTTGTCAGCGGCCGCGAATTCTTTTTCATTATGTGCATCGATGTAGCGCAGAAAATACCACGACGACCCTGCCCAGTTCGGCATCGTATCGGTTTCACGACGCGCCGGCCCACTGCATCGCGAACATTTTGTATTCACCCAATCACTCATCGACGCAAGCGGCGACTCGCCATTATCCGACGGCTCATATTTCTCAACGTGCGGAAGTGTAAGTGGAAGCTCAGCGTCAGAAAGCGCATTCCAACCTGAAATTTGTGCGGCGGCAAAAATCACAGGCTCTTCGGACGAACAAAAATGGTCGTCCTGCGGCGCCACGATTTGAACAGGTGCTTTATAAAACTGCGCCATGGTTCGATGGTTCTCGAGTGAAAAAATCGACTCGGTTTCGTCGCCAATAAGCAACAATTCGTCGGTCGCACCGCGTACGGCCGCAGCATCAAACTTCCAATCACAACAATGTTCAAGTTCTGGCCGCGGATGATCCCGAAAAATAGTGTTCATGAGTCCATCAACAAAAATTGTTTTGCGCACCTTCACGGAAAGTAGCGGCAATAATTTCTGTGCAACAACAGTTCCCAGGCTATGTGCAACAATAACAGTGTCTGCTGTAAACTTAACATTCTCGAGCAAAAATTTTACCTGCTCATCGACGAGCGGTGCGTCAGTATTCGGTAAATCAAGCGCAACAACGGTATGACCCTTTGATTCAAGCGACTCGTGGAGCCATGGAAAAAAATTCTGCTCAATCGATCCCTTAAATCCATGAATAAAAACGTACTGATATTTTTTCTCAGCGCATGCATCGCAGTGCACGAGCGGAATCGGTTCGCCCCAATATCGTTGACGCGAAAAAACCCAATCGCGGAGTTTATAGGTAACCTTACTCGAACCACACTTATTTTCTTCGAGCCACTGAATCATCTCCTCTTTCGCTTTCCATGTCGGTGCGCCGCTCAAAAAATCAGAATTAATCGCGATTCCTTCGTCTATCCAGCACTCTGCTTCTACACGAATTTCTGTCGACGCGCCTGCGGCAACATTGTGTGGCAGCGCCGGTAATGATTGAAGTTGTGGTGGCTCAACAACTTTTTTTATCGGCAATCCAAATTTATTCGCAAACTCAAAATCGCGCTCATCGTGCGCTGGCACTGCCATGACCGCGCCAGTTCCGTAACCAGCCAACACATAATCTGAAATCCACACAGGCACACGCACACCACTCACTGGATTGATTGCATAGCGACCCGTGAACACGCCAGTTTTTTCGCGCGTGGCATCCGTGCGATCCATTTCGGTTTTATTTGTCACAGCTGAAATATATTCTGTGACGGCCAAATAATTTTCAAGACGTTCAACCTGCTCGTTCGCCTTTCCAAACACCGTCGGCATTGCCAATAATCTTTCTTTAACTTCCGCAATAGGCAACCACATGAAATCTGTTTTTGCAATTTCTTTTTCATCACGCGCGACTTGTTCGTCATTTTTAATTTCAACAAGAAAAACCGTTTCGGTGCTGCGTACATTTTTTTTCTGACCTGTGTGGTAATAATTATGTTTAAACGTGCCCAATTTTTTTACAATTTTTACATTTTTATACCCAGTCTCTTCAGTAATTTCACGCACCACCGCTTGCTCAGGCGATTCGCCTTCATCAACACCACCGCCGGGCAAAATATGCTCGTTCATTCTTTTGTCGAATGTGATGAGCAGTTTTCCATCGCGTATACACATGGCGCGCACGGCTGCGCGAGGCGAGCTCTCTGGCAATTGCTCACCAATTTCTTGATCCTCTGCAATTATCAATTGCTGTACTAATTCATGTTCCGGCGCAAGCGTTACATATGTCACACCAAATAATGTATCGGGCCGTGTCGTGAAGACACGAATTTTTTTGTCCGCAGAACCTTCGATTGAAAATTCGATTTCCGCACCCGCGCTTTTTCCAATCCATTCCTCTTGCTGCTTGCGAATGCGCGGTAAATAATCAACGGTGTTTAAATCAGACAATAAGCGGTCCGCATATTTCGTAATTCCAATCATCCATTGTTCTTTTTCACGCTTTTCAACCGGTCCACCGCAGCGATCGCAGACGCCGCCCGCCGCCTCCTCGTTCGCCAAACCAATTTTGTCTTTCGGACACCAGTTGATCATGGTCTTCGCCTTATATGCGAGGCCGGCTTTAAAAAATTGCAAAAATTGCCACTGTGTCCATTTATAATATCCTGCATCCGTCGAATTAATTTCGCGAGACCAATCAAATGATAAACCAAGCGACTGAATCTGCGCTTTAAACGTCGCGATATTTTCCGCAGTTATTTCTGCCGGAGGGCGGCCCGTTTTAATTGCATAATTTTCCGCAGGCAACCCAAATGCATCCCAGCCCATGGGATACAATACGTTATTTCCCTGCATGCGCGACCGCCGCGCGAGAACATCAATGGCTGTATAGGAACGCGGATGCCCAACATGCAGGCCCGCACCCGACGGATACGGAAATTCAACCAAAAAATACTGTTTTTTCTTCTCTGAAAAATCTTCAGCTTTAAAAACACCGCTCTCCTGCCAGCGGTCTTGCCATTTTTTGTCGATCTCTCCGTGATTGTACATATATAAAGATGTTAGCGGACAGGGCGTTTTTTTGCAAGATGGCAGTCTCAACCTTCTAACGCAACAAGTTTAGTAAAAGCTTCATACGGTGTTTCGTAATTAATAACTTTTCGGGGG
>CALRDW010000025.1 GCA_943355025.1 Candidatus Magasanikiibacteriota bacterium | reverse complement strand
TTTGGAATGCTGATGTGACGGAGAAAGATGTATTGTGTATCTCCCCCTGAGAGGCATCTGCATTTTCTTTGAGCGTAAGTTGAATTGGTGTATTGTATTGTTCTGAAACTTTGGAGTCCTATTGAAAAAAAAGCACACGGCGAGTCGCAAAGACTCGTGTGCGCTTAAAACAAATTTCTACACCGTTGCCGAAATGTTCTCCGACAATTTCCGACCAAACAAGAGCGTGCGAGCAATTTCGGCAGCGCTCGGCACAACCAAATCCGCAGAGACAATACCAAGCTTCTTATACCGTTGCTCAGTCGCACCCTGGATCAATGGACAGTGCCAAATCTCAAGATGTAGCTCTGGATTGTGCAATTGTTCCTTCGTGAATGCAACATCAAGTCCGCGCATCGCTTTGATATAGCCCGCTTGATCCCGGCAGACCTCATCATTCGGATCAAACAACGCAGCGATTGAGCTCACAACAACAATATGTGCATTTGTCAGCAACCCTGCCTGCAGCAGCGCCGAAAAAGGCAACTTTTTTGGTTCAACATTTGCCTGAAAATTGTACATCTGGGATGTGTGGACACGGGCATGCTCCTGCTCTGCAATCTGCGAAACCTGCGAATCAGGTGTCGCTTCGCCAGCCGAAAGCACGATATGCGTGAGCGTGTGGCCGCTCATCTTAAAGCCTACAGCTAGCCCTACACAATCAAGCCAATTCGACGGGTCGAGTAACAATGGGCGCATCCACACACCTACTTCCATGTTATTCAGCAGACCCAGCTCCGCACAAATCCGAGCGACTCCTTTTTCAGTCCGCGTTGTTACAAAAGCTGTTGGGCGCACATGAGCGGCGCCCCGCTTTGGCGGATACTCGTTGAACAAGGCCTTCAGAAATCCAATCCCGACATCTCCGCCGCCAACAACAAGCATCGACGGAAGATGTGCGCTCATGTGTAGTCTGCGCAAATACTCAACTTGCTCAACCACTTGTCTCGCAACGACCGCAATCCGCTCGCCCTGACTAACTGATAAAACTGCCCGCAAATTATCCATTCTACCCCCCTGTTTCTTAGGATAACACAAGCCTACTACACCGCTCACAGCCGGTCAATTCCCTATTTATCCGATTGCTCGTGGTATACCCGCTCAACATTCACCTCCCAAATATCGTGCGCTGTACCATCGCACATATTTTCAACCGACAATTTTGCCGTTACCATCGCGTGATCCTGATTGTTATATTTGTGCATGCCATTGCGGCCGACAGGATAAACATTTTTAAACTGTGCGAGCACTTCCCGAATAACTGGCATCGCGCGCTCATAATCTGGATCATATGTCGGATATGCTTTTGGCATACGCACAATGCACCCGTCGACAATATCCTTACGCTTTGCGAGTCCGATCCGCACAAGTTCCTGAGCTGCCATATTGACGAGTTCGTGATCCGGCATAGTCCACATGCGATCTGTGTCGAACAAAAAATATTCGAGCCCGAGACACGTCGTGTTCGCGTCTGGCACTAAGTCCGGCGACCAGTTTTTAAAATTTTGAATACGCCCAACGCGCACCGCAGGATCGTGCACATAAATCCAGTTATCGAGAAACATGTCCGATTTGTTGATGATAAGCGCAACCGTTAAGAAATCTCGGTAGTGCAATAAATTTCCTGCTGAGCGCGCCTCGTCCGAAAGCGCCGGAGAAAATATTTGCATGAGCTCACGGAGCGGCATGCTTGAAACAAGCGCACGGCACTCAAACTGCTGAACTCCCGTCGGCGTTTTTGCAAACACGCGATTCACCTCTCCACTCTCGTGCTGCAAAATAAGTGGCTCCGAATTATATAAAATTGTAACAAGGCCTGAGGCCAAAAGTTTTTCGCGCAAACGCTCCCACATCTGACCAGGACCGAGGCGCGGATAATAAAACTGTTCGATGAGCGAAGTAAATTTATTACTCGACGGAAGAAGCGCTGTCTTCAACATACCGAAAATCGTCATGCCTTTTATGCGCTGCGCCGCCCACTCCGCACGAATTTCGCTTGTCGGAATTCCCCACACCTTCTCAGTGTATGATTTAAAAAAATGATGGAAAAGGCGTTCACCGAAATGGTTGATAATATAATCCTCAAATGTTTCTTCGGATGGGCGCTTTGATATTTGTGCCTTGAGATAACTCGCAATAACAATGCTCGATTCTTTAAATCCAAATTTCATCAGCGCCTCAAATGGTTTGATTGGATATGAATAAAATTCCTTGCGATAATAAATGTGCGACATGCGCGGGCGGCGCAAAAATTCGTCGCCCATTATTTTTTTCCAAAATTCCATTACCCACGGCACGCGCGTAAAAAATCGATGCCCACCAATATCAAACCGATATCCTTTGTACTCATCGGTTCGCGCAATGCCGCCGACGCGATCAGTTTTTTCAAGTATAATTACAGGAACACCTCGATCAACGAGTTCAGAGGCTGCAGTCATCCCAGCAGGACCCGCACCAATAATTACAACCGGTTTCTGTACCATAGTGGGCCTAATTTACAGCAAAACCAGCCCTGTGTCAATATTGTTTTGGGTGTCCTATTTTGAAATTTTATTCAAATCTCCAATCCACTTTGTTCGAGCAAACCTAACAACTTCCGCGCGTCCTTGGGTACTGCCTAAGCAGGCATGAATCAACTCGATACACTTTTCAAGAGACTTTTTCGGCGGAATCCGTTTACCATTTGGCTCATAAATTTCGTCTTTGATTTCCCAAAATAGTTGTGTGTACATAAAAGCACTTATGATCGAGTCTTTTTCCTCACGCACACGCCGCGTTATAAAATCACGAATAAGCGCGTCTGTCACTGGCGTGTGCTGTTTCCCAATAACATTCCATCGTTGCCAATGAAAAATCCGCGCTGGATTGCCGACACGGTTTGCAATTCGATTCGCCGACTGCTCGGTTGATCCTGTAAAACGAAGTCGCTCAACAATTTCACCTCGATACGGCTTGAATAATTCAGGATCCAATGTCCCCATGCCAACCAATGTATATTCTGCAATCGAATTTAAAAATGCAGTTTCAAATTCCTCGGGCTTGCTGAGCCTACTCATTTTTATAAATCGCTGTGCAAATCTTTTTTCCATTCGATCAGAAATAATAAACCGCGCATTGCGAAGTGCTGTTAAATCAGATAGAAATTCCATGAGGGGCCGAGAGCCGTCGCTCGACTTAGCACCCAGCGCCTGCTTGATAGCAATCGTATATGCGTCAACCGATTCACGAAGTCCTGCAATAACAGCTTGTGCTACCACCAATTCACGTCGTGATGCCATCAAAGATGAGAGGTCTAAATTACGATCTTTTTTCTGAGCGAACTCCGTCAAACTTTGAATTTCTCCTGCAAGACTCTCGGGATTAAAAAACGCGCGCGTAAATGAGCCCTTAACCAGCTCAACACTCTCCGAATGCTGCCCGTTAGTTTCAAAATCAAATCTTCCACGATGTGATTCATAAATCCAATCTAACGCGCACTGCGCAATAATAGCATCACTCGGGTTTGATGCTATTGATTCAGCCGAACTTAAAAGTACCGCGCGGAGCTGCCCATCCGTAAGCATCTCTTGCACCATGCCGCGAATTCCTGCGTGCTCAATATGCCCAACCGCGTAATCAATCACAGAATTAAGAAGATCTTGCGGATCGCCGACAAGTTCGCGCTCGATGTCGTCCCACTCAACTAATGTTTGTTGCATCCGTAACTCCTGGCTCTGTTTGTGAGAAAGCTCCTGACCCATGCTCAGGGATTGTCTAAATTCCATATAAATATACAATTACCTGCGTAGTATACCAACATATGCCATAGCAAGCGCGTCCGCGGCATCGTCTGGCTGAATCTTCTCCTTCATTCCAAATACAAGTCGCACCATTTCTTGCATCTGAATCTTTTTTGCGCCACCAAAACCTGTGAAGCCTTGTTTAATTTGTGAGTTCGTTAATTCGAGCACTGGAATTTTTAATTCCGCGGTCGCGAGAAGAAGAACGCCGCGCGCTTCTGAAACCTTGAGCGCCGTTGTAACGCTCTGTGCAAAATACAATTTCTCAATCACAACAAATTTTGGCGCATGCTCACACAAAATTTTTTTAACGTCTGTATAAATATACAGAAGCCGCTCAGGCAAATCTTGCGATTTGTCTGTTTCAATACACCCGTATGCGCGAACATTAATTTTTTGACCAGTACGCTCGGCAACTCCCCAGCCGACGCGGTGGTAGCCAGGATCTAATCCAAGAACAATCATATGTTATGCAACAGCGGTAGTTACGCCAGACCATTGTTCTGATAAATCAGGGGCTGTTCAAAAGGATTCGGAAGCATAGAACGCATTGTATGTTGATACAGTATAGCATTGGTTGACAACTGAGGCCCAAAACACCTACTATACACCCAGAAAATCATTAGTTTCACCTATGCGAAACAAGGTCGCACACAAAAAAAGAGTGCTCGTTACCGGTGCGAGCGGCTTTATCGGTTCGCATGTAACCCGCGCCGCCATTGCGGTAGGTCACCATGTTTTTATTGCGGTTCGCGACGTTCAAGCAAAGACGCCAGAAAACACTCATAAAGTTTTTCTTAATTTTTCTGACGTAAAACAGATAGCGTCAGCGCTCCCCGATGTTGATACGATTATACATCTTGGTGGACGAGTCCAGATTGATGCGGCAACGAAACAGCCTGCCGATACGATCATGGACAATGTTACCGGAACACTAAACCTGCTTGAGGCTCTGCGCGTGCGCGATTTGCACCCGCTTGTTGTATTCGCCTCGACCGATCGTCAATATGGCCGCATTAAAACAAAAACTGCGACCGAGGCGAGCGCTCCGTTTCCTATTGAACCGTACACCGCATCAAAAATGATGTGCGAGACACTGCTTCAAACCTATTCCCATTTATACGGAATCCCGCACATTATCTTTCGCATCGATAGTGTGTATGGTCCGGGTCAGCCGCGCGAAATGTTCATCAGTGATGTGATTCAAAAAATTTTAACGCAGGACGAAATTACAGTGGGCAATCTCAAAGTGTTAAAAAATTTTGTATTTGTGGAGGATGTTGCACGTGCGTTTATGTGCGCCGTGGCAGCGCCAAAATCTGCCCACAATCTCGTGTATAATATTGGTGGTGCGTCTGCGACACTTGGAGATCTCCTCGCTGAAATTAAAAAAATTATTAACACTGCGTACAATAAAAATGTGCGCGTTACATCGGCAGCCTCGGTTGCACAGCGCGCAGGATTTGAGGTTCAACCTTTCAAGTTATCAACCGCGCGCGCAGCAAAAAATCTCGGATGGAAAACAAACGTGCCGCTGAAACAAGGCCTTACTCGTACAATCGAATATTTTTATGCGACACTCAACAAAAAAAATAAATAAAACGCAGGCAGCTCGCATTGCGCTCATCAAAAAAATCACACCTCTTGTTAAAAAACATGTCGAAAATTTTGGCGCGCCCGATAGCGTAACCGTTGGATGGCCTGCGTATGATGAAAAAGAGTTGCTCAGTGCTATGGGGGCGCTTCTTGATTTGCGCCTTTCGCAAGGACCATACGTTCGCGAGTTCGAACGGCGCTGCGCTGCGTATGTTGGCGCGCCAGACGCCGTGGCGGTTAATTCAGGCTCGTCCGCGAATTTGCTTGTTTACACATGGCTCATCCAATCCGGCGCCGCTGAGCCGGGCGACGAGGTTCTTGTTCCTGCAACAACATTTTCAACTGTCGCGTCCCCGATAATTCAAGTAGGACTTATTCCTGTATATGTTGACGTTGAGATGAATTCCTGGAATATCGATCCGCGTGAAATTGAAAAAGCAATCACACCAAAAACACGCGCGATTATGGCGGTACATACGCTCGGCAACCCCGCGAACATGCCGGAAATCATGCGCATAGCGCGCAAACACAAACTTATCGTCATTGAAGACTGCTGTGAGGCACACGGCGCTCGCATCGGTAAAAAAATTGTTGGCTCATTCGGTGACATCAGCACGCTCAGTTTTTTTGTCGCGCACAACATCACGACCGGCGAAGGTGGAATGATTTTTACACGCACAAAAGAGCAGCGCGCAATCATAGCATCGCTGCGTGAATTCGGACGTTTGCCGCCAGAAGCGCTGAGCAAACGCGTGTTCAACGATCCTGTTCTCGGCGCGTACGACGCGCGCTATATTTTTACAACTATTGGATACAATGTCCGCATGACGGATATCGCGGGAGCACTCGGTGTTGAACAAATTAAAAAACTCGACCGTCTCAACGCACGCCGCCTTAAAGTCGTGCATAAATATTTAGACATCCTCAAAAAATACGACGCATTTATTCAGCCGCCAGAAATCCGCTCCGGTACATTCCACAGTTTTTATGGCTTTGGTTTTGCGGTCCGACCACACGCACCATTCAAGCGTCAGGAGCTTGTCGACTTTCTTGAAGCACGCGGCATCGAAACTCGCGCTGTATTCGCAGGGTGTATTCCTGACCAACCCGGCTTCCGCCTCGCACCCGGCCGTTCGTATGGAAAACTCCCTGTCGCGCGCAGCATCCGAGACAATGGTATGTTTATTGGTTGTCATCCTGCGTTAACTGCGCGCCACATCCAAATTGTTCGGACCGCTTTCGCCGACTTTTTTGCCTCAATTAAAAAATAAAATGCTAGCTATCCAATCACTGTAGAAACTCCTGCATACTGTGAAGCTTCTTGTGTCCAATTTCCGCTCAAATCTGCCTGCTCTTCATCACCGTGAGACCAATACGCGTATGGAACACAACGGGTAACTCCTTGAAGCCTTGCACCAAGAAGCAGTGCTCGAGAATCCGAACTAGTGGAGGGATCATTGATAACTTTGTTTGTTTGGTGTAGGTTTGTTGCAAACAACGTAAGCCAATCTTCGGGAGCCATAAAAAGTTCTCCGGCATACGCTGGGTTTGTTTTAATCAGTTGCGCATATTCAACCGGATTCTGCCACGCTTCAATCTGGTCTCGCCCGCCAACTGAAGCGCCAAAATCTTTTCGCGGAATACGTAAATCTTGTTGCGCCAAAAAAATATGATAGCCCGGAAATGGCGGGGGTGGTTGCGGACGAGAGGCAATTACAGGTCGAGTTGTGCCTTGAAGAAACTCTAGTTTTGTTACGCCGCGATCGTCCATCGGATTTGGTGCATACAAGAGCGTTCCTTTTGTGTCTGCTTTAACAAACGTATCAAATATCCAAATAGGCTTCTGCACATTAATTTTAGTTATTGCCCCATTTGGGCCTGAAAGCGTTCCTGCGGCTGCACGTTTCTTGATAAGCTCGCCCGTTTTTTCGAGCATTGTGTCGAGTGATGTTCCAAAGGGAACTACAAGAAGACGTGTGAATCCTTGTGACATTTTTTCTTGAAGATTTGGAATTGTAAGAAAATAATTTTTGACAGCCTCACGAGTTGGCGCTGGATAAAATTTTTTGTCGATTGCTGTAAATCCAAGTATGCCCTGCTTTTTTTCAAGAAATCCAATCTCTTGAAGCGCTTTCATTTGAGACCTGTAGCTACGCTCAACAAATCTTTCAAATGCAGGATTCTGCGCCTCAACAATAAGCCGTTCTTTCTCTGCAAGCACCGATCCCGAGAGTGCCATAAGTTCTTCGACAGATAAATCTCGCGTCGCACTTCCAGAGCCAGTCTGTAAAAAAGATTTATATTTCGCAACAGCCTTGTCGCCCAAAAATTCCCTAACAATCGCCTCGTTTTTGATCGGGTCGGTTTCTTCTAATTTCGGCAATGGTTTTTCAAAAGGGTTGGGAAGCATGGGAGCAGTATAACACTTGAGTGAACGTATACTCAAAGAAATTGCAGTGCCTTTTCTTTGAGTGCATGTTGAATCGCCGTATTGAACTACTTATAAACTTCGGGATCATCTTTAAAATAAAAAACACTCCCCCTCTTAGCTGTTCAGCATAGAAAAACGAGTGTTTACCTCTCCGGTTGTTGTACGACGGCGTTTCCAATCCAGGACTGCAGCATGAACCAAATGAGATCCCAGGCTTGTTTGCCACAGACAAGGCTCCCTTGCGCACCGTTAATGCCGGGCGTTATCCAGCGCATCTGTCCGTGCAGCCCCATGCGCAAACACTGAGCTGGCGGGTAGGAATACCAAACCATGCCATCAACCTGATCAATCCGTCGAAATGTCAGCATATCATCACTAACAATTCGGCTCTCCCGGTTCGGGAACGGCGTAACACGATATTGCCGCTTGTCTTGAACAACAAAACCCGGAACAAGCCGCGAATCACTGCTCGGTTGGAATGTTACGAGTCGTTTATCAGCCTCTGCGTATAGAAAATCGAGATGCCCGATGTGATGCTGTTTGCACCACGTCGGCAGTTGACCATCAGGAACCTTGAGTAGGTTCATACGATCATCGATTTCTTCTCCAATCAACTGAAGACGCCCGCCAAACTGCGCGTTTTGTGTAGGAAACATCTATCCCTCCAAGATTTGAGAGTCAGACTGTATCATTCGCCGTTCCTTGTGTCAACGAGCCTGCGCTGCAAACAGTTCAGCCCACCGCACTTAGAATGCCATATTCCATGTTCGTCGCGCTCGCCCCTTGCCAACTTAGATCTACCTGTTTAAAATCACGGGCCCACCGCGCATTTGGAATTCCACCGCTTTCTGAAAAATAACTGCCTACTAAAATATTTGCACTATCTTCATTAGGCTCCCAGTCGTTAATAACTTTATTCTTCTGATTAAGATTCGTTGCAAACAACGTAAACCAGTCTTCTGGCGTAAGGCCATGTTCGTTTGCATAAGATGGATCTGATTTGAGCAACTCCAAATAATCGTTCGGGGATTTGCGTGCCTCTAATTGTGCTCGACCGGATTTTGATGTTCCCTTTTTCTGCCTCGGTATTCTTGTGTCGTCTTGGATAAGAAGAATATTGTAGCCAGGAAATTTTGATGATGAGAGCAGCTCTCTTTTTGTCTTCCCGTTGTGATTTTTTGAATCAAAAAGCTCTGGATAATAAACGAGGCTCTCTGTTGATTCTTCCGTATCATAACCTTCCCATACAAAAATTGGTTTTGCTACGTCGAGTTCTAATTCTGTTCCATCTTCTGCAAGGAGTTTGTTTTCTTTCTTATGCCTCTTGATAAGCTCCCCCATCTTTTCTCGAAGAGAGTCGAGGGAAGAACCGAATGGAACAATAAGAAGGCGCGTAAATCCTTGATCTATCTTTTGCTTGATATTAGGAATAGCTAGAAAGTGGTTTTTAATGGCCTCCTCGGAAGGAACTTCGCGGAATGTGCCGATGATGTCTGTGAAACCAATTTTTTCTGAAGGGCTTTCTTTTGATTCTTTTGATTTAAAAAAGGTAAAGCCTTTCTTTTTTTGTGGTACGAGAGGTTCTAGGAATCCAATCTCTTGCAGAG
>CALRDW010000024.1 GCA_943355025.1 Candidatus Magasanikiibacteriota bacterium | reverse complement strand
TTAATCCAGATCAAATCGATACATAAAATCACAACGGTAAAACTAAAACAGAACTCCTTTCGCCCACCCCGCCAAGTCAAGCAAACTCTTCCACACCAAACACCAATCCATTCCCTGGCTACCATATTCTTCTCATCCAGGAAGACCCAATAATTCCAAGAGAAGGAAAGGGAACAGCAAAAGCAGGGAGAGACAGTTTAGAAGCAGGTAAGTCTCCGAACGAGTATCTAGAACTTCTTAAAACAGATCCGGGTTATTCTAAAGAACTCGGCTTCACTCCAGAAGATTGGCTCACTCTCTTTGCAACGAATCTCATAGAGAAGAATAAAGTAATCAACGATTACACTTCTAATAAAGATAGTATTAATTATTTAGTCGGTAGTTATTTCCCAGGTTCTGACTACATCCCGTACGCGTACTGGTACCGTGGCCACAGGCAGGCTAGCTTGTACAGGCACGTTCCGGTCTATGTGGATGAGTTCGTCGGGGTGTCTGGTGCGGTGGGGTAAAACCCCTTGGCTCCTCACTCCTTCTTTGTCTCCTTATTAAACCGGTGAAAAGTAACGTACCTCGGAGTACGCTGCCGGAGAAATCGAGCTGCTTATTTAAGATGCTCCTTGGTGCTTCACACAGTGAAATACCAGCATTGAGTAGTGAGAGCAAAAGCAATTATAATCCCCACCGCTCTGTGATACAAAAAATTAGGCCAGCGATGATTGCGATTGTCGTATGGTAATGAATTGTATTATCAAAAAAGCTCTGACAACGTCCCGAACGCGTACTGGAACCGTGACAATCGGCAGGCGAACTTGAACAGGAACGAGCCGACGAATGCGAACGAGAATTACGGTACTGTTGGTGCGGCGGGGATTATTGGTTGTGGCTGGCTCGCAGCCAGCCACCGAGCATGCTACCAGCTTCGCGAATCAATGATTGGATTTGATAGAGTCTTGTTTGATTCGCAACCTCAAACTCCATATACATCCGTATATAAAGCGAAAGTGTTTTGAGTTGTGCATCTGCTTTAAGTAAATAAATCTCTTTGTGTGCTCGTGGTGCATTTTGTGCCATGAATAAATTTGCGATGAGTTCTAATAAAATTTTTTCTGACATCACACAGGGCGCGCATTTCGGCGGGGTAAAAAAATAACATGGAAGATTCTTGAGTTTGAATCGCATTTGATCGACAATCTTGTTTGTTTGCATGATGATATTGTGAGCGGGGAATATTATCATGGGCCGTATCGACATCGTAGAGTTACAGAAAAGAAGCGTCGTGATATTGCGATCGCTCGCATTCGTGACCGTGTTATGCATCGAATTGTGTATGAGTACCTGGTCGCTACATACGACAAAACATTCATATATGATGTGTGGTCCTGCAGAACCCTGAAAGGTTTGCATGTGTGCATTGAGCGAACTCAAAAACTTATTCTGTCGTATAAGCACGGCTGGGTGTGGCGGATGGACATCACGAAATTTTTCGACAATGTGTCGCACGAAAAACTGATTGAGTGTTTGAAACGGCGTATTTCTGATCCGGTTGCTTTGGGATTGCTTGGAACATTTATCAAAAGCTATGAAACTGTAAAATTTTTTAAAGAGAGAGAGAGAGAGAGAGCTTACCGGTAAATTTGGAATTCCAACTAATGCAGCAAGTTATTATGGATTATTATCACGACTTGAGCCCACAGCGCTTGCTGATTTTGCGTGGGATCTGTTGTCGCGCGAAGAATGGAAATCTATTTAAGACACAGACGAATAATTTGGCGACCGGTTCGCTGATCAGCACGAGAATAGCGAAGCGTTGACGTTGACGGCAAAAGAGGGTCAATATCAAACGGCGTGTCGGCGAGAATTTCGTCGAGCGGTAGAAGCTCAAACGGTTTCATTTGAAAGGGGATCGCGAGAACAACCCGACCAGATGGTGCGCGGAGCAGCGGCGCGAGAGCAAGAAGCGCGCGACGATATAACGAAATCAAATCAGTTTTTTCAGCGACGCTTAGCGACTCGCCAGCTTTAAGCGGCCGTCCTAAGAATGTTTCTGCAACTATGCAATCGATGCTTGCAGTTTTGATTCGATCGGCGCGAACCGTCACATCCTGTTTAAAAATTTCAAAAATAGTTTCATTCAAATCAAATTCTTTCGTGGCCCACAGCGCTAGTTTTTGCGCGTCGGAAACGGCGTCGCGTAAAATATCCGATCCGTACACTCGACCAAATCCAATAAGCGCGGCTTCCGCAAGCGTGGTTCCAGATCCACAAAATGGATCGTAGAATGTTGCGCGCGTTGGATCCGCGGTGCCGAGCGCGAGATTGACCATGATTTTTGCAAGCTTTGGCGGAAGCATGCCTCGTTTCGCGTCGCGGCCAGGGCGTTCGTAATCGCGGTATGACCATTCGTCGAACGGCTGCACTGCCGCGGTCTGTGCAACAATTATTTCCGAGCTATCTTTGAAAAAGACAAGCTCGACACCTTCAGGCGCAAGAAGTTTTTCTAATACTACGCTTGCAGAAGACAACTCGTTTTCTCGACTGACAACTAAACGAACCGGTCGGTCCGATTCTTGCTGGAGCGCGCGTTTAATCGCGATACCCAATCCTTTGAGCTCGGGCGCGTTGATAATAGAAACGCCAAAAACAGCTTTATTTTTAGCGGTACATGTTTCTAAAATGTGGGCTGCGAGTGCGTCTGGTTCATGGCTCAGGCCTGGGATCACTTCTAAAATTTTAACAACGCCGCCAAGGTTGCGTAAAAGCCATGCGGGTGGTTCGCTTGATTCTACAATAAAAAAACGGCCCGCAACGAGGCGGCCTGTGCTGAGCGCGGGGAAACGGGCGATAAGCTCAGCCAAAGATAATTCTGGGTGGGACCCAAATTGGAATACGAGCTTCATATCAAACAGTGTAGTGCTTTATGCAACACTTGACAAATCCGCGCTAAGTAGGTATATTCGAATCACTGAATCTTGAATAAGTAGGCGCTGGCCCGATGGTGCCTATGAGAGGTCTGCGATGCGCGAGGACAGAGTGTTCTGGATAACCATGTAGGATAGTTTTCCAGGATGCTGTCTCAAAACCGTGTGCCGCACACCCCCTCATAGACGAAAACAACCACGCTGCCCGCCTCACCTCCCTCACTGGCTCCACGTGTTCTGCGCTTGTCGCGGAAACATGTGTAGAGCGGTATCAAACGAAGTTGCCTCAACAAAATTGAGGCGTGACGCCCGCCCAGCGGCGAATCACTCGTTTGTTCTACCCAGCAGTGTCGGAGGTTCTTTTTTATTCACACTTTAGGCACAGTTTGACAAAAAACCGCTTGTTTGCTATGATTCTGACATATTTTATTCAGACACTAGCCCCCAGCTGGCCGTAGCCTCTGACACTCGCGTTGGAAAGCCGCGGAGATTAATATGCGAGGTATATGTTAGACAAAGATAAGAAACAAAAAATCATTGCCAAATTCCGCACACACGCTGGCGATACAGGTTCTCCAGAAGTGCAGATTGCTATTTTATCAGCAGAAATCGAGGAACTCATTAGTCATTTAAAGACTCACCGCAAGGATCATTCCTCGCGCCGTGGACTTTTGCGCAAGGTAGGAGAGCGGCGTCGCTTACTCCGTTTTCTCCAGCGCGAAAATATCCAAAGCTTTGAAAAACTTGTAAAAGCTCTTAATTTAAGAGCCGCTAAGCAGTTTGCAGATCTCGATAAAGCAGTAGATGCAGTCGATGTGACGGAAGAAGAAGCGTAAAGCTTCGTTGGCCTAATCCATGGTCACATGCCAAGAAATAAATCGGATAAGGCTCAAATCCAGACACAAGAAATTACATATGGAGCTCAGCGCGTCGGTGTTTTTATCGATGTGCAAAATATGTATTACAGCGCTAAAAATCTTTTTGGCGCAAAAGTTAATTTCATTAACGTAGTAAAAGGTGCGATTCGTGGGCGTCAGCTCATTCGCGCAATTGCATACGTTGTTGAAACGCCGCAGCAGCACGAAGTTCGTTTTCTCGATGCACTTCGACTCCAGGGAATCGAGCTCAAAGAGCGCGATCTTCAGGTTTTCTCAAGCGGTGTTAAAAAAGCAGATTGGGACGTTGGTATCGCCGTTGATGCAATTCGCATGAGCGACATTCTCGACGTTATCGTTCTAATTTCAGGCGACGGGGATTATTTGCCACTCGTTGAATATCTCCAAAACAAGGGACGGCGCGTAGAAGTTATGGCGTTTCGCAACACTGCATCGAGCCGACTTGTCGAACTTGTCGACCGGTTTACGGATCTTGCGGATGACGGCGAAAGCTACATGATTTCAACACACCATCGCAGTGGCAAGCCAAATATGGGCGAAGAAGAATCAGAGGGTGAGGATGTTGCAGCGGGTGACATGCCAGGCGCAGAACTTGAATCAGAAGCCTTGGCAACACCCTCTACATACGTTCATCCTGCTGCGCCAGCGCCAGCAGCAACATCAGCAAAGCCGTCTATTTCGCAGCCACCCGCAGCGCAACGAAAATTTGCAGGACGCTCCAAGCGCACAATCATGTAATTAAATAATAACGGTCGTGACATAAGTCGCGTAACGTTTAATCAACTGTATGTCACAACAATTCTCAACCGAATGGGGCGGCCGCACCCTTACCATTGAAGTCGGAAAATTTGCACCACAAGCAGGCGGCGCATGCACGGTTCGCTATGGCGACACTGTTGTTCTCGGTACTGCGACAATGAGTGACAAAACACGAGACGGTATCGATTATTTTCCGCTTTCCGTTGATTTTGATGAAAAATTATACGCAGCCGGCATTATCAAGGGCTCACGTTTTATTAAACGCGAAGGGCGTCCATCC
This sequence comes from Candidatus Magasanikiibacteriota bacterium, assembly GCA_943355025.1. GTDB lineage: Bacteria > Patescibacteriota > Patescibacteriia > Magasanikbacterales > 2-02-FULL-50-9b > CALRDW01. The sequence goes on along the minus strand of CALRDW010000024.1, from coordinate 4,701 downwards.
GATGAAGCGGTTTTGACAGGTCGCATGGTTGATCGTGGTATTCGCCCATTGTTTAATGATTCGATGCGCAACGAAGTTCAGGTTGTGACGAGTATTTTGTCGTATGACAACGAGAATGATCATGAAGCGCTTTGTATTATCGCAGCAAGTTGCGCGCTCACAATCTCGGACATTCCGTTTAATGGTCCTGTTGCTGGTATTCGCGTTGGTCAGATTGAGGGTGAGTGGGTGATTAACCCAACGGTTGAAGCGCAAACAAAATCAGCGCTTGATTTAGTTATTACAGGCACCACTGAAAAAGTTACACAGATTGAAGCGTCGGCGCAGCAAGTTTCAGAAGAGATTTTTATTGCGGCGCTCGACTTTGGACGCAAGCATATGAAAGAACCGCTCAAACTTATTGAGCAGGTTCGCGCAGCCGTTGGTAAAGAAAAGCGGGCGACACTCTCGGTTGGCGCGTCATCGGAATTACCTGAGGGCGAGATTACTGATTCCGCGATTCTTGATCTCACACATGCATTTATTGCAAAGCACGCGGGTGAGATTTTTTACGATGCGCCAAAACGTTCAAAGGCAGAGCGCATGGCTGCATTCACAAAAATGAAAGATGCGCTTGATGTGTATTTCACTCGCGAAAATATCGCAAAGGATCGTCGAAAGATGGCATTCAATAAATTGAAGCATGTTGTTGAGGAATATATTACTGAACAGGTGATTGAACAAGGACGACGCGTCGATGGCCGCGGTCTCAAGGAAATTCGTACGCTTGTTGCGGAAGTTGCGGCATTGCCGCGTACGCACGGCACTGGTTTTTTCCAGCGCGGTGAAACACACGTGCTTTCAGTTGTAACACTTGGTTCTCCCGGCGACGAACAGTTGCTCCAAGGCATTGAAGGTGAAAGCAAAAAGCGATACATGCACCATTATAATTTTCCAGCGTATTCAGTTGGTGAAACAGGCCCAAATCGTGGCCCAGGTCGTCGCGAAATCGGTCACGGTGCGCTTGCGGAAAAAGCCTTGATTCCGGTTTTGCCACCAAAAGAAACTTTCCCCTACACAATTCGTGTTGTTTCGGAAGTAATGAGCTCAAACGGTTCGTCATCCATGGGCTCAACCTGCGGTTCGACGCTCGCACTCATGGATGCTGGCGTGCCAATTAGCGCACCGGTTGGTGGTATCGCTATGGGTTTGGCTTCAAATAAATCGGGCAAGTATGTTATTTTAACTGATTTGCAAGATCTTGAAGACGGCCCAGGCGGTATGGATTTCAAAATTGCAGGTACGCGCGCAGGTATCACGGCGATTCAGATGGATACAAAGACTGATGGTTTGACGAGCGACATCATTCGCGACACATTTGCACAGGCGCGTGAGGCGCGCATGCAGGTGCTTGACGCAATTCACGCGTGCTTGCCAGAACCACGTGCAGATTTGTCGCCGTACGCGCCAAAGATTGTTACATTCATGATTCCGGTTGATAAAATTCGTGAAGTTATTGGCCCGGGCGGCAAGGTGATTAATGAAATCATCGACAAAACGGGTGTTAAAATTGATATTGAACAAACAGGTCAGGTTTCAGTTACGGCAGTTCCTGGCGCGCAGCTCGAAGAAGCCGTCGCATGGATTAAAAACATTGTACGCGTTGTTGAAGCAGGCGAAATTTTTGAGAACGTGCCTGTTGTACGCGTTGAAGATTACGGAATTTTCGTCGAAGTATTGCCGAAACAGGATGGTATGGTCCATGTCTCGGAAATGTCATGGCAGCGCGTCGAGTCACCACACGACTTGTTTAAAGTTGGTGACTTGGTTAAGGTCGTGGTAAAAGAGATTGATGAACAAGGACGTATCTCACTTTCTATGAAGCGCATGACGCCGCCGCCAACTGATTTTCAGGAACGTCCACCGCGAGACGATCGTGCAGATGGTAGTGGGGGCAATCGTGGGCGAGGCGGATTTGGCGGTGGAGGAGGAGGCCAGCGTCGAGGACGTTGATCTGATAACTTAGACAAATTTACACACTCCCTGCCCAATCAGCAGGGAGTGTGTTACAATTCAGCCACATGAGGCAATCCCACAGATCAATCCTGATATTTCTTTGCGGCGCGCTCATCGGCACCGCTGGTTTTTTTGTTTATAACACTATCTTTGCTGCGCAAGCTGCTGCAGTGCGTCCGGTTACAAATGCCATTCGTGAAAAGGATGCGAAATATTCATTTATTAATCCATTGCTTTTATGCTCGGTTGCTGAAATTAAGCCGTCAGATGGATACAAACAATTGGAAAACATTATTTCGACGATTCGAAATAAAAAAATTACAGACCATGAAATTACAGATGCTTCAATTTATTTTCGTAATTTAAACACTGGCCGCTGGACGGGTGTAAATGAAAATGAAAATTATTCTCCGGCCAGTTTGCTGAAAGTTCCAACAATGATCGCATTTTTCAAACTTGCAGAAACGGATACGAAGCTTTTAGATAAGAAGGTTTTATTAAGTGGCAATATTAACGAAAATGCTACAGAGAATTTTAGATCCACACACGAGCTTTTGCCTAATAGGCAATACTCTGTTTTAGAGCTGATCAATGCCATGATAATAGCGTCAGACAATAATGCGCGTCGCATGCTCCACGAGAATATAGATGCTAATTGGATAAAAGAGGTTTACACAGATTTAGGTTTATCTATTCCAACCGCGGAAAATTCTGTTGATTTCATGTCCGCAAAAAAATACTCATACTTTTTTAGAGTTTTGTATAACGGTTCGTATCTTACTCGTGAATTTTCAGATCATGCATTGCAGATTTTGTCGAAGACAGACTATGTTAATGGTATTGTTGCGGGCCTTCCGCAATCAATTACTGTTGCACACAAATTCGGCGAGCGAGAAATTGTGAATGATGATAGCTCGCCTGGGTTTAAAGAGCTGCACGATTGTGGAATTGTATATACAGCAAATCCATACTTGCTCTGCATCATGACAAAGGGTTCAAATTATGGTGATTTAGCAAACACCATAAAGGAAATTTCCGCAGCGGTTTATAGCGAGGTAGCGAAGTAATGTTCAATATGAAATTTATAAAATTATTTGTAATTTTTATTTTAATTTGCGCCGCCGGATTTGGCGTCGCTGCTGGCGCGTCGTTACTTTCTGGTGGTTCATTGTCGGTTGTGCGCGCTGCTGCAAATAGAGATCAATATCATGCGCAACAATATGCGGCTGCAGCCAGCACCACCTCGCTTTCAATTGTATTTGCAGGCGACATCATGCTCGATCGAAATGTCTATCGAGCAATACTTCGTGATAATAAAAATTTTGCACATCCATTTTTACGCATAGATGAATTGTTATCGAATTTTGATTTGCGCGTGGCAAATTTAGAAGGCCCATTTACTGCAGCCGCATTTAATATGAAACGTGCAGAGGCGATGTCATTTACATTTGATTCGGGATTTGCACCCGAGCTCGCAAAAAGATTTGATGTTGTGTCGCTCGCAAATAACCACACGTACAATTTTAATGAGAAGGGATTGGCGTCAACAAAAGATATTTTGAAAAAAAATGGCACTCAGTATTTCGGCGATCCACTCAATCGCGTAGGACTCATTGGAACGATCATTGAAAAAAATGGATTTAAAATTGGTGTTGTCGGTTATCACGCATTTGCTGGACCAGAAGCACAAAATATTCCGAACGTTGTTGCAGCAATTAAGGCGCTACGTCCGAAAGTAGATTTTTTGGTTGTGATGCCGCACTGGGGAGTCGAGTATAAACCGAAGCCGTCGTTGTCGCAGATCGCGGCTGGACACGCGTTTATTCTGGCTGGCGCAGATGCTGTTATTGGAGGTCATCCACACGTTGTCGAAACCGTTGAACAGTATAAAGGCCATCCAATTTATTACAGCATGGGAAATTTTATTTTCGATCAGTATTTTTCTCCGGAAACGCAGCGCGGAATTCTGGTACACGTTGCGCTTAATCGAGTGGATGGCAGGGTTGTTCCTATGTATGAAACTATTCCGTATCAGATTAGTGGGGAGAGTCAGCCGTTTTTGCCGTAACTGTTCAGCAAGATTTGAAGTTTATAAGTAGTTCAATTCGGCGACTCAACAAGCACTCAGCGGATCGCCCGCCAGAAAATTTGCAGGGATTCAGCGTCTGCATACATTTGAAATTGTTCAACAACATCCCGCATATCCGATGCACCGTCTGCATTGCGCAGGCGTGTAAAAAATGATGGATCAATTGCGTCATGCAGGAGCGGTGAAAGTGATTGCTCTGGCGATGCATCAGAAAAAAAAGCATGTATAAAAGCAGCCGAAACAGTAGTCGGCTCCACACGCGAATATTCTGCAATTTTAAAAATTAGTTGTTCAGCAAAATCTTGTGCTGGATCATACGAACGTGCGCCTGTACTTTCCTCATGCTCCCACTGTTCTACAAATAATTTGACATCCTCGGGTGTTGCAGGACATGAATCATTCGTGGTGCGTTCAATAAATAATTCCCGACCAAGTCTTTCCCCAATGCCATTCATTAATAAATTGTAGCCCGCACTTTGTTCAATAGACCCCGCCCGCGCTCTACGGCCATTGAGCACCTCGGTTCGACAGAACACTAATAACTCTTCGAGATCTGAGTTAACAGAATACTCAGACTCTTCTTTTTGGGAAGAAGGGGGTGCTTCTTGGGCTGTGGT
>CALRDW010000023.1 GCA_943355025.1 Candidatus Magasanikiibacteriota bacterium | reverse complement strand
CTCTCTTCGCAACGAATCTTAATCAGAAGAATAAAGTAATCAACGATTACGCTTCTCAGAAAGACAGTATTAATTATCTAGTCGGTAGTTATTTCCCAGGTCCTGGCGGCGTCCCGCGCGCGTGCTGGAACCGTGACGATCGGCAGGCGTTCTTGTCCGGGCACGAGCCGACGTGTGTGTACGGGTTTTTTGGCGTTGCTGGCGCGGTGGGGTGAATTAAACTTTAATTTTTCATTCTTTCTTTAACTTTTATTTTTATTTTTACGGCGAAAAGTAACCTGCTGTGATGTGGGCTGCCGTAAATTCCCGACGTAGACGCAGGATTACTTTGTTATAGCTGGGCGAATCTGGATTGTTTTTGCAGTGATATTTCCACCATCTGCCGCACCGCCTGTTGCTGTGATTTGTGATTGAATCGTTACATCAGCGATGGAACCAGCAGTTGATTTCATAACTTTTGTGTCGGCAGAAATAAAGATGATTTTTGAACCGCCATCTTGCAATTTGACTGTGATGCTTTTTGCATCAGCGCTTAAAACTTCGCCGGAAACAAAACTGTCGCCTGCTGCACCTCCACTTATACCACCAAAACCACCTCGACTACCGCGCGCTTGCCGGCGATCAGCAGCAGAAAGGTTTTTTAAATCAGAGAGCGTTGTTCCTGCCGAGTGCTTGCCGTAAAAAGTGCCACCGCCAAACGCAACTACCGCGACAATTGCTGCTGTGATGAGTGTGTTTTTTTCAATTTTCATATAAATAAATTATTTTTATTATTCGAAGCGAAGTGCCTCGATTGGATTTAATTTTGATGCACGACGCGCCGGGTAGTAGCCGAAGATAACGCCAATTGCGGCCGAAACACCAAATGCGAGAGCAACAGATGACGGCGTGACGGCTGCAGAAATGCCGGTGAAGGTTGAAATCGCAAATGATATCACCCAACCGAGAACAACACCAAGAAAACCACCGGCAAAAGTTAACATGATTGCTTCAATAAGAAATTGCGCATTTATGTCGCGTCCTTTTGCACCAATTGCTTTGCGAAGACCTATTTCACGCGTGCGCTCTGTCACCGTCGTGAGCATCATGTTCATGATTCCGATGCCGCCAACAAGTAAAGAAATACTTGCGATTGCTGCGAGCAATGTCGTAAAGGTGCTGGTAATCGTTGACGCCGTTGCAACAATATCAGCCTGGTTTTGTACCGTGAAATCAGCCTGAGCAATATCGTTAATGTGGTGGCGGCTCAGCAAGGCTGCTGTAACCTCCTCTTGAATCGTGCCCATATCGCTCGCCGAAGTTGCCTGCACAGCAATCGTCGTTAAGTATGCAGCGCCAGTCAAATAGTGTTGTGCGGTTGTGAGTGGAATATACGCGACGTCGTCTTGATTGAGGAATCCACTACCACCTTTTGATTTTGTGACACCAATAATTTTGAACGTATTCCCATTGATGCGCATCGTTTGCCCGACCACGTTTACGTCAGCACCAAATAAATCATCGCGCGTCGTTGGGCCAATAACTGCGACTTTGGCACTGGTGCGATTTTGATCATCCGTAATAAATGAGCCGAGATCAATTTCAAGGCTGCGGACGCTTGTGTATGCCGCGACCGTGCCAATCACGCGCGTGTTTGTATTTGTTCCTTTTGCAATAATTTGCGCGCGCGTGCTCGTTTCTGGCTCAGTTGTGTGCGGTAAAGAAATCTGAGAGTCGAGCGCTTTTTCGTCTTCGTTCGTAAGCGTTTGCGAACTTCCGCGACCAGAACTCACCAGTGCGCCGAGGCCGCGTGTACTTCCCGGCGAGACCAAAATTAAATTTGATCCAATGGACTGGATACTCGCTTCGATAGAATTTTTTGCCGCTTGCCCGATACTCACCATCGCAATTACAGACCCAATACCGATTACGATACCGAGCATCGTAAGGCCAGTACGGATTTTATTTACTGTGAGCGCGTTGTAACATTCTGCGAGAAGATCTTTTGATTTCATACGTCTTGAATGTGAGTGACAACGCGCTTGTGAATATTTTTTGTATCGCTGATGATTAAACCATCCTTGATATGAATGATCCGGTCAGCGTGTTCTGCAACATAGAGCTCGTGCGTGATGAGAACAATTGTACGACCCTGCTCGTGGAGTTTTTGAAACGTGCCAAGCACAATATCTCCCGTACGTGTATCGAGATTCCCCGTCGGCTCATCCGCGAGAAGGAGTGATGGATTGTTGACGAGTGCCCGTGCAATAGCAACGCGCTGCATTTGTCCGCCAGAGATTTGATTCGATAGATAATTAAACCGTGACTCATCCATGCCGGCTTCACGCAGTGCTGCTGCAGCACGGCTCAAGCGTTCATTTTCGGGCATTTCTGCGTAGACAAGCGGCAGCGCAACATTTCGAAGCACGGTTGCACGCGCAAGCAAATTAAATGATTGAAAGACGAATCCAATTTTATTTTTTCGGAGATCTGCGAGGTCGTCATCGGAAAGTTCCGAAACAGGACGGCCGTCTAATTCATATTCACCGCTCGTTGGTGTGTCGAGCGCGCCGAGAATATGCATGAGTGTTGATTTGCCTGAACCGGATGGACCCATGATCGCGACAAATTCGCCGTCAGTAATATCGAACGAAACACCGCGGAGCACCTGCGTTTCCATATCGCCAGACGTATATGTTTTGATGATATTTTTGCAGGAAATCATAGAAGCGTGTGCAGAGCGTTATCGACCGGCACCAGCACCACCTCCTCCACCGCGATTACCGCCACCGCCTCCAATCGCACTAAATGGATTTGCTGCTGTTCGCGATGCAGCGGCTGGCGCAGTTGCGCCAACTTTAATTGTTTGTGTGATAATTGTGTCGCCTTCCTTAAGTCCGGAAACAATTTCTACTTGTGTGTCGGTTGCAAATCCAATTGTTACTGGAATATTTTGTGGTTTGCCGGTTGCGTCGAGCTGTTGCACATACGAGCCGGAGTTATCAGTTTTAACTGCAGACGCAGGAACCGCGAGCACATCAGGCTTCACATCCAAAATGATTGATGCGTTCGCACTCATGCCCGGTTTTACACGCTCATCTTGCGTATCAAACGAAATTTTGATCGCATAATTAACAACACCTTGCGTAACTGTACCGAGCGTATCGATGAGTGCAATTTGTCCGGTGATGGAAAGTCCGTCGATCGCATCAAACGTTAAATTAACTTTGTCGCCCGCTTTAATTTTCGCGACATCGACTTCATTGAGCGAAACGCTTGCGATTTTTTGGTTAGTGATGATTGTTGCAACCGCAGTTGCTGAACTTACTTGCTCGCCAATTTGCGAGTTGATTGATGCAATTTGTCCGTCAAACGGCGCTTTCAAAATGTTGCCGTTATAATTTGCCTCAGCTGCATAGAGCTGTGCTTGTGCGGTTTGAATCTGTGCTTTTGCGATGCGAACATCCTCAGGTAGCGCGGCTGCCTGCTTGATTTCGAGCTGCGCTTTTGCTGACTCAACCGAATTTAACGCTGAATTAACGGATGCTTGCGCTGAAGAAAGTGCGGAGCTTTGTGCGACAAGCGCTGATTGGTACGCGTTACTATTTGAGAGATAATTGCTTGCCTGTGTGTTTGGAATTGAAACTGTCCAGGTTGATCCGGGCACAATAGTTCCAGTTGTGCTGAATGTAATTGATAATCCATCTTTGCCAAGCGGTTGTGCAAGTCCGGGGGTTATCGCCGCATCATAATAGTTGATGCCACCAACTGCGTAATGTGTGCCGTCACCGCCAGAATAAATTGAAATTGCATATTGTCCGTCTTGCGTACCAAGGTAGGATCCTGAAACAGCGACGGTTGCCGTCGAAAGATTATTCGATGCAGGAATTGCTGCGGGCGTTGAATTAAAAAGATTTGTGCGGGCATTTTTTACCGCAAGCTGCTGCTGAAGCTCGACTTGTTTATAGGAATTTTTTGAATTTTCAAGCGATGTTACAGCCGAATCAACTGCTAATTGTGAGAGATGTACGTCTGAACTCGTTGCTCCTGCAACAACTTTTGCGTAGTTTGCCTCTGCATTTGCAACAGAAGCCCGTGCTTGTACAAGCGAAACATAGTTGCTTCGCTGATCGATCACAGCAACAACTTGACCACTACGAACCGGCGAGCCTTGTTTGAGAGGGAGGGAAATAACCGCGCCAGAACCCGTTGGTTTGAGATCAAGCTTCCCAAGCTCTGAAACCTGACCTGATCCGTCGATGGTTTTAATGAGTGTCGCCTTTTGGACGGTTCCTGTCACGTATTTGATTTGCGCGGTCGCATGCGTACTTTGATAATAGCGGTAACCACCAAAACTCACCACAAGAATGGCAATTGCTGAAATATAGGGATGTTTCTTGGCGGTTTCAATAAGATTCGTCATATAATAAGGTAAACAAAGCGCATCCAGCGCAGATTTCAATACTCTTCCTATATTACGATGAGCTTTGTCCTTTGGGTTCGCATGGTTGACAGAAAAGCCAGCGCGTGCTATGCTTTGTCCTTACCAATTGCGCGCCCCAGAGGCGCCAGACTCGATTCTCTTTTTGTCATAGTTTTAGTGACTTTCAGCGGATTTCGGGTCACTAACCCACTATATGACTGATATTAAACAACAGCCGTCTTTTGACGGACTCGGCATCGCGCCAGCACTCATGGATATTTTAAGTCATTTAAAATATTCAACACCGACACCAATTCAAAAACAGGCCATTCCAATCGCCCTTACGGGTAAGGATGTGGTCGGCATTGCACAAACAGGTACGGGTAAAACCCTTGCTTTTGCGATTCCAATTTTACAGCGCCTCCAGCAAACACGCGGACGTGCTCTTATTGTTTTGCCAACGCGCGAGCTCGCGCTTCAGGTTGAAGAAACGCTCGAAAGAGTAGGGCGTGCATTCAATATGCGCACGGTTGTACTTATGGGCGGCATGTCAATGTATGCTCAGACGCAACGACTTCGACAAAATCCACGCATTATCGTTGCAACACCTGGTCGTCTTCTTGACCACATGCAACAGCGCAATATTAACTTAAAGGAAGTTGAAATTGTTGTGATGGATGAGGCCGATCGCATGTTTGACATGGGTTTCATGCCAGCGATTAAGAAAATTTTCGAGGCGCTTCCAGCGCAGGATAAGCGCCAGACACTCTTATTTTCGGCAACCATGCCGCCGGAAATTATGCAGCTCGCGGCACGATTTATGACACTTCCTGTTCGCGTTGAAGTTGTGCAACCAGGCACAACCGCAGAACGCGTTACGCAAGAAATTATTTTTGTGCGCAAAGAGGACAAATCAAAACTTCTTGAAAAATTACTGGGTGAAATCACGGGTTCAATTCTTGTGTTTTCTCGCACCAAGCACGGTGCACGCCGAATTACGCGCACGCTCCGCACAGGCGGACATGCAGCCGCGGAAATCCATTCGGATCGTTCGCTCGCACAGCGCCGCGAAGCGCTTGAAGGTTTTAAGAAGGGAAAATATCGCGTTCTTGTTGCAACAGATATTGCAGCGCGTGGTATCGACGTAAAAGGAATTGAGCTCGTGGTGAATTTTGATTTACCAGATGCAGCGGAAGATTATGTGCATCGAATTGGTCGTACGGGCCGCGCTGGCTGCGAGGGCCGCGCAATTTCATTTGCAACACCAGACCAAAAAAATGACGTTCGTTTAATTGAACGTTTGATTCGCATGCCACTTAATGTTAAACAAGTCCCAGATTTATCTGCGATTATTGTGCACGAGGCTCCTCGTGAGGAGCGCTCATTCGGCGGTGATCGTCCACGTTTTGAGGGACGCGGTGGTCAACAGCGTGGCGGTGGCAGTTTTAACCGAGGTCGCAGCGAAGGTGGTCGTCCATCATTCGGCGGCGGTCAGCAACATCGCACTCCGTATGCAGCACGTCCTGCGTATGGTACAGAATCTGCGCCAACCTCATCAGCTGCTGCTGGAGCTTCGGCTCCGGCAATAGGCGCTTCAGCACCGGCCGGTTTTTCACCACGCCCAGAACCTCGTCGTCATGCTCCAGGTCCGAGCTTTGCTCGACGCGGACGCAGCCCAGCTTTTGGAGCTGCGCGTCGTAAACGGACAATCATGTAACAATTCAACCCCTGGCTGTGAGGCCAGGGGTTTTTGTTTTCAACAGGACTCCGAAGTTTCAGAACAATACAATACAGTGATTCAACATGCACTCAAAGAAATTGCAGATGCCTCTCAGGGAGAGATAAACAGGAACTCCCGTCGAGACATCTGCAATTTCTTTGAGTATACGTTCACTCAGGTGTTATACTGCTCCCATGCTTCCTAATCCTTTTGAAAAACCACTACCAGAATTTAAGGATACAGATCACATTGCACGCGTGAGAAAATTCATCTATAATTGTTGACAACAGTTGCTCCGTACTTTATGAAATCAGCATCAGAACGAGCGCCGCGCCGCGAAGAACGAGGGGTGGAGCATGCTCAAGAAGCAATTCCAAATTTTGGATCGCTCTCATTTGAGCAGCGCGCACGATTATTACATGCTGCGCGCGAGGGAAATGTTCCGAGCCAAGGAATTTCTGCTGGTGCAACCGATCATCCGCTCATGCGTGCAGCGCGGGAGATATGGTCACGTGGTTTAACCGCTGGCGAGCGCGCATTTTGGAACGATTTTTTAGATAATTATAAAGATTTACCAAGCATGCGGGCCGGGATTCTCGCTCGACTGCATATATTAGAAAACGAATCTTTTAATTTTGCGTTTCCATTTTCACAAAAAAATCGGATGACAAAAGATGGTTTGCGATATGAGCAGGATATATTGAAGCGCGAACTTGCCGTACTTGACGATGAAATTTTGCGGGCAGGGCGTGTCGCAGAATCTCAGCAAGAACCAAGGCCAACACCAACTATTCAGCCGCCACGCCTTTTGCTCCAGTCAGATGCTCCACATCCGATGCTTGAATTGGCGGATGATGTACAACACGGTTTTGAAGTTGATGATGAAGATGAGTCACCACTGTCAGTGGCGCAGGATACGAAACCATCACCACGAAAAGATGTATTTGCGCCAGAAGTGATGCCAAATTCAGCGCTCGCTGCGCGACGTGCAAAATTACTTGAGGTGCTTCGTTCGCGTGATGCTCATGAAGCCGCGGAGACATCTAAAATGACGACAAAAGAAATTGGCGTAGATGCAGTTGTGAAGACTCCCGCGCCGCATACGCCTCTGCAACTCGAGAAACCCAAAGAAATAAAAAAAGATTTGCAAAAAGAAATTCAAGAAGTAAAAACAAAAGAAGAATTATTTGCGCTGCTTGATTTGCATGCTAAGTCGGCGGAAGAAATTGCAGGCAGACCAATCAAAAAAATTCGTCGGCTTGTCGAAGGAGTGTTCAGTGGAAAAATTTCTTTAGGTGCAATTCCGGTTGAGCAGGGAATCGAAAAAAATGTTCGTCGTATTTTTAATTTAGAATTATTTATTGCACGGAAAAATTTATTTGTAAGTTCGTCCGAGAATGACTCTGATCAAACCGCAGTGGTGGGGCATAATAGTTTGGGCGAAGAAATTACGATCAGTCGCACGCATGGGCGCGGAGCAAAAGATCTCGCTTTTGTTCTTCGTCGCGCAAGTGCACCTGCGGCGCCGAACACAGATCAACAAAAAAAGTTGGTGCGTGCGATACTTGATTCAGACACAGGAGTTTTTAATAAACAAGCCGCGTCACTTTCTGTTTCAGAAGACGAGCGAAAGAAAATCCGCATCCGTTTATTGGGTGGTGAATTTTCGACCGTGGAGGCAAGCACGCTGTTGTCGCGCATCCGTCCATCGGACATGCTTGATAAAATTTTTCGCGGCTCGATTTCTGCGGAAGATTTTGAATCCGAGCTTCAAAAAATTGGGCACACAAAATATACAGATTGGGACATGGTGTTTGCGAGTGCAAAAATAGTTTTTAAAGAAATTTTAACGCAGGATCATTTTAATACTGGCACTCAAGGCGAACTCTCGACAGAGGAACTCTTCGATTTTTTTCGGCGTTTTCGTGATCCTGCAGCGCTCGAGGCTGAAATTACCAACGCGCTCGACACGCTTGAATTTGATGGTGAGGACACACAGGCAGAGAGAGCACTTCGAGCAACATATGCCGAATCCGTTGAGCGCGTTGCGGATCTTATGTACGGAAGACGTTATGAATATTGGCAGCAGCTTAAACTGTTAGGTTCGGTGCAGCGGCACACAGCATAGACCACTCGGGCCCATCTTGTAAAAAACCTGGAGTTTTGTTACTATTTTGATATTCATTTTTCAGTATCGATTATTTCGCGCACGCGCACAGCCACTATGAGAATTCACACGAGTGAGGTCAAGAATCACGCAGGAGAACAAGTGACGATTGCTGGGTTTGTTGAAACAATTCGCAACAGAGGGAGCATTGCATTTCTTGTTGTGCGTGATATTTCTGGTGTGATGCAGGTGGTGGTTACTAAAGAGCACCCGACAGCGCTTGCGTCTGTGGAATCAATCAGCCTTGAATCCGTTGTGCAGATTTCGGGCCTCGCAAAGGGCGGTGCTGAGGCACAAAGCGGCTCAGAAATTTTAGCGGAGACGATCGAAATTTTATCGCATGCAGAGCCGGAACTTCCAATTCATGTTGTTGAGAAATTAGAAGAAGCGGACCAATCGAAACGCCTTGATTGGCGCTGGCTTGATTTACGCAAACCGAAAAATACATTGATTTTTAAAGTGTGGACAACGATGGAGGCGGCACTCCGCGATTATTGGGTGGGGAATGGTTACATGGAGATTCATTCACCAAAATTAATTAGCGCGCCGAGCGAGTCGGGTGCAGAAGTTTTTGAGGTGCAGTATTTTGATCGCAAGGCGTATCTTGCCCAGTCGCCGCAATTTTATAAACAGATGGCGATGGCCGCAGGGTTTGAGCGCGTGTTTGAAATCGGCCCAGTCTTTCGTGCGGAGCCATCGTTCACCTCGCGTCACGCAACAGAATTCACGGGGTATGATGCAGAAATTTCATACATTACTTCGCATTACGAAGTCATGGCCGAAGAAGAAAAAGCAATTGCATTCATGCTCGCTGCGGTTAAAGAAAAACATGGTGAAGAGATTAAAACGCTGTTTGGACGTGAAGTTGTTGTGCCTGCAGTTCCGTTTCCAAAGATTTCGATGGCTGAAGCAAAAAAGATTTTGGTTGGGCTTGGTGTTACGAGTGAACATGAAGGCGACCTCAGCCCAGAAGAAGAACGCCGTATTTGCGAGCATGTAAAGGAAACTGAAGGCCATGAATTTGTATTCATAACTGAATATCCGGTTTCGGTGCGTCCGTTTTATCATATGCGTGACGAAGAGAATCCAGAGCTGACAAAAAGTTTTGACTTGCTCTGGAATGGTATTGAAATTACAACGGGCGCGCAACGAGAGCATCGTTACGATGTTTTGGTTACGCAGGCGAAAGAAAAAGGAATGAGCCTTGGATCGATTCAATTTTATCTTAACTTTTTTAAGTACGGCTGTCCTCCGCATGGTGGACTTGGCATGGGACCGAGTCGTATGGTTATGAAAATTCTTGATATTGATAATGTGAGGGATGTTTCGTTTTTGTATCGCGGTGTAAAGAGATTGGAACCGTAAGCTTCTGAGTAGTTCAATACACTGACTCAACATACGCTCAAAGAAAATGCAGATGCCTCTCAGGGAGAGATAAACAGGAACTCCCGTCGAAGTATCATTTATTCTTTTTGAGTATACGTTCATTCAGGTGATAT
>CALRDW010000022.1 GCA_943355025.1 Candidatus Magasanikiibacteriota bacterium | reverse complement strand
AAATGTTTTGCGAGCGCTTTACCAAGAATGTCGATGATGAGTGTTGATTTACCCGAACCTGAAACTCCCGTAACACACACAAACTTGCCGAGTGGAATTGACGCGTCGATGTTGCGCAAATTAAATGCAGTCGCACCTTTAATCGTGATAGATTTATTGTTTCCTTTATGTGGTTTTTTTGGTGGTTCAATTTTGCGCTTGCCGGAAAGATACTGCGCGGTGAGAGAGTCCTTGCATTTCATGATGTCCTTGAGCGTTCCTTGCGCCATGATTTCGCCGCCATAGCGACCCGCGCCCGGGCCCACGTCAATAACATAATCCGCCTGTTGCATCATGATCTCGTCATGCTCAACAACAATAACGGTATTACCGATATCGCGGAGTGATTTTAATGTATCAACTAATTTCTGTGTGTCTTGCGGATGTAAACCAATCGATGGTTCGTCCAAAATATAAATCACGCCCGTGAGCTGACTTGAAAGCTGCGTTGATAAACGAACGCGCTGCGCCTCACCACCCGACAATGTATTCATTGAACGATCAATCGTAATATACTCGAGCCCTACTTTATATAAGTCCTCAAGGCGCTTAACAATTTCTTTCAGAATCGGCGTTGAGATTAATTTCTCGCGCTCCGTAAATAATTTTCCAAGCGCAAGCTGTTTAAATACATCAGCAGCCTCTTCGATTGAATAACCCGTATAATCCGCAATCGTCTTTTCAAGAATTGTCACGGCGAGTGCTTCTTTACGCAAACGCTTTCCTTCGCAAATCGGACACAATCGCTCGCGCATGTACGTTTCGATTTCTTTGCGAATGTAATCCGATGTTGTTTCGGCATGACGCTGTGTTAAATTTGCAATCACACCTTCGAACACAACAGCCTTGCCTTCAACTTCGTATGTTTGTTGTCCAGTGCCGTACAAAATAATGTCGAGCGCTGGTTTTTTCAAATTCGCGACAGGAACGTCCGTTGAAAAACTGTGGCTGTCTGCAACCGACTGCAAAAGTTTTTGGTAGTATTGTTGATTGCCTGTAATGCGCGTCCACGGCTGAATCGCGCCTTCTGCTAAAGTCAATCGATCGTTCGGCATTACCAAATCCGGATCAACGTCGAGCGTAATTCCAAGACCTGTACATCGCGGACATGCACCGTGCGGAGAATTAAAACTAAAAAATCCAGGCTCAAGAGCAGGTAATTTTTTACCACAATTTGCGCAGAGACGTTCGGTCGAATAAATAATATCCTCACCGCTCGACATGATCGTTACGATTACAAATCCATTACCCCATTCAAGCGCCTTTGAAATGTGACCAGAAACATCCGCTTTCTTTACATCTTCGATGCGACCGATGACAAGTTCAACTGTGTGTGGCGCTGCTGGCGACAAACTCAAATGTGCAACTTCACTTTTTCGCACGAACATTCCGTCAACGCGGGCCATATCCGCTTCCGCTTTTTCCATTGCGCCGATAAGTGCGTAATCCGTAAGCGCTTCGTCTTTATATACTGGCGCAAGAATGTACAACTCGCCCTGTTCGCGCGCAAGACGACGAACCTCTTCTATAATTTGGCCGCGCGAAAATTCACGTGACTCCCCTCCGCACGACGGACAGTGTTGGCGACCAATACGCGCAAAAAGCAATCGCAGATGATCATAAATTTCCGCAACCGTACCGACGGTCGAGCGCGGATTAAGCGCTGCGGTTTTCTGATCAATTGCAATTGTTGGCGACAAACCCTTCATCTCATCAACATCCGGTTTGTCCTGCATACCCATAAACTGCCGAGCATAACTCGACAAACTTTCTGCATATCGGCGCTGACCTTCTGCATAAATTGTATCAAACGCTAACGATGATTTTCCAGAACCAGACAGTCCTGTGATAACTGTTAAAGAATTCTTTGGAATCTCAACTGTAACATTTTTTAAATTGTGGACGCGCGCGCCGCGTACAATAAGTTTTTCGCCCATAGAGGTTTCGAGAAATACGATGCCCCCCATGGTATCACGGGTGTCAAGATTGTTCAAGAGCACGAGCGTTCCTGTAAAAACTACCCGTTTCCGTTGTTAAACAGGATGCCTAAATTCTCAAAAGACGGATATGTATAGACCTCGTCCCAATTTTTAACATAAAAATTCTTCTTGGCGTCTGCGCCAATAACGCGCCAACTTTGTGGACTTGTCAAATAGTCAATATATGTGCAGCTGGTTTTATTGCACGCTGGCTTATCGACATCGCTTGCTGATGGCGCCTCACAATGCCCTTCAATACTAAGCACACCTTTGTTGATTGCACCATACCCATCTTGAATCTGCTTCATGCTAACAACGCATGAATCATTTGAATCACATCCGATGTGCCGATATGACACGCCCTTTTTCCACTCGTCGGAAAATATGAGATCGTCGCCGAGAAGTTTTTCTGTTTTCATTGATCGCGGTTCTCCTTTAATAAGGGGGTAAAAATTAACCGTACAAAATGAGGGTTTTTTTACACCGCTGCTATTAATTGTGTTAGTCGTGTGGAGTACACATACGCCCGGAACAGCTCCATCGGCAATCAGCGCTTCATTAATGTCCGTTCCGCCACCACTCCAAATCATGTGTGCTGGTGTTGATTTGATTTGCGGTTTCATGCAGCCTACAGTAATTTTTCCGTCCCATGTAAAACCTGCTTGCGTGAGCGTGCCTTGTTTTTCCGCGAGTACTTTTGGATCGGCCGGCAAACAATCGGTTGGATATCGGCATACTGGATGTGCAGCTTCAAATGACGTAATGATTCCATCGCCATCAAAAAATCCTTTCTCGCGGCAATACCCTGCGACACACTGTTTAACAACCCCATCAAAGACGCCCTTGCATTGAATCTTACCTCCATCGCACGGCATGCCGACTTCAGATCCATCTGAACAAAATCCAACATGCGTCAAAAGCTTGCTGACTCCATGTCCATTATCGATGCACTGTCCTTGTCCTGGTGTACAACTATTGTCTTTACTCGCATCGCATGGCTGCCGCAATTTCCCAGATACACAGAGACCGTATTGCTCAATGTGACAGGAAGATGTGTTCATTATCAGACACTGACTACTCACACATTCATCGTCATGCGCACATGGTGACCCGTCGTTGCGCCCGTGTTTCGATTCAATACACACACCGTCTGATGTGTTTTCATAAGTAAGCGCTGCAATGCCGCCTGCAAATAAGGTTGAACTGATAACTGTCGAAGCAATTTTTGTTTTGACTATATTACCTGCAGCATTCGCAACTGCTGATGCCGCACCGTTTGATGCAGCAAGCTCACTCGTCACTTGCGCGCCTGCTCCAATGAGTCCGGCTTCTGCAGCAATAACAACGCCGCCCGCAGCAACAGCTGGTGCAACCATAACCGCCAAAAATACCTTCATCTGTTTATCACACAATTTCTTCGCACCATTATAGGTAAGTTTACAATGAAAGTGTGGCCCAAATTTTTGACACGAATCGTTTTTCTCATCTGTCGGATCACAATCTTGCACATCGTTCGGCATTGCGAGCGGACGAATCGCATGCATTGACGGAAGCTGTAGTTTCGTAAGCTGTGGATTAATCGTGTTGAGCAACGTATACGAACCGACAAGAAGAAGTAGCCCAAGCAAAGAATTCCTCAGCTTCTCTTTTGCATCGGACGCAACGCTTGCCATGCCGGAAAACATCCACTGCACGCCCGCTATCATCATGAGCAACACGCAGAGCAAAATTCCAAAACCGAGTACATATATGTAGCCCACGCTTATATATTGCCCAATTCCCCGCACAAACGAAGTGCTGCCGATACTGACTTCTAACTTTGTGACCTGCGGAATAACGTAGCAAAACTCGCCGACAGTCGCTGTCGGTTGATTCTTTGGCGGTGACCACACGAATGCGGCCTCATTATCTTTATTTTTAAATGTTTCACACTCTTTTTTTGACCACGGCTTTTGAGACGCACTATAGGGATCGGTTTTCGCGGCCGCAGTTGCCTCTGCCTGGACCTGTTTTGTCCCACCATTTTGAATTTCTGCTGCGGCGCCCGGCGCAATCGAACCAATAATCGAAGCTGCTGCGTTTGAGACAACATTCACCGCTGCCTCGGAACACGACTTCGTTATTTCTTTACAGGGGCTTGAGCTTGCGACAACTTGTCCATCTTTTGTTCCCTGCTCAACCAAAATTGATAAGCACGTCGCGCTCCCTGTACGAACAACACACTTTTGCGGCGCGCCTGCGCTGTCTTCAACAATACAACATTTTGTTGCAGCAACCTCCTTTTGTGTATCTGTTTTTTCTTTACAATCAGAACTCTCGACCCCTAAATAATATTTTGCAAAACTTTGCAAAATCGGTTGCGTATCTGGCGGTTTGCATGCCTCTTTATCAAGCGTAGCGTAAGTGCGCGCATTCCCCGCAAGATCAACGAGCCATGTTGGCGGACTCTTGGTTGCATTTGGCGCATACTCGCAGCACCCCGCAGCAAACGCAGTGCTTCGAAAAAAAATAGCGCTGCAGAGCGGTACAGCAAAAAAAATAGCGGTAAGAAACGCGAAACTTTTTTTTCGATGCACTCCCTGCGCCACGCTCCGCATATTTATTTTTACTATTCAATACCAAATTTCTGAAAAATTGCACGCCACACGTCTGATGGGATAACGCCTTCAAGTTTAACACCGTTGATGAAAAAGGTTGGTGTACCTTTTACGCCGAGCCGCGTTCCATCTTGCAAATCTTTCATCACATCTTTGTGATGTGTGCCACTCGTGAGGCACTGATTAAACTTCGGTACATCGAGACCAACAATTGTCGCGTACTTTGAGAGCGCATCATCCGTCAAATCCTCTTGATTTAAATACAATTGATCGTGGTATGCCCAAAATTTATCCTGATCTTGCGCACACATCGAGCCCTCAGCTGCGCGAATTGCAAACGGATGAATATCCGCAAGCGGAAATTGTCGAAATGCGAACTGCACACCTGGAATTACGACCTGCATAAGGCTGCGAAAAATCGGAAACTCTTCTTTGCAAAATGGACACTGAAAATCCCCAAACTCAACGATCGTAAGTTTTGGATGTGTATTTGAAATATCTCCAAAAAGCGGCGTATTCGCAAGTACGATTGATACGTCGTTTGCAACCGATGCTTCGCTGTTCAATTTTTTATCCGCTGTAAATTTGCCGTTGAACACAGGAACAGTCTTTATAACACCGTGCTTAATAAGCTGAATATTGTCGTAGACGAGATATCCGACATACGACCCAAATATAAACAGGCAGCTTCCGACCAAAATAAGTAAAATTCCCCACGTTCGTTTCCACCACGGCGTGGTTGCTAAAGGTAGTATAGTAGTGTCTTGCATAGAACAAAATAAATCGTTCCAAGTATA
This sequence comes from Candidatus Magasanikiibacteriota bacterium, assembly GCA_943355025.1. Classification (GTDB taxonomy): domain Bacteria; phylum Patescibacteriota; class Patescibacteriia; order Magasanikbacterales; family 2-02-FULL-50-9b; genus CALRDW01. The sequence goes on along the minus strand of CALRDW010000022.1, from coordinate 5,357 downwards.
ACACATTCTTGACGGAAAATCCCCTTTTCTGTTAGGATGAGCTGTATGCAAACCGTATTAAATATCATCCAAATTGTAGTTTCGGCTCTGCTCGTCGCAACAATTTTGTTGCAGCAAAAGGGCGTTGGCCTCGGCGCAGCGTTTGGCGGATCGAGTAATGTTTACTCAACCAAGCGTGGCGTGGACAAGGTTTTGTTCCGGACAACCATTATTCTTGCGGTTCTGTTTTTTGGAACAGCGATCGCAAACCTTCTCATCCAGTAATCTGTGCGTGAACGCGTTAAGCGTCTCGACAAGCAATTTTTACTGAAACTCATACCGCGCAAATTCCCCTCACTTGCGCAGCTGCAATACATCGATTTGTTCCTGGAGGGCTGGGAAAAGCACGTCGTTGGCGCTGCTGGTTTTATTGCGGGCATTGGTTTGCTGGGTATTTTTTTTAGCGTCTGGCACCTGATAACTATCCCCGCGCCAACGATAGGCGGCGACTTCCAAGAAGTTATTGTTGGTGCGCCGCGTTACATTAATCCTCTTTTTGCAACGAGCGATAGTGATCGAACACTCACTCATTTAATTTATTTGCCGCTCTGCGATACGCAGAGTCGCGGCGCGGCAGCAATTGCCGAGTCGTGCGACATTGTTGATAATAAACGCGCAACAATAAAAATTGCGCATCGCACCTGGGACGATGGCACCCCAATTACGGCATCGGACATTACCTTCACTCTTGAGCGCATTCAAAATAAAGATACCCACAGTCCGTGGTATGCCTTGGCGACACGATTTACAGTAAACGCCACAGATGCGAATACCGTTATCATTACTGCAAAATCGCCGACGCCTGAGTTGCAAACATTACTCTCAATCGGCCCTCTGCCGGAGCATATTTGGAAAAGTGTTGATGCAGATAAAATGCGATCAAACACGCTTAATTTAAAACCGATTGGATCAGGCCCGTATCGCCTTGCGCGTCTGCTCGCTGACAGCGATGGCGCGCCGCAAAATTTAACCCTTGACGCGGTAACGAGTTTTGCACCACGCCGCGCATATATTGATGAGATTAATTTTCGTATCGCCGATGACGACGCCTCGGCGCGCGAATTATTTCGAACGCGACAGGTTGATACAATTTTTTTATATGATCCAGCCGTTGCAGAAGAACTTCTAAAACGCGATGTGAACCGTTTTGAATTAACAAGTCCAACGGTTGTCAGTTTATTTTTTAATCCCTCACGCGGTGCACTCCTGCGAAAAAAAGATATTCGAACCGCATTTTCGCTTGCGCTCGACCGTGCACGAATTGTAAAAAATGCATTACACGGAAATGGCGTACCAACTCGCGCTCCATTTCCGCTTTCGATCGTTCGAGAGCCGTCTGCACTTGAACCAGACACGGATATCGGAGCGGCGCGCGCATTGTTTAAGTCAGCACTTCCCGCGACCGCGACAACAACCCTCGTGCTTGGATATCCAGCGCTCTCCGCATACGAATCTGTTGCAAATGAAATTCGCGACGAACTCGCGCCATTTGGTATTACGATCCAGCCTGTAATGATTGATTCGTTTGATTCAAATTCAAACCTGCTCGAATATGACCTCTTGCTCCTCGGCCAGGACTACGGCAGCGGCAACGCCTATCCATACTGGCATTCGGCTTCAAGTGGACAAGATGGCGCAAATTATGCACGTTATCAAATAAAAGAGGTTGACGGTTGGCTCGAACAACTCGGCAGCGAGTCTCGACAGGCACAGCGCGAAACATTGTTCGATAAACTTACGCAGCGCCTTGTTAATGACGTGCCGGCCATTTTCCTATTTCAACCAACATACCAGTATTATGCAGCTAAAAAAATCGACGGTGTTATCGTTCCTGCAAATGCGGATCCGAGCGACCGGTTCGAGCGAGTAACTGATTGGTACACACAAACGCGTCGTGCCCACAAATAACGCCGGCTGTTTTTGGCTAAAAAGCGGGCCGTTGACACAAGAAGCACAGTGTGGTATAGTGGAACGACTTTAGATTACTCTTTGGCAGAAGCCACGCCGCGGTGGTGAAATGGCAGACACACTAGCTTCAGGTGCTAGCGCTCGCAAGAGTGTGCGGGTTCAAGTCCCGCCCGCGGCACCAATCTACCCCATTTATAATCGTGCTACAACGAATCTTTAAAATTAGGAAACCTATTATTATTTATGCCACAGTCAGTTACTGCGTCGCCATCTATGCCGACGCCTCCGCTTCGCCGTTCCCCTCGCCCTCCTCAGCCATTGGACAACCAACCTGATGGAAATATGCGTGGTCCTGCGAATTACCCTCGTCCAGCCGGCTCACCATCAGCAGCAGGAGCTCCTCCGAGCCGTCGCCCAATGACCGCTCCCCGCCGCTTCAATCGCCCAATGGGTCCACCACCACGTCCAACAAACAACGCACCTCAAACACAATTTGATGTGCGTCGTTCAGCGCGCGAAATCGAAACATTCGAGCAAGTAATGCCCGTTGTTAAGCCTGGTGACGAAACAAAACTCAAAGTATACGCACTCGGCGGCCTCGAAGAAGTCGGCCGCAACTGTACCGTATTTGAAATGGGCGATGATATCGTCATTGTTGATATTGGCCTCATGTTTCCAGAAGAAGGCATGCCCGGCATCGACTACATCATTCCAGACATCTCAGGTCTGCGCGGAAAAGAAAAAAATATTCGCGGTATTGTTGTTACGCACGGTCACATGGACCACATCGGTGGTATTTCGCATCTCGTTCCGAAACTTGGCAATCCTCCGATTTATACAGCGCCGCTCACAGCTGGTATTATCCGCAATCGTCACGAAGAATACACAAACGCACCAAAACTGAACATGGTTATTGTTCAAAATGCTGACGAACGATTCCATCTCGGAAAACATTTTGTGTTTGAACCATTCCATATCAACCACAATATTTCTGATGCATTCGGCGCAGCGCTTCACACACCATTCGGTACAATAATTATCACGGGTGATTTCAAATTTGATTATTCACCAATCAACGAAGAGCCGGCGGATCTTAATCGCATTGCTTTGTTTGGATATAAAGGCGTGCTCGCACTCATGTCGGATTCAACATCCGCTGAAGTTCCGGGCCATCAAATTTCTGAGCAAGTTGTTGCAGATGAAATGGATCGCATTGTTTCAGCAACAAAGGGTCGCATCATCATCGGTACGTTTGCATCTCTTCTTACACGCGTTCAAATTATTTTAACGCTCTGCGAAAAATATGGACGACGTGTTTTGATTCAAGGACGTTCGATGCAAAAAAATATCGAGCTCGCACACGAACTTGGCTATCTCAAATATAAACCAGGAATTTTTCTCGACGAGAGCGAAGTAAATAAATATCCTGAAGAACGCATGGTTGTACTCTGCACGGGTGCACAGGGTGAAAAGAACGCGGCGCTTATGCGTATCGCGACAGGCGAACACCGCCTCCTCACCCTCCACGAAGGTGACACTGTTATTTTCTCGTCGTCGGTTATTCCGGGCAACGAACGCACGGTTCAGCGTCTCAAGGATACAATTGTTCGCCGCGGCGCGCGCGTTGTGCACTACGCAAATATGGATGTGCATGCGGGTGGCCACGCGAAACAAGAGGATCTCAAACTCATGATGCGCCTTACCAAGCCAAAATACTTTATTCCAATTCATGGCAACCGATTCATGTTATATGCCCATGGAAATTTGGCTGAACAGGTTGGTATTCCACTTCAAAATATTTTTGTCGCTGACAATGGTCAAATCATGGAGTTTGATGCAACTGGTGGTCGCTTGACCGAGGATCGAATTCCAACAGAACACGTCATGGTTGATGGCCTCGGCGTCGGTGATGTTTCTGAAGTTGTTTTGCGCGATCGTGTTCAGATGTCGGAAGATGGCATGTTCGTTGTCATTGCAACAATTGAAGCGCGAACGGGCGAACTCATCGGTAACCCCGATATTATTTCGCGCGGATTTATTTTCATGAAAGAAAATAAAGAAATCATCGAAAAAGCACGCGCGCTTGTTCGTCGCATTCTTGAACAGAGTGATCACAAAGCCGCGGCCTTCGACGAATTCATCAAAAATAAAATTCGCAACGACGTTGGTCAATTCCTCTTCTCACAAACAAAACGCCGTCCGATGGTATTACCAGTTATTATCGAGGTGTAAAAACTTCGCGCAATGCACAACATAACACAAATTTGATTTATAAAAGCTCCCTTCGCGGGAGCTTTTATAAATCATCCAACCGCAGAGCTTGGACCGACCGTAGCATATTTATTTGTCGGTGCGCGTCCATCTATACGTGCTTGTTCATATCGTTTGTCCCGAGACCAATGCGCAAGCGGAACTGAATGATCCTGATAAAAATAACTACCAATTAAAAATTTAACGCCGTCTACACCATTGCCAGTATCGTCAATAACAGTATTATTCTGATTAAGATTTGTTGAAAATAACGCGAGCCAATCTTCAGGCGTTAATCCTTGTTCACCCACGTACACTGGATTTGATCTAAGCTCCTTTAGATACTCATGTGGTGTTTTTCCTCTTTCCATGGCTCGTCGCCCACCGCGTGATACACCCGCCCCCTCTTCTGGAATTGTTGTATCTTGTTGAAGCAACAAGATATGGTAACCCAAAAATGGAGATTTTGACGACACGGTAGAAAGAAGCTCTTTTTTTGTTTGTCCATTACAAGTATCCCAATCAAAAAAATCGGAATAATATCTGAGCTCCCCACTTACATCCGCCATAAGTTGACTGGTAGATATCGAAACTGCATCTGGCTCACAATGAATTAATTCTTTACCATTTCGGTCGAGAAGTTTGCCCTCGATTTTATGCTTCCGAATGAGAGTCTCCGTTTTCTCGACAAGAAATTTAAGAAGAGCGCCAAATGGAACAATGAGCAGACGTGTAAATCCTTGATCCACCTTTTGTTTGATGTTGGGATTTGAAAGAAAATGATTTTTAATTTCTTCTACAGACGGAACTTCATAAAAATTATTGTCGATCGCGGTGAAACCGATTCTTCCATCTCTCGTTTCTAAAAAATTAATTTCTTGCAACGATTTAATTTGAGTTGCAAATTCACGTTCAATTAGTTTTTCAAAATTTGGCTTAAATACCTCATTTAAAAATTTTTCTCGCTCGGTTTCTGCCATAACGAGAAGATCCTCTTTAGAAACCTCTTTCTCTCGCTTCGCCCGCGTGTCTGAATTGTCTCCCAAGATCTTTCTGTATTTATGTACTCCCTCTGGTCCGAGGAGTTCTCTAACAATCTCTCTGTTCTTAAGAGGGTCTGTGTCTTTAAACTCTGTGAGAGGTTTTTGAAAAGGATTAGG
>CALRDW010000021.1 GCA_943355025.1 Candidatus Magasanikiibacteriota bacterium | reverse complement strand
CTCTCTTCGCAACGAATCTTAATCAGAAGAATAAAGTAATCAACGATTACGCTTCTCAGAAAGACAGTATTAATTATTTAATTGGTAGCTATTTCCCTGGTTCTGACCGCGTCCCGGACGTGGACTGGGACCGTGGCGACAAGCGGGCTGGCTTGAGCAGGAACGATCCGGCCTTTGTGGGCGAGTACGTCGGGGTGTCTGGCGCGGTGGGGTAGTCGGGTTGTATTGACTTTTTTTAAAAAAACAAGTATATTTGTGACCGCGCTATTTTGGCGGCACACACACGAAACTGGAGGCGTAGATGTCAGGTTTAAATTTGCTCAATTCGCTCATTGCAAGCGGTTCCGTTCATGGCGCCTTAAAGCTGGCGGAAAAAATGAAGCTTGTTGTCACCGACGAACAGCTCTACAAGGCTGTTCGAGAAGCTGGAAAATGCGATCGCACGAGTGATATTGGTGCTGGGTTTGCGCAGGGAGCCGTGACGGCGGGGATCGAGGCTATGCGTGAATTGGCCACCCATAATAAATGGGAAAGTATTCGCATCATTGCCTCAAAACACAAAAGCACCGAGATCACCATGCTTCTCGAGGAGCTGCTCGTGACCCTGCTTGACTCGAACCAGCTTGGCAACACTGTCAAATGTGTTCTTGCTGGACTTGGCCGAACGCTGACGCAGGCCGAAGTTGACCGCGCTGGACGTGCTGCGATTACCAAACGCGAACCGCCGTACGGTTATAGAGACGTAGTTTCTCCTTCGCAGGAGATCATCGAAGCGTGTTTGCAGCAGTGGTTCGTAGACTGGCCCGTAAGTCGTGCAACGTTTAACGGAGAGCCGTTCGACACGATTTACTGCATTCTTGTAGCGCTACACCGTCCACTCACTGCTGATGAGGTCGTTCGTATCCTCAGCACCATTCGGGTGCGCTATCCGAAACACCCTCTCATTTACTTCATTAATTATCACATGGTGCAAAGTTGCATCGATACTGATGGAGTTGATGCGCTCGTTGAAGAATATTTTACTCAGGCCTCTGGGTATGAGTGGGCGGTTCTGCATGGCGCCTCGTGGTGGATGCGTGAACGACTATATTGCCGCGCGATTGCGGAGCGGTCCGACTACCATGTTCAACGCCTTGCGGATTCGCTCGGCATTGAAATAACAGATGCGGATGTCCTGACGCTTTTGATGCACAACATCGAGAATAATCGATCGTACATGGCTGCGCATACGGCCGCCGCAACGGGTCGTCCGTGGGCAATCTTGCTCGCAGCATGTATCGTGTGCAAGCGCTTCGAGCGTAGCGGGATTATGTTGCTCCTGCCGCATATTGAGCTTGACTTCGATATGCGCTCAGATCTTGTTTCGGGCGCGGCACAGCAGGCGTTCGAAAACAGCTCGGTTGATGCCGTTCTGGAACTGGCCGCACAGTTCTGGCGTCTCGGCGTCTCGCCTGGGGCGTCAGACGATTTCGTTGCTGCTTGCACGACGCTTGGCTTCGAGCGGCTGCTCACGGCTCCCCTGGCCCTGTGCGCTTAAGATTGGCTGGTTGTTAGATAGTTGGCGCTCCACAAGTAACTTTGTGGGCGCCGATTTTTTTATTTTGACCAGATTATTATTTTTTGATAAACTCGGATCACTCCCTCCTATGGATTACCGAAAAAAATACCTCGATTTTTTTGCAGCAAAACAACACGCGATAGTTGCATCAGCATCACTCATTCCGGAGAATGACCCAACGACACTTTTCACGGGTTCGGGCATGCAACCAATGGTGCCGTACTTATTAGGCGCAAGGCACCCCGCGGGTATTCGAATTGCGAATTCGCAGAAATGCTTTCGATCCGGCGACATCGAAGAGGTGGGCGACAATCGTCACACGACATTTTTTGAAATGCTGGGTAATTGGTCGCTCGGAGATTATTTTAAAACTGAACAAATTGCGTGGATGTGGGAATTTTTGACGCGCGAGGTTAATCTGGATCCGGCACGCCTATACTTTACCTGTTTTCGAGGTAATGAAGAATTGGAAATTCCGCGCGACACCGAATCCGCGGAATTATGGCAAAAATTGTTTTCAGAAAAAAATATTGTGGCAAAAATTGTTGATTTTTCTGATCAGATCGGCATGCAAGGTGGTCGTATATTTTATTACAGCGAGAAAAAAAATTGGTGGAGCCGCAGCGGAGTGCCGGCAAACATGCCGATCGGTGAGCCAGGCGGACCTGACACGGAAATGTTTTATGATTTTGGCGAGGACTTAGAATTGCATGAAAAGTCTGATTGGGCGGCCGAACACTGCCATGTTAATTGTGATTGTGGACGTTTCGTTGAAATAGGGAACAACGTTTTCATGCAATATGTGAAAACGGAGCATGGTTTTGAACAATTACCACAAAAAAATGTTGATTTTGGCGGCGGCCTTGAACGCATCACGATGGCGGCCGAAAACCAACAGGATATTTTTTCCACCGAATTATTTCGCGAGCTACGTCAATCAATTGAAACATTAAGTGGTAAAACATATGGTGAGCGTGCTGCAGAAACATATGCGTTTCGTGTTGTCATGGATCACATGCGTGCAGCAACTTTTTTAATCTGCGACGGTGCGATTCCAAGCAACAAAGATCAGGGATATTTCACTCGACGATTAATTCGCCGCGCAGTTCGTATGGGCCACAAGCTCGGCATTGAAAATAATTTTTCAGAAGCGGTTTCTCGCGCGGTTATTTCTGCGTATGTGGCAGCATATCCAGAATTAAAAATCAAAGAAGAGCAGATCGTGTCAGATTTTGTTAAAGAAGAAAATAAATTTCGAGCAACTCTCGAAAAAGGTTTGAAAGTTTTTGAAAAACAAATAGATGAGATTAATTCTGATTTGAATAAAATGACGGGCCAGTGGCTTTTTGATTTTTATCAGAACTTTGGATTTCCATTCGAACTTATTATTGAAGAGCTGAAGTCGCGTAATTTTAAATTATCCGACGATCAGATTTCTAAAATGTCGGGTGATTTTTCATCGGTGTTCGAAGAACATAAAAATCTTTCGCGAGTAGGAGCTGAAAATAAATTTAAAGGCGGCCTCGGTGATCATTCTGATATTTCAGTTCGCTACCATACCGCGACGCATTTGCTCCACGCTACACTCAAAAAAGTTTTAGGTGAACATGTTGAACAAAAGGGGAGTAACATTACACCGGAGCGTATGCGATTTGATTTTTCGCATAATGAAAAAATGACGTCTGAACAAATCGCGGAAGTTGAACAATTGATCAACGCGGCAATTGCGCGTGATTATCCAGTGAGTTTCGAAGAAATGACGGTTGACGAGGCGCGCGCGAAAAAAGCGATTGGATTGTTTGGTGACAAGTATGGTGAGAAGGTGAAAGTATATACAGTTGGCGACAGAGAAGCCCCTGCAGAGGCAGACCCAACAGCACCAACGTACAGCCGAGAAATTTGTGGCGGGCCACACGTTACACACACAGCGCTTATCGGCGCATTTAAAATTATCAAAGAGGAGGCTGTTTCGGCTGGTGTTCGCCGCATTAAAGCTGTGATTGAGTAAGGACTATGAAAAAACACGTTCATTTTGCCGTGCTATGGATTTGGACTGAGCGACTACGAATCGCACGATATGTAATTACAGGATTTAGCGCCGTTGCTATTGATGCGAGCGTATATTTTTTCGCCACGCGTGCGCTACATTTGAATGTGTACGCAGCAAATTTTTTGAGTGTTCTTGCGGGCGGCTCATTTGCATTCATATCGAATAAATTGTGGTCATTCCAATCACAGGGCAACACACTTCGGCAATCGCGGCGGTTTCTTGGCTTGTTCATATTCAATTATGTATTTCAGCAGTGGGGATTTTATGTTGCAATACGATATTTGCACGCATATGACTTGCTCGCCAAAGTTTTGTTGATCGGACTTATGGTGTCGTGGAATTTTTTAATTTATAAATACTGGGTGTATGCCGTGGAATGATAAACACCCGGACGTAAGCATCGTGATTCCAGTATATCGCGCTGCGGATCAGCTCAAATATAGTTTACAGCAACTTGAAGCGTTCATTCGGCGAACGCCGCTTGGTATCCAGGTTGTTCTCATCGATGATGGTTCGGGCGACGAAACAACAGAGCTCCTGCTTGCGTTCGCTGCGGAGCGCGATGCGGTCGTGTGCATTACGCATCAAAAAAACCTGGGCAAGGGACGTGCGGTATCGGACGGCGTTGCGGCGGCAACGGCATCTATCATTGTTTTTACTGACATTGACATTCCGTACGAACTGAGTATCGTCGAGAGCATGCACAAAAAATTTACGGATGATCCACGCATTTCAATGCTGGTGGGTTCGCGACATCACAGAGATTCAGTCGTTGAGCGTCCATATGGCGTCAGTCGCCGCATATCGTCGTGGGCATTTGGCCGATTAGCACGGGCGGTTTCGCATGTACATACAACAGATGTCCAGTGCGGCATCAAAGCTTTTCGATATGACGCGGCACGGCTTTTGTTTTCTGACCTTGTCGTCTCGCGTTTTGCGTTCGACGTCGAACTATTTATTCGCGCGAAAAATTTTAATATTAAATTTGAAGAAATGCCAGTTGTGTTTCGTCATGTTGCACATTCGACTATTCGAATTTTGCCAACCAGCACGCAAATGATTAAAGATTTGTGGCGTTTGTATGTTGCGTATCGAAAAAAATAAGCGGACATGGCTTCAGCTGACGATGCTCACAGCGTTCGTTATTTTTTTGTTTGCACCTGCGTTGCACACAGGATATTTTGCCGATGATTTTGATTTTTTGGTTCGCGTTCGTGCCGGCTATTCTGTGCGGAACGCACTTCTCATGAACACGGATGGTACGCAGAGTGGGGCTTCGTGGCGACCTTTTACAATGCTGAGTTTTATTGCATCAATGCACGGGAATTCAAGTCCTGTCCGTGATCACGCGGTTTCTTTAATCCTGTATGCAGCTATATGCATACTAATTTTTTTTCTGCTTCGCACCATTTTGTCTGACGAACAGGGCTGGATTTCACTTGGCGCCGCAGCAGTGTTTGCTGCTATACCAATCCACGCCGAACCGGTTGTATGGGTTGCTGCACGTGCCGATCTTCTCGCGGCACTTTTCGGGATTGGCGCTCTTCTTGCGTGGGCGTGGGGCCGTCGGGCTGCGGCAGTTGTGCTCTACATCTGCTCGCTTTTTTCAAAAGAAGTGTGGATACTTCTGCCGTTTGTTTTTGCTGTGTGGCCAGAGTCGGTGGCAGTTTCGCACAACTCGCGTACAAAATATTCGCGCTTCGTCCCCGTCGTTATGGCAATTATGTTTGCTGCTGTATGGTTTCTTATACGTCGGCGCATTACGGGCTTCGGAGCTGCTGGATATAGCACGTCGGCCGCGGGAGGCGTTTTTGTTTTGTTGCAGCACTATACAATTGAGTTTTTAACATTCCTCATGAGTGGTGCACTGTTTGGTTTTTTTCAAGCACGAGTTGCCCGGTTCGTTATTTTATATTGGTTTATTTTTTTTCCACTCGTGTCGTATGCGATTCTACACTCAGTGTGGTTTACTCGACGAACAGCACTACATTTGTGGGTGCTGCTTGGCGCACTACTCATGCCCGCACTCCTCCTTGAGGTACCGTTTTATCGCGCAGCACCAACAGTCCAGGAGCAGCGCTATTGGTTTGCTCCGAGCGTTGCTCTTGTTTTACTTCTTGCACTGCTCCTGTGGCGCTTGGTGGCCTCAGAGCGTGTGCAGAGCCTGAGTCGGCATGCACGAATAGCGCTTCTCTGCGTAGTTGGCGCCGCACTTATAGTAATTGGTAGCCGAGGAGTTCGATACAATATCCAAATTTTCAACAGTGCTGCCGTGTATCGAGATCGCCTTTTATTGCTCTGGAACGAGGGGCCGGGTCTTGTGCACATGCAACGTGCCGCGCTTCTTCCTGACAGCATAAACGGCGTACATTTATTTGCATCGCCTTTTTTTGAGCGCGCACTCGTGTGGCAGGGCAGACAGGCGCCACGGATCGTTGAACCATGGTATCAGCTGTGTGACGCGACGTGTCAGGAATCAGCTGAGATAAGCCTTACATCAAGCACAATTCAGATTATGACACCCTCAAATCGTCTCCAAAAAATAAATTTGAATGGCCTGAGAAACAAGGCATCTTTGCCTCGGTCGAGGACAGAATCGGAGGCTATCTGGCAAGGGGATAGCTGGTTTATTGTAAAGCCTGAGGGTGTGGAAAACCTTCACCCAGCGCGCTATTGACATAAAATTCTCATCCAGTTATACTACTGCCACGGTTTTTATGCCCACAGAATCTCAATCTCCGAGTAAAGAAGTCATCGAATTTCGCGGTATTATCGATGAAGCATTGCCAGGCGCACAGTTTCGTGTTCGCTTGGAAAACGGACATACAATCATGGGGCACATCGCGGGCAAGCTCCGCATGAATCGCATTCGGCTTATGCCGGGCGATGAGGTGCGCGTGCAAGTTACTCCGTACGACCTTACGAAAGGACGCATCGTTTATCGCTACTAATTCAGAATCACATGAAAGTACGAGCATCAGTAAAGGCCATTTGTAAAGATTGTAAAGTAAGCCGCCGCAAGGGGCGAGTTATCGTTTCCTGTAAGACTCCAAAACATAAACAGCGTCAAGGTTAATCTATGGCACGAATTTCAGGGGTAACCCTTCCAAACACAAAACGTATCGACGCAGCATTACCATACATTTATGGTATTGGTTGGACCAAGTCAAGAGAGATTTTGGCAAAAACAGGTATTGATTCAGCTGTTCGCGTTAAAGATTTAACTAACGATCAGATTGATACACTTTCGAATTACATCAACCAGAACTTCAAGGTTGAGGGAGATCTCCGCCGCGAGGTGCTTGGCAACATCAAGCGTCTCAAGGAAATTAAATGCTTCCGTGGTACTCGCCACGCGAAGAATTTGCCAGCACGTGGTCAACGCACAAAAACTAACAGCCGTACGGTTCGTGGTAATAAGCGTTCGACAATGGGTTCAGGTAAGAAGCCGAAGGGCATGCTTAAGTAACGAATTATATGGCAGCAAACGCACCAACAAAACCAACGGCAAAAAAAGCCAAGAAAAAAGCAGTACAGGCAGTACCAATTGGATGTGCGTACATTCAGGCTACCTACAACAACACAATTATCACGTTTACAGACCCTGCAGGCAACGTGATGGCGTGGTCAAGCGCTGGCCAGTGCGGCTTTAAGGGCCCAAAGAAAGCGACGCCATACGCTGCAGGTATGATTTTGAAGAGTGCGGCTGAGAAGCTCATTCCGTTTGGTACGAAAGACGTGCACGTATTTGTTAAGGGCATTGGCATGGGACGCGAAGGTGCGGTTCGTGCGCTCCACGCAAACGGTCTTAACGTGTTGTCGATTAAAGATATTACTCCAATTCCTCACAATGGGTGCCGACAGCCTCGCCCACGTCGTGTTTAAAGAATAGATTATGCGCAATACTGGACCAAAATGTAGAAATTGCCGCCGCGAAGGCACGAAATTGTTTTTGAAGGGCGCAAAATGTTTTACGGCAAAGTGCCCTATTTCTCGTCGACCATATCCACCAGGTGTACATGGACCTGCGCAAACTCGCGCAAAAATTACCGGGTTCGGTACACAGCTTCGTGAGAAGCAGAAGGCTAAGCGTGTTTACGGATTGATGGAGCGTCAATTTAGCAACTATGTTGCAGAAGCAACAGGCACCGCTGGTAATACTGCAGAACGCTTGCAGCAGCTGCTCGAAATGCGCCTCGACAACGTGATCTATCGCCTCGGACTTGCCACAAGTCGAAGTGAGGCGCGTCAGCTCGTTGGCCACGGCAAAGTTAAAATCAATGGCAAGAAACTTGATATTGCTTCATATCAGGTTGAGGTCAACGACGAGGTTACGCTTACTGCTGATGCAGTGGACGCCCTCGGTAAACGCACAGAACAGATTGCAAAACAGGACCGACCGGCATGGCTCCACCTCGAAATGAAGGGGTTGGTTGGAAAAGTTTTGTCAAAACCGGGTGTAAAGGATGTTGAACAGTTGTACGATGTTACGCCAATTATTGAGTACTATTCACGTTAATAACCCTGTACATACCACCCCTATGGAGAAGCTACTTCTGCCATCATCAATCACATTTGAACCGGGCGCATCAGCGAACCGTGGTCAGCTTATTGTTAGCCCGCTGTTTCATGGCTATGGAACAACCGTTGGTAACGCTATTCGCCGCGTGTTGCTTTCGTCACTTCCGGGCGGCGCAGTAACGGCGATGAAGATTAAGGGTGTTTCACATGAGTTCACCTCAATTCCTGGAGTTAAAGAGGACGGTGTTGAGATTCTTCTTAACATTAAGCAAATTCGTCTTAAAGTTTTTGGTACTGAGCCGGTGCGACTTCATTTGAAGGTAAAGGCGGCGGGTCCTGTAACAGCGGGCGATATTCAGGCAAACAGCGAGGTGGAGGTCATGAATAAGGATCTTGTGTTATTCACGGTTACGGATGCAAAGCAGGCTATCGAAATCGAATTCACTGCTGAGCCAGGTCGTGGATATGTGCCTGTAGAGGAACGCTCAAACCTCAATCTTGATTTAGGTACCATTGCAGTTGATGCAATCTACACACCAGTTATGGATGTAGGGTATACGGTTGAGTTTACTCGTGTGGGAGACATTACAAACTTTGAAAAATTGATCGTCGATATTGAAACGGACGGTACCATCTCTCCAAAGGATGCTGCGGTAGAAGCGACAAAATTGCTCATTGAGCACTTTCGCCTCATCGTTGATTCGTTGGGCGGCGGCTTAGAAGGTTAATTATATGCGTCATCGCAAGAATAAAGTTACATTGGATAGAGTAAAAGGACAGCGCGAGCTTATGCTTCGCACACTCGCTGCTGATGTTGTGTTACATGAAGGTCTTGTAACTACTTCTGCGAAAGCACGGGCGGTCAAGCCACTTGTTGAACGCATGATCACACGTGGTAAAATTAATACCATTACAGCGCGTCGGTATCTCATGACCTTTTTTACAAAGGAAGCTCCTGTAAAGAAAATTCTTGAGGTGCTCGGCCCCAAGTATGCTACACGCCAGGGCGGCTATACTCGTCTCGTCAAGCTCGCGCAGCGACAGGGTGACGCAGCGTCGATGGTTCGCATTGAACTCGTTTAAGATAATCATATGCTGCGTACACATCACACAATTGATGCAACAGATAAGGCCATTGGTCGCATTGCAACTCAGGCTGCAACGCTTCTCATGGGTAAACACAAGCCAACTTTTGACGCCCATATTGATGCGGGAGATTTTGTGCGCATTACCAATGTAACAAAGGTTCGTTTTTCTGGTAAAAAACTTGAGCAAAAAGAATTAATTCATCACTCATTTCACCCAGGTGGAATCAAGCGTATTCCGCTTAAGCGCGCGATGATTGATGCGCCACGCAAGGTTCTTGCGCGCGCAGTATCAAAGATGCTTCCTCGAAATAAGCACCGTGCAGCGCGCATGGTGCGCCTCGTGATTGAAATTTAAGCGACCGATATGACTGAAGAAATTAAAAAAACACCCTACACTCGTGCAGTTGGTCGCCGTAAAGAGGCAACAGCGCGCGTACGCCTCATCTCTGGTAACACAGAATTTGTGGTGAATGGTCGCCCGATGAAGGAATACTTCAGCTACATTTTGCATCAGCATCTTGTTGAGCAGCCACTCAAACTTGTCGGATTGTTCGACACGTTTGGAGTGAGCGTCAAGGTAGAAGGCGGTGGTGTTAATGGTCAGGCTGAGTCAGTTCGCCACGGTATTTCTCGCGCATTGATCATTCTGAATCCAGAATATCGCAAGACACTCAAAGCCGTTGGCTTTCTCACTCGTGATCCACGCGCAAAAGAACGAAAGAAATTTGGTTTGAAGCGTGCACGTAAGTCAGCACAGTGGTCAAAACGTTAATTTCATACATCTTTTCTGTCAAAAAAATCCTGCGACTGAACGCAGGATTTTTTAGTTAGATGAATTGACACAGCAGCCTAAAGTGCGATACTGTATGTGCGTAACGATTATTTTTTTCGTGTGTCTGTAGCTAAAAATACCGTCTTTCTTACTGGCGCATCAATCATTCAAAAAGCACTTTCTTTTGTTTATTTTTTGGTACTCGCGCGTGCATTTGGCGCGGATCAGATTGGTAAATATACCTATGCGCTTGCATTTACAACTATTTTTGCGATCGTCGTCGATGGGGGATTAACGCCAGTTTTGATTCGACGGATAGCACAAGGTGCTGAGCGTCCACTTGCAATTTTGCGCAGGGTTTTAAAAATAAAAATTTTATTGCTTGGTTGCTGCGTAGCGCTCATGATCATAGGAGTTTTTTTGCTTGAAAGAGCTTTTGAGATTCGCGTATTAATCATCGCAGCTGCTGCTGTAATGGTAATTGACTCTATTAACCTCACCTTGTTTGGTGTTCTGCGCGGGCTACACAATCTCACGTTCGAAAGTGCTGGCTTAATACTCGCGCAGCTTATCAGTTTTGGCGTGGGCCTGTTTGTTGCACACGAACATTTGCCGATAGTTTTTGCACTCGTTGGTCTTGGTTTTGGTAGCCTTGTGCACCTGTGTATTGCGCTCACTGGTGTCAAACGGCTCGTGCGCGCGTACACTCCTGCGCTCGAAGCACCAGATTCATCGCTCGCCTTGGGAGAGAAACGAGCAACGACAGCTGAGATTGTACGCGCCGCCGTGCCGTTTGCTCTGGCCGGTATTTTTGCGCGCGGCTACTCCTTTCTCG
>CALRDW010000020.1 GCA_943355025.1 Candidatus Magasanikiibacteriota bacterium | reverse complement strand
TAAGCATTCCAAAATTCTTCTGCGACCCATTTGATTTGGGGAGCGGAAGATTTTTGGAATGCTGATGTGACGGAGAAGGGTGTATTGTTTATCTCTCCCTGAGAAGTAATATTTAATTCTTTGGGTACATGTTGAATCACTGTATTGTATTACTTATAAACTTCGGAGTTCTGTTGAAAAAAAATAACCCGCACAGTATTGTGCGGGCGGCCAGTCGTTGCTGGCATCATCAGCGTCGGGACGGAACTAGCCCGTCCGTTCAATTTCCATCGAAAGTGCCGATGCGTTGTTGATGCAAAAACGAACGGCGACATCTCGATTCGGCAGTGTGTATTCTTCGATCAGTCCAAAAAGAATCAACTCGTTATAGCGCGCGCGAAGCACCCGCACGTCTACCGGCACAAAGGGCAGTGACATCTTCTGAAATATGTAATTGCGTAAAAGCGGTAGCCCAAGACGTTGCTGCGCACTTTCAGTCCGCTGAAGTGCGTGCAGAACAAGAAATTGTTCCGCTGTCAGCTTTTCGCCGGGCCAAGTGTACAGCTCCTCTGGAATAAAATGTTTGAGCCCGACATCGAGATCAATAAGTGGTATCCCTTTTTTGAGTGCCATTGTTCCGGCAAACGTGCTCGGCCACGCAGCAATGATGCATCGCTTTCCTGCAGCAATAACACGCTCTGGCGCAATGCTGATATCAAGGTCATTTGAAATCAAAATTGCAGTATCATACCGATTTTGGTATGCGCCCTCGATCATGTCTGCGACAATCGAGGTATCCACGAGTTTTTCAACGACCTTCTGCTCCTTGTGCCCGCACTTCCCGCACTTTGAATCTCTAACTCCACGACCGAACTCGTAAACACGGAATCCGGGGGTGCGACGCAGTTCATTAAGAACTGCGCGATCTCGATCAATGAAGAATTGCGATCGCTTCTCACTGTCTTGCGGCTTGCTCGTGTAGTAGTGCACCTCGTGTGGCCCAGTAGAACCCGCACGCACTGCCAACCAATTTGCAAGCTCATCGAACTTCAAACCGGTTGTTCGTACCAATTTCTTGTAGACCCGAAACTTCATGGAAGCGACAAAGTTGCTCCCATCGATAAAGATACTCACGCGATTGTGTAATGGACGCATGATACCTACCCCCTACCAGACGTGTGCTGGTTCTCTACACTATAGCAGAAACGCCTATTTGTCAACACTGGCCGCTCGGCCCCGCCCCCTCCCTCATTCCATGCTATACTCGAAAAAACCTGATACACTCTTTATGCCAACCATTGCTGAGCTTCTTAAAAACGCACCGACAGACCGCGAATATTTTATTCGTGCGCTCCTTGGTATTGATTTGGCTGAATTATATCTACACCCAACTCGCGTTGTGGATACCGCAGTTGTTACACGCCTCCGCGCGCTCGAGCGCAAACGCGCCAGCGGGTGGCCCGTGCAATATTTGCTTGGTGAGGCATGGTTTTTCGGCCGTCGCTTTGCAGTTACACGTTTTGTTTTAATTCCACGACCAGAGACCGAACTACTTGTTGAACGCGCAATCGAAATTCTTAAAAACCAACCGGGAGCTGTTTTAGATATTGGAACCGGATCGGGTGCTATTGCGATTTCGATTGCACTCGCCAGCCCAGGTGCGCGAGTTACCGCACTAGATTTTTCCGCAAAAGCGCTTGTTGTTGCTCGCGCAAATGCACACATGCTCAAAGCTGATATAAAATTTGAACAAAGCAACCTGCTCACACACATTACGTGGCCTCGAACATCTTTTGTACTCATTGCCGCGAATCTTCCTTATTTGTCGGACAGCCGCATGGAAACTTTATCGCTCGAGGTCAAACACGAACCACGCGCCGCGCTCTACGGCGGGCCTGACGGACTCGATCTGTATGAAAAATTATTCATGCAAATAAAAAAGCATCGGCATCCAAAACAGCGTGTGGTAATTCTCGCTGAGATTGATCCGGAGCAACAAACAAAACTCGCGACCTTGAGGGGTCGCGAGTTTCCACATTCTCAGATTGAATTCCACCGGGATTTGCACGGCGACATTCGTCTCGGAGAGATTATTTGCTAGATTTTTCAGCCTTTGGCTTTTCTTTTCCTGCTTCTTCACCAGCAGCTGCTTCTGGTTCTTCTTTCTTACCTGCAACCTCAACCTTAGAAACATCGCCGGCATTCTCAACTTCCATAGCCTTGAGCTGGTCTTCGGTAAGTGGCGCCGATACCTTTGCGATAACTGTTTCGAGTTCATCATCAAAAACAATGCCTTCTGGCGCAGCAATATCTGCGAGTGTAATAACATCGTCAAATGTTGCGAGCTTTGCAAGCGAAACCTGAATGTTGCGCACCAAAAACTGTGGCAAACAACGGATTGTAAGTGCACTTTTAACTTTGATAAGTGTGCCGCCCATGTGCTTTACCGCTGCTGATTCTCCAACAAATTCGAGCTCTGCATCCGCTTCAAGCTCTTTCTTCATCGAAACAGCATAAAAATCGACATGCGTGTAGCGACCGCTGACCGGGTGAGTCTGCACAGCCTTTACAAGCACAGAATGTTTGCTCCCTGCTACATCGATTTCTACAAGTGAGCTTTCGCCAGCTACATGAAACGCTTTTTCAAATGGGTTATACTCAACCGTAATTGAAATTGGTTTAATTTCTGGACCATAAATCGTCGCCGGTACGTGGCGAGCTTTACGGAGTTCTTTTAATTTTCCACGCACCATCGGTTCACGAGGTTGTGCATTCAATACATTCGTCATATTTCAGGACAAAAAAGTTTCTTTTGAGAGTTGATCTTCTTTTAAGAAGTTGTGCCAGGTAATGCAGTCGTCCCAACTCACCGCCTCGCTTTGCTTGAGACGCACGAGATCTTCGGGTTCAGCATCCGTTATAAGCCCCATTGAGCTCAGCCCGTTTGCCTGGTGCATGATAAGCGCTACCACAGAATGCGAACATTTGCGGCACGTTACATGCACAAGATGCATACCGTCCTGCTCATCAAGCACCTTGATTTCAAGCGGTTCGTAGACCGCCTCGCACAAGGGACATTGTTGAATCAGGCGCATTCCCTCCTCAACGTTTGATCGTTTCTTGCGTCGCGGTGACATAGAATGATCAGTTATGGATTGATCATACCAAACCCCTGAGGATTTGGCAAGATGGGCTAATGGCCGCTGCCGATCTGGTGCGCAGCAACACTTTCTGCGATACCAAGAAGCATGAAATTCATAATGAGCGACGAGCCGCCATAGCTCACGAACGGTAGGGTAATACCCGTAATTGGAAGCACGCCAAGCGTCCCTCCGATATTAACTGTAATTTGAATAAGCCAGAGCCCGAGTACCCCAATTAATAAAGAAAGCGTGAAATCGTCCCGAGCGGCCATGGCACGCCGCGTCAGCCGCCAGCCGATTATGCCGTAACACGCAAACAACCCAAGAATTCCAACAAACCCAAGTTCTTCACCAATAACTGAAAAAACAAAATCGGTTTGTCGTTCCGGTAAAAAATTAAGCTGGTTTTGAGAACCATACCCATAACCTGCCCCAAACCAACCGCCAGAACCGATTGCGATAATTGATTGTTGCACATTATACCCAGCACCAAGTGGATCACTTTGCGGACGAACAAAAGAAATGAGGCGTTCTTTTTGGTATGGTTTAAACAAAACAAACCACCCAAGAAGGCCTACTGCTATAAACGAGCCAATCAAAAATAATAAAAAGGCGCGCTTAGTCCCAACAAAAACAACAAGCCACAGCCAGAGCGCGCCGAGCACGAGTGCGCTTCCAAGATCAGGTTGCAGCATGACAAGTGCCATGGGAATTATCGTGATGAGCGCAGTACCAAAAAAGAACAGGCCTGTTCGAAAAGTGCGGCCTCGCTTATCAATGATGCGTGCAAGAACGAGCAGCAGCGCGACTTTTACAAACTCAACTGGCTGAAACGAAAATCCCGCAATCGAAAACCAGCCACGTGTTCCACGGATCGTATGTCCAAAAATCAAAACTGCCACGAGCAATGCAATGCCAACAAAATACCAACTTCGGCTTGTCGCACGAAAAAACTCGGGATGAATTTGTGAAAATATTAAAACGATGATCGCTCCAATCACCAAAGCAACGAGCTGTCGCTTGAGCAGCCCAAAATTATCGGCGAAGCTGAGATCAACGCTTGAAATTGACAAGAGCCCGAGCGACAATGCTCCGACAATACCACCGATTAATGGCCAATCCAAAAATTGAAAATCGAAAAAAAACTTTTGCATGGCAACACCTTAGCGCAGGTTACTGCTTCATGTAAACAGTGTCGTCAAACACATCGATAGATGGTAAAACAACGACCTCGTCCGCGATTAAGTTCGGCACAAAATTTCGTAGTTCAACAACTCGTGACTGGCCTGTTCGGAGCTGACGAATAATTGTCTCTTCAACTCCTTGGAGCGCGCCACCCCGCAATAATTCGATTTGAACAGGAACAGCCCAAAAATTATACGCGCTATTATTTTTAAAAGTGAATGTAATTTGATTTCCCGCAGCTTGCTCAGGATTGAGTGGCGCAAGTGCCGAATCAGTTGCCTCAAATTGGAGGCGCGATTTCATAAATCCCTCAACATCCGGAAAAGCATGCGCATCAATTCGCTGCCATTTAATAGCGGCGACGTTAAGTGTTGCCGCAGTAATTGATTGGTCCGCGTATTTTTGTCCGAGAGACGTTAAATATTTTCGCTCACCCGGCAGCACATTCACAGTCCGCATCGGTGTTGATGATGCATTTTCGATATGAAAATTAAATGTGACGAGCGCATACCAATTCGTATTTGAATTTTGAACTTCGCTTACAAAATCAAATACACTATTTCCACCGTCAAAAACCTGCGCTTCGCCAATCGTAAGCGGCACAGCTGCAACACTTTTTTGAAATGGCACACGGTTTTCAGCCGCACGTTTTGACAAACTCACGAGTGCAGCCTGTTCGCGCGTGCGTCCAACTGTAAGATAGGTGACAAAGCCCCAAATTGCATAGCTGAGCAAAAGCACATCAATAACAACCAAAATTCCGATGCCCAGTGTTCGAAAAAAAACCTTGTGCGTGACAATCCAATAGCTGCGCGACAATTCCGACGATGATAAATTATCGCCGTCAGTTGGTTTGTACTGCGTCAATTTTTTTTCAAAAGAACCTAGAGGCATATATCTGATCCAAGTATACCACACCGACGGACTCGCGAAATTTAGATGTCGAGATTTTTTACGGTCTTCGCATGTGTCTGAATAAACCGTTTACGCGGTTCAACTTCGGCCCCCATGAGAATGTCGAAAATCTCGTCCGCTTTCGCCGCATCATCAACCGTTACAATTTTCATCTGACGATGTTCCGGATTCATGGTGGTTTCCCACAACTGATCTGGATTCATTTCACCCAAACCTTTATAGCGCTGAATGTTAACTTTCATGCCGCCAACAACAAGTGCCTCAACCGGCTCGTCCCCTTCGCTTTGCGCGCCGCCTCCGCTCTGCTCGCTTGGCACCTCTGCTTCTGCTGCTGCAGCGTCAGCCGCATCAGCCTTAACTTTTCCGCGCGCCGCACGTGCCGCGGTAATTGTTTTCACCATTTCTTCAATACGCCGCTGCTTTTCCTCGTCGGTAAACGCATACTGCACATCTTTACCGATCTGAATGCGGAAAAGTGGTGGCTGCGCGATATACATGTGGCCGCCAAAAATAAGTTGGGGGAAATGTCGGTAGAAAAACGTAAGAAGCAATGTTCGGATATGTGAACCGTCGACATCAGCATCAGTCATGATGACAATACGGTGGTATCTAAGTTTCGCTATATCAAACTGCTCACCGATATTGGTACCGAGCGCGATGATAAGTGATTTAAGTTCGTTGTTCGATAAAATTTTGTCGAGACGCGAGCGTTCAACATTCAAAATTTTACCTCGAAGTGGCAAGATCGCTTGAAATTCGCGATTGCGTCCGGTTTTCGCGCTGCCACCTGCAGAGTCTCCCTCAACAATATACAGTTCTGATTGCGTCGCATCTTTGCTTGAACAATCTGCAAGCTTGCCGGGAAGTGTAAATCCTTCGAGCGCGCCTTTGCGAAGCACGGATTCGCGAGCAACACGCGCTGCCTGACGAGCTTTTTGTGCAAGAATTACTTTGCCCAACAATCCTTCCGCCTCTTTTGGGTGTTCCTCAAGAAAAATCGCGAGCATGTCGCTTACCACGCCTTCGACCGCGCCTTTAGCTTCCGTGTTACCCAATTTTCCTTTGGTTTGTCCTTCGAACTGAGGTTCTGCGATGCGAATCGAAACAACTGCAGTCAAACCTTCGCGCACATCATCGCCCGTCAAACTCTCGTCTTTTTCTTTGAGCAAATTTTTTGCGCGCGCGTATGCGTTGAGCACACGAGTGAGCGCGTTACGAAATCCTTGTACATGCGTACCACCTTCTGGGTTGATAATTGAGTTGGTAAACGCAAATAATGTTTCTTTAAAATCGTCCGTATATTGAAGCGCGACTTCAACCTGAACATTGTCGGCCTCCTTCTGACAATAAAACACAGAGTCGTGTTTTGCTTCCTTAGAATGATTGAGGTGGCGTACATATGACATGATGCCTCCCTCAAAAAAGAACGACATCGCGCGAAACGACCCTGCTTCACGCTCGTCGTAACAACTAATCCGAATGCCTCGTGTCAAATATGCATGCTGACGCAATCGATCAACGATCGTGTCAAAATCGTAATCTGTTGTTTCAAAAATTTTGTCGCTCGCCTTAAACGTAATCATGGTTCCTGTCGTGCGCGAATTGCCCGTACGTTTAATTTTGCCAGTCGGATCACCCATCTTGTATTCCTGCTCCCACACGCCGCCATCGCGATGCACCTCGGCCTTGAGCCATGTGGAGAGTGCATTAACAACTGACGCACCCACGCCATGAAGACCACCAGAAACTTTATACCCACCGCCGCCAAACTTACCGCCGGCGTGCAACTTGGTCAAAACGAGTTCGAGCGCAGAAATTTTATATTGCGGATGTGGATCAACTGGGATACCGCGCCCATCATCTTTAACTTCAACAATAGCGTCGGGCAACAATCGAATACGAATATTTTTCGCATACCCTGCCATTGCCTCGTCAATCGAATTATCAACAATTTCAGCAACAAGGTGGTGCAGACCTGCGGCGCCCGTTGAACCAATGTACATGCCTGGACGGCGACGCACTGCTTCAAGGCCTTCGAGCACCTGGATGTTTGCGGATGAGTAATTTGAATTTGCTTTTTCTTCTTTAGCCATACAATCAATCAATAGTGTTCGCAGTTTACCACGACTATCCCCGAAGCGGCAATATGCACTCCACTTCTTTTTTTGCTATACTTATGCGCATATGCACTGGCGCTCCGCAGCAGCAGTATCACTGCTCGCACTTTTCCCCTATTCAGTATTCGCTGCCTCGATTGGTTTTGCACCGTCGAGTGGTGTTGGATTTTCAACCGAGCCTATTTTCACCCACACAACTGTTAAAACATACACGGTTATTGTTAATAACGTGTATCAAAAATTAACCGCGACGATTGCGTTTTACAACGATGGTCAGGAATTTGCGCGAATAACCGCGGATGTTTTACAAGAAGAGGCGCGGCGCGTGAGTGTTGTGTGGCAACCGACCGAAGGCACACATATTATTGGTGCAAAATTTGTTGCCGCAACTGCGATAGATGTAGACGGTTCAACCCGGCAATTATCCGCTAACGAGCTCGACAGTGTTTCGAATCCGGTTTCACGCCAAGTTTTTGTTGATAATGATACGGATCACGATGGGATTGGCGATCACGAAGAAATGGCGACATACGGCACGTCGCCAACAAATGCAGACACGGACGGCGACGGATTAACTGATTTCCAAGAAATTTTTAAATACAAAACCGATCCAAACAAAGCAAACACGGATGGCGATAACATGAATGATGGGACGGAAGTTAAAATTGGCCGCAACCCACTTGTGCCCGACGACCCAACGCCGCCACCACCAGTTGTAATTACTGCGCCACCGCCCGTTGTTGTGACACAACAAAAACCACAGACTATCACCGCGCCGACCCCAAAATCATCGAACACCCCCGTTGTTCAAACAACTACTGCGCAAGCACCGACAAAAAAATCAGAACCAAAATCAGCGGCAACAAAAAATTCTAAAGCGCCCAACACTATTATAACAATTGATAACGCGCCGCATGAGCCAGACATCGCCCTCGACAATGCTGACAAAAATACCGCGACAACATCAGCACGAACAACAGTCAGCAGTGCCTCCCAATCACCAACATCAGAATCTTCCAACATTAATTGGGTCAAAGTGTTGATAATTATTGCAGGACTCTTTGGTGTTGCCGCCGCCGCGTCTGCGGCACTCGCCTACCGCGAACAAAATAAATACTTGTAAAAACTAAGCTGCGCGCGCAGGATTTTGCAGTGGCACATGGAGCGCGTTACGAACTGCTGCCTGCTCTCGCTCAACTTGTTGCTTGCGAATTTCAACGAGTTGTTCTATATATGTGCCATACAATTTTGGATCATCATCAACAATGTTCCCCCAGTTATCGTCAGGCTGAGAAAACCCTGCTTCTGCATAAATTTTTTTGATTTTCTCTCGCTCGGCAGGCGGCGCATCAGCAATATTTAAATCAATAATTCCAACACTTCGAGAATGTTTCAAAATTTGCCAGCTACAGGTATAGGCACTCTCAACATCATCCCCTTGAAAATGGTGTTTCCTATCATCAAAAACACCCATGATTCGTTGAAAAATGCTCCGATTATTAATAACAGAATGAAATAGTGTCGCCTCAACCATTGGTGCGAGAAACGCGTGCTCTGGCGAATTCTGTTTTCCAGAATCTGCATCCAAAAACTTTTCAATCAAAACTTTGCGGACCATAAACAACTTCATGTTTTCCATAGCATCTTCAGAAAATGAGCTCGCAAATAATGCCTCTCCGATACCAAACATAGATTGAATATCTTTTTGAGAAATACTTCGCCCGGCGAGTTCAGCAACGCGCGTAATTACACTCCCCGCGAGACGTTTTGCATATTCTTTTCCAGCACCAGCTGCCTCATCAATGTCATGAAACAAGAGCTCCACATTACGACTCGTGACTTTTTTATTTCCTTTGCCTTCGTTTACACGAACTGCAATGTCGTGAATAATTTCTGCTGCGAGCGCTGCACCAGCGCGCGAAACAGGTAAAACATTCTGCTTGTAAAAAAACTTTTCTCCAGTTGGAAACTTATACATTGGAAGCTCGTCGCTGTCATCAATATTCTCTAGTGCAAGATGTTCTTCAATTTTATTTGTCACATCAAACATTGATATGTCCTCGCACTCAACCAATCTCGCGCTTGCCGTTCGCGACGTCTGTGGATCAAAAAATGAAACATTGCCGGTTCCATCAGCACCAAAAAACTTGGCGGCCTCGTTCGTTGATGCAAAAGCTGCAAAATAAGGACGAGAGAGTTGAGACAAAATATATTCATATTTCTCAAGTTCATCCGAATTAAACTCGTGGCCGCCTTCTGGATCCATAATATCCTTTAATATCCACGTATACGCACTCCATGTTGCTGCAAATGTATTGTGGAGCCACAGCAAAAAAACTTTATTCGATCGAAGCGTGTCGCGCACCGCGTGGTCGGCAAGAACATCCATGACGTGTTCATTTTGAAGCACTGTCCAATTTTGCCCAACTTTATCCCATGGGCTTACATGATAAATATCCTCTGCAGTGAGCAAATGATCTTTGAGCGAAGCACCGGGATCAACAACGAGCGGAACCGTATCGAACTTGAGGGGCACAGCATAAAATGCACGTTCTTTTTCTGGATTAAAAATAGTCTCTGCATGATGTCGATGCTTAATCCCTTCGAGCTGATCTCCGAGCGAGATCTCCTGCATGATGTGGAGCGGCTCATGCAATGCGTACATAAACCGATTGATCTGCACTAACAATTTTTCTTGCGGATCAAACACTCGAGTGCTGTTGGTATATTTATTAAGAGGTTTTACAAAATCAAATCGTGAAGCCCAATCCTTACCGTTCATTTTTGGTGATGTGTCGCTTTTTTGAGCCTGAGCACCAAGTCGTGGTTTAAACCCTGTTTTCGCAAGTACGTCTGGCAGCGTTACTGGTTGTGCACCCAAATAATTGTACCGTTTATTTTTATAAAAAAACATTATTGGTCTGAAAAAAAAGGTATCTGGAAAAAAATTAGTTCCGTCTGAAGAGCTGCCCATAACTGAGGGCCGCTCCATGAACCGATGCACAGCCGCGGCATACGCCTCCGATTGCTCCGCCGAAAAACCGTAGCGCTGTAAAAAAGTAAGCGCCTTTGCAAGTGGCGAATCAGGTCCCTCCAAAAGTTGCTTATTAAAAATCTCAGGCAATTCAACGAGCTCTGTTTCAGGACGCGGAGTAGTAACATAACCGCGCTCTGCTTTTGGCTGTGTCGTACTTCGCTCGAATATATTCTCGCCCATACATTAAAATAATGTAGCCAGTAGTATACCACACCGAAATAACAAAAACAGCCGCAAAAATCATCTTGACGAACACGCTTCTTCTGATATACTCCGATTATAATTCTTTTATTTTCGAAACTCCTATGGAGGGATTTTCAAAGGCAACCGCTCGCACCGCGCCACAGCCGACAACACCGTTCGAAGAGTACATGATATCTCACATGACAAAACTTGAGGGGTACGTGTCTTCGCTTGATGGTCGCATGTCTTCGCTTGATGGTCGCATGTCTTCATTCGTACAACACACGACAGCATTTGAGGCGTTCGTCACAACATCTCTTACAAATCTCAACGAATTTGCTTTGCAAACAACGGAATCGATCAAAGATCTTTCGGAGTCGATTGCATATGTTGCGAATATAACAGTTACGAAAGAAGAGCTAGCTGAACAACTTAAAGCCTTTGCAACAAAAGACGAGCTCGCGGAGCAACTCAAAAATTTTGTAACCAAAGATGCTCTCGCTGAACAGCTCAAAAATTTTCCAACAAAAGAAGACTTGCGACTGGGTTTGGCCGGCGTTGAATATCGATTTAAATCATGGGTTGACGACAAGGTGATTACGCTTGGTGTTAAGCCGATGATTCTCGCGGAGGATAAAAAAATTGATGAGGTCGTTGATTCGCTTGAAGAAGAAGCTGTTTTTTCATCAACGCAGTCTGCTCGTCTCAAAAATCTTGGCCCATTCCACCCTGCCGCATAAATAAAAAACGGCTGCCTGATAATTCTGCGTAGAATTATTTAGCAAACCGTTGTTGGGGTGCAAGCATCAGTTGTGGTGCTACTCGCGCGACAACCTGATTTTGATCAACGAGACTAATGATCATCCTTCGGATTTACCGGCATCTCGCTCGTTGAAATAATACGCAAATTACGAATATGCAGAACTGCATGCATCCCGTCGCGTGGGTTTGTTGGACTTATCGCACAGTCTGGATGCACTGGTATCTCGGCCCACGAAAGCGCAGGACCGTCTTTAAAGATCAAAATGCGTGGAGAATAAACAGTATATTCATAAACTTCCCCATCCTCTCCGTAAGGAGTACTGAGGCTTACAAAAAAGCTGTACTCACCACGCCTCCGAGAAAAGATGCGCTCAATATTGTCGATGCGTTTCGTTTCGTGTTTGCCACAGAGCTGCTCTACTAAATCGTTGTTTTTCTTGGTGCTCAGACCGAAAACACAGGCGCCTACCACAACGATAACCATAACACTAATTGCAATTAACTTATCAACACGGTCACTCATACTAGTTCCCCCAATGCGTGTTGGACGCATATCTGCCGCCATTCTCCACCAAAAACCTCTTTTTGTCAATCCCTTGACAACGCAAACCGCTTCTCGTATAGTATTCTCATAACTTGAGCCCCACGGGGCCATTTTTTAGATAAACTATGTCAGTCGCCAAGCAAATCACCGAATATCTCAAAGGAGCAAACGAGGAGCTCCGCAAAGTAGTTTGGCCAACCAGACAAGAAACGCTCAATTCAACCGCGGTTGTCGTAGGTGTGTGCGTCGCTGTTGGTGCGTTTTTCTGGGTGCTTGACCTTCTATTCAACTTTGTCATCGCCAAGCTCATTAAGTAAGTATGCCAAAACAAACACAAGAACTCGGTCGCCGCTGGTACGTGATCCACACCTACTCTGGCTATGAGGACAATGTAGCGCGCAACCTGCGCCACCGCATTGAAACCATGAGCATGCAAGATAAAATCTTCGGAGTACTCGTTCCAACCGAAAAAAAGATCAAGATCAAAAATGGTAAACGCCACACAGTCATTGAAAAGATCTTCCCTGGCTATGTATTCGTTGAAATGAACGTAATGGATGATTCGTGGTATGTTGTTCGCAATACACCAAACGTAACAGGCTTTGTTGGCTCAGGTACAACGCCAACGCCAATCTCCGACACTGAGATGAAGTCACTTCAGAAGCGAATGGGTGTTGAAGAGCCGAAATACCAGATCGATGTTACCCCAGGATCACCCGTTAAAATCGTGGACGGACCGTTCAAAAATATGGAGGGTAAGGTCGATGAAATCGACGATGCCCGAGGCAAGATTAAGGTCTTGGTTAGCATGTTTGGCCGTGAAACCCCAGTCGAGCTTGACTTTTTGCAGATAAAGAAAGTATAATCCTGCGCACTATGGCAAAGAAGATAAAGACAGTCATCAAATTGCAGATTCCCGGCGGAGGAGCTACTCCAGCGCCACCAGTTGGCCCAGCACTTGGTCAGCATGGTTTGAATATCCAAGAATTCGTTACGAAATTCAATGCTGCAACCGCAGATCGTCGCGGCGAAACAGCACCGTGCGAAATCACCGTGTTTGAAGATCGCACCTTCACGTTCATCCTCAAGACCCCTCCAGCATCTGACCTTATTAAGAAGGCTGCAGGTATCAAGAGCGGTTCGAAGAAGGCTCCGGGCGACAAAGTGGGCAAAATCACTCGCGCCCAGGCTCGTGAGATTGGTCAGCGCAAAATGCCCGACCTCAACACAACGAGTGTTGAAGCGGCTGCCAGCATGATTGCCGGCACTGCCCGCCAAATGGGTGTTGACGTAATCTAAAAGATTGGCTCTCAAAATTCCCCCGCTTGGGGGTTTTTTGTTATATACTTATCAGAGCAATAAATTCATAAACTAATAAAACCATCCAATATGTCAGACCAAGCACCCGGATCCCATCCAGCGCAGAAAGCCCGTGGCTTCATCATCCGCAATATTTATTTGTACGTTGTTGCAGCAATCGCATTATTCATGATTGCGTTTTCTGTCAGCGACTTGGTCAATATTGCACTCAAAACATGGGTGTTTACGAAAGCGGACCAAATTAACTACTACGCACCAAAGTCCATTGATGGATACTGCTCGTACGACAAAAACAATGTAAAGATTTGTCCCTCGCCTGAAGATCAGGCAAAGCAAGAGGCGCAGGATAAAAAAATGCAAGAGGATCAGCGTATCTCGCAGAAACAACAAGATCTTGTGCGCAACATTTCACTTCTCATCGTCGCAATTCCCCTCTTCAGCTATCACTGGAGACTCATCCGCAAAGACCGTGCGGATCATCTTGCATAATCATTAGCTCAGCGTAAACAAAATACTGCGGACGTCCGCAGTATTTTTATTTAACGAAAGGGTGGGAATTATAATTGCTTTTATTCTCACTACTCAATGCTGGTATTTCACTGTGTGAAGCACCAAGGAGCATCTTAAATAAGCAGCTCGATTTCTCCGGAGCGCGTACTCC
>CALRDW010000019.1 GCA_943355025.1 Candidatus Magasanikiibacteriota bacterium | reverse complement strand
ATTGGCGCAACATCGACGCGGCAATTCCACTCGGCAAGTTTGTGGGTGTTACGGGAGTTTCAGGTTCGGGTAAATCAACACTCATCATCGACATTCTTGGTAAAGCGCTCGCAAAACATTTTTATCGCGCGAAAGACGAGCCAGGACCGCACAAAACAATTACCGGACTCGACAACATCGACAAAGTAATTACGATTGATCAGTCGCCAATCGGTCGAACGCCGCGGAGCAATCCTGCAACGTACACAAGTGTGTTTACAGCGATTCGTGATTTGTATACCGAACAACCAGAAGCAAAAATGCGCGGATACGACGCGGGTAAGTTTTCGTTTAATGTTAAAGGTGGTGGTCGGTGCGAAGCATGTTCAGGCGAAGGATACGTTCGAATTCCAATGCAATTTTTAGCGGATGTGTATGTTGAATGTGACGAGTGTCAGGGCAAACGGTATAATCGTGAAGCGCTTGAAATTCATTATCGCGGAAAACATATCGCAGATGTGCTTGCGATGACGATCGATGAGGCGCGTCAATTCTTCCACGATATTCCTGCAATCTCAGACAAGTTGCAAATTTTATATGACGTAGGTCTTGGTTACTTGCAGCTTGGCCAGCCAGCGACAACTTTGTCTGGTGGTGAAGCACAGCGCGTTAAACTTGCGACAGAGCTTTCGCGCCGTGCGACGGGAAAAACATTGTATATTCTTGACGAACCAACAACGGGTCTTCACTTTGAGGATATTAAACGATTGCTTGATGTGCTTCAGCAGCTCGTTGATAAAGGAAATTCGCTGCTTGTTATTGAACATAATTTGGATGTAATTAAATGCGCTGACTGGGTTATTGATTTGGGTCCTGGTGGTGGCAAACACGGTGGTGCAATTGTAGCTGAAGGAACACCAAAAGACGTGGCAAAAGTTAAGGCGAGTCTGACGGGCCAGAATTTAAAAGCAATTTTATGATTACAAAGAGCCTTACACCGGTCATAATCGCAGAGCACGCAGATTTTGTCGTGCTCGAAAAGCCGGCAGGGCTGCTCGTTCATAAAGCCGAATCGTCACCAGACGAAAAAACACTCGTTGATTGGCTTC
Organism: Candidatus Magasanikiibacteriota bacterium; assembly: GCA_943355025.1. GTDB lineage: Bacteria > Patescibacteriota > Patescibacteriia > Magasanikbacterales > 2-02-FULL-50-9b > CALRDW01. The sequence continues at coordinate 13,554 of CALRDW010000019.1, read as the reverse complement.
TCAAAAAATATCCTGAAGTAAAAAAAGTTGGTGATGATCGCGAAATTCGTCCAGGCATCGTACATCGTTTGGATCGCGAGGCGAGCGGTCTCATGGTTGTTGCGCGCACACAAGCGATGTTTGAACATCTCAAAACACAATTTCAAGAACACACAATTGATAAAGAATATTTTGCGATTGTATACGGAAAAATGAATCGTGAATTCGGCGAAATTAATTTGCCGATTAGTCGAACGAGCCAAGGTGGGCGCATGGCCGCACACAGTATTGGATTTGAGGAAGCGAATGAGGCGCGCACAGAATATTTTGTTGAAAAGAAATTTACGACAGTAACGCTCTTGCGCATTGTGATTCACACAGGCCGCACACATCAAATTCGTGTGCACATGTTTGCGCTTCAACATCCATTGGTGGGGGATTCTTTATATCCAGTTCAAAAGTTTGGTCCGACAAAACCAGGAAAATCTTTTGTTGCTCCACCGCGCCTCTGTTTGCATTCAACAAAACTCGGGTTTACAGATTTGTCCGGCGCGCGCCAGGATTTCACATCGCCGCTTCCAGAGGATCTTAAAAATTATCTCAAAAATTTTAAGTCGGTATGAACAACGCGCAGATCTTTATTGTGATGGGTCCGTCAGGCGTCGGAAAAACAGTTATCGGCCACGCGCTTCTTCGACGGTTCAAACGCCTCAAAAAGATTGTAACGTATACAACTCGTACGCCGCGACCGAACGAAGTTAATAATGTTGATTATCATTTTGTATCTCCCACTGAATTCACACAAAAAATTCAACGCGGCGATTTTATTGAGCATGCAACTGTGCACGGAGATTCGTATGGCAGTGCCTGGGCCGACCTTAATGAATTACAGGCACAAGGAATTTCCGCGTTGTTTATCATTGATATTCAGGGCGCTAAAATTTTGAAGAAAAAACTTCGTCGAGCCGTTACAATTTTTATTGAAGCAGACACACTTGATGCTTTGCGCGCGCGAATTTCACGGAGACGGTCCAATGAGACGCTGGAGCAGATTGAGCGCCGTATGCAAACGGCTCGACGCGAGCTTGCCCAGAAAAATTGGGCCAACCACCTCGTCATCAATCGCCAAGGTCATAGACAGGAGGCGATTCAGGCTGTTGCGCAGCTTATTAAAGGGCATATGTACCCACGGCAGATGCGCGGACGGACCGTCGTTTTAAAGGCTTGACACCTGACGGCCCATTTGTTACACTGTGCCCACTATGGAACTCTACGAAGATATTCGCGCGGGCGTTTTAGTCCGTGTTCACCAGGTAATTAAAGAAACCACCCCAAAGGGTGAAATCAAGGAACGCGTTCAGGTGTTCGAAGGTTTGGTATTGAAACGCAGTCACCGCAAGGAGATTGGCGCAACAATTCAGGTTTACAAAAAGTCAGGGACTGTCGGTGTTGAGAAGATTTTTCCTCTCGCATCTCCAACGATCAAGAAAATCGAAGTTGTTCGCTCGTATAAGGTTGCGCGTGCTGATATCTCGTTCATGAAGACATCGAACAAGAAACTCAAAGAAAAGCGTGTTGTAAAAGCGACGGCAAAATAAATTGGTGTTTGGTAGAAAGAAATCCGCGGTAACGTCCCGCGGATTTTTGTTTTGAGTATACATTCAAGTGGTCAACTTCCTGTTTTTGGAACTCGCGCGGTTACGCGGGTCGAGCTTTGACAAGAAAGTGTTTCTGTGGTACTATCTTAAGTCCCCACTCACACAACTACACGGGGATATGAGGAGTTAAGCAATGTTGGGAATGAGACAGGGTTTGAGTTTGGGTCATTATCAGTACCAGCAGCTTGAGCAGAAACAGCGGCTGACGCAAGAGCAGCGATTAGATCAGTCGCAGAAGCTCGGGCAGCTGCTTCGAAATGCGAGCTGGGATTTGGCGGAAGCGTTCAGCGATTCAAAATACACGGAGCACACTGTGTGCAGCGGATGTGGCCACTATCTGACGCGCGACGAGATCATGAAAGGATTCACAATAGACCGCACCGATATTCGGACAACGTGTCCGAAGTGCGGTGCACGGCCCCGCGCATATATCAAGAATCAGTCTCGCAATTCGGCGACGATTGAGATTCCAATGTACTGTCCGAATCAAACGCTCGAGCGACTGCCGCACGGCGGCTTGGACAAGTTGACGCCAGAGCTGTTCAAGCGGGATTATCGCGACGTGTTTCATTCTGTGAAAATCCATTTTGGAACGCTCGCAGCCGCATATGCGCGCGAAGGCCTGACGTATCCGCACGTCGAAGTGCTTGAATGGAAAGAGATCGTTGCGCAATTTCTTGGAAACATGTCGGATGCGCTCATCGCAGACCATGCGGGCGTCTCGACCTCAACCATTGCGCGCCATCGGCGCTCACTCGGCATCAAGTCCTTTCGCAAAAACGTTGCAGAGGGCCTGCTCGAGCGGATGTTTTGAGCGCTGATGAGTAGAACGTAAATAAAGCTGTCCGTATTGTACAGCGATTGCAAAACCCGAAAGCATTTCGATGCGAGTAGGGTTTTATTTTTTTAGGGAGACACGGTTCTAAGTTACTGCGGTTATGACGCCTGAGCAGCTATCGTACGATTCTCTCCCGGAAGGCTCGACTTGAGTTAGTTGTACACCATCTAGCGTTAATACAGCCATCGGAACCATACTAGCATATATAAAGTATGCGCCAATCAAATAGTTTGCGGGGTAGTCTCCCATGGCTTCATTTTTTTGATTGAGATTAGTGGCAAAAAGCGTGAGCCAGTCTTCTGGCGAGAGCCCGTGTTCGCCTTTGTAGATCGGGTTTGTTGTTATTTCTTTTAGGTAAGCATTTGGTGATTTTCCAACTTCTAACTCGGGTCGACCGCCTTTGGTAACTCCTTCGTTAATATTAGGGATGGTAGGATCTTCTTGAATAAGACAGATATGATATCCCGGAAAAGGGGGAGACGATTTTGTATAATCAAGCAAATCTAATTTTGTTGTTCCAATAATCAAGTCTTCAAACCCTGATTCCTGAAATGTTGGGGGAAGATATATAAGCAATGACGAACTCACAGCTCCTTCATCCCATTCACCATGCGGGCTTACTGCACCGAGCTTGCTGATTTCGAGTTTGCGGCCTGCGCGATTTTTGAGACCGCCTTTTAAGTCGTGTGCGATTATTAAATCGGATGTTTTTTTTCGAATTAAATCCAATGAGGATCCAAACGGAACAATAAGAAGCCGAGTAAATCCTTGTTCGATTTTTTGCCGTATATTTGGAATTGAGAGGAAGTGATTTTTGATTGCCTCTGCACTTGGGACTTCATAAAAATTATTATCGATTGCAGTGAGACCAAGTTTTCCGTCCTTGGTTTCGAGGAAGTTTATTTCTTGGAGAGATTTTATTTGAGAAGCATATCCTTTCTCGATGAGTTTCTCTATAATTGGCCGAGCAACGTCTCGTGAAAGCGAGTCTATTTTAGAACGAGCCTCTTCTGCCAAAGTGAGAAGCTCTTCTTTAGAAATATCTTTTTGTCCTCTACTGGGAGCGTCTGAGTTTTCTCCTAAAATCTTTCTATATTTATGTACTCCCCCTTCTCCGAGGAGTTCCCTAACAATCTCTCTGTTCTTAAGAGGGTCTGTGTCTTTAAACTCTGTGAGTTTTCTGTCGAATGGATTAGGAAGCATGGAATCAGTGTATCACTGAACACACTTAGTTTGGTATATAAGCATTCCAAAATTCTTCTGCGACCCATTTGATTTGGGGAGCGGAAGATTTTTGGAATGCTGATGTGACGGAGAAAGATGTATTGTTTATCTCTCCCTGAGAAGTAATAGTTTTTACTTTTGAGCGTATGTTGAAGCAGCATTTATAATCCACTCGCTTTTTTGAGAAACGCGAGTGTTTGTGGTTTATTTTTTACACGTCCAGAAAGCTGCGCTTCACGCGCGAGCGAAAGCAGAAGTCCAATTTCAGGCCCTGGTTTTAATTTGAGCGCGATCATGATATCGGTTCCAGAAACAAGTGGTGGAATAAGCGATTCGGTTGCGCCACGAGTTTTAATAAGGCGGCGAACACGTTTAAGAACCGCATCAACATGTTTTTCAGAATTTTTTTTATCTGACGGAACCGTTCCAGAGCCATCAGCAAATAACATGGTGAGCAATTCACGTCCTTTTGAAATGTCGCGCAAAAAATATTTTTCAATCGTCGTTTCTTTCATTGATAAAACATCGGCTTGAACCGCAAGCAAATGTCGCTCAATAAGCCATGCGACCAAATCCATATCAACATTGTGGCCTTCGACAGAAGAAACTTTGAGTCGCTCGCACATCACTCGCGCAACGACAGCGCCTTGAACATCGTGACCTGTAAAACGTATCCGATCAACACCATCTTTTTTTGGTGTTTGAATCGTGAGAGGTTTTGCAATGTCGTGGAGGAGTGTTGCAACGTATTGTGTTGCTGAAGCCACGAGCGGCGCCTTATAAATTTTAGGAAGTTTTTTTGCAAACGCGCGATAGGATTTTCCATGCAGATGTTCGAGTGCGAGTCGTGTATGTGCCCAAACATCTCCCTCAGAATGGAAATTTTTCGGCTGCGGACATTTATGCATTTTGAGAAGTTCTGGCGCAACATGTTTGAATGCACCAAAAGAATCCCAGAGATCAAGAAATCGAGTCGGATTTGCGACTAATGATTTTACAAATTCACGGCCAACAAGCTCGTGCGGAACTTTGCGCGCATTATTTTCATCCGTTTCATTGATGTGTGTGAGGAGTTTTTTTATCGAGCGCGCAGTCGTCGGTTCAATATCGAATCCGAGTTGACACGCAAAACGAAGTGCGCGAAGAAGTCGTGTGTAATCTTCTTGAAATCGCACCTCTGGTTTTCCAACAGCGCGAATAATTTTGTTTTTTAAATCCGTACGACCGCCAAACGGATCTGTGACAGCACCGCTCGCAATGTTTACCGCCATCGCGTTAATAGTAAAATCGCGACGTGACAAATCTGCTTCTAGCGGCATGTCGTGTTGAAAGTGAACAATAACATCGCGATACGCACCAGAATTTCCAGAGGCTTCCGTTCGGGGAAGTGCAATATCTATTGAAGGCTGATTTTTGTATGCAAATTTTATTACGCCAAAAATTTTTCCAACAACATCAACTTTGCCGTGGGTTTTTAAAAATGCAATCAGCGGCTCAAGTCGGACGCCGCGCACAACAAGATCGATATCCTTGCTTTCGCGATGCAGCAAAATATCACGGACCATTCCGCCAACCAAAAAAACTTCCGCCTGCGGGAATTTTTTCATGAGTGGTTTGAGCCAGGGAAGGCGCAGGCCTGTTTTCATATAAGGGTATTGTAACAAAACTGGCTGAATTGTCTAATTTAAGCTGAATTATTTGTATTTTCTGCGTGGGTTTGTTAGGATAACCATATAACTATTTTGAATCTGTATGCATATCAGCCTTATACTTTTGGTACTGCGTCTTGGTGTCGGTATTATCTTTTTGTATCATGCGTCAACCAAATTTAAAATGTGGAAGATGCAGCCATCTGCTCAAATGTCATCAGGAATGCTCAGCCTCATGAAATTTTTGTCGGTTGCAGAATTACTGGGCGGACTCGCAGTTTTGTTTGGTGTTTTAACACAATTTGCAGCAGCAGGACTTGCAATTATTATGCTCGGCGCAATTTACATGAAGGTATCAATGTGGAAAAAAACTTTTTCTGGCGACGGTGGTTGGGAATTAGATTTTATTATTTTGTGCGCATGCATCACGCTCATGCTTGGGGATGCTGGAATTATCTCGCTTAATCACTTGATTCTTTTTTACGCGCGCACACACTAGGATCACGGAACATGAAAACAAAAACAAAAATAAAAATTTTCGGCGATCGCCTGGCGTGGAAAGGAAAATACAATCGGATTATCACACGAGAATTTATTGGCATCAATGGCAAACGGGGTACATGGGAAATTGTTGAGCGCAAGGCAAAGGGTGTTGTGGTAATAATTATTCCCGTAACGAAAACCGGCGATGTAATTTTTCTCAAACATTTTCGTATTCCAAGAAACGGGTATGTGATTGAGTCACCGGCCGGACTCATGGATAAAATAGGCGAGTCTCCGCGCGCCGTTGCGCGGCGTGAATTATTGGAGGAAACAGGGTACCGCGCACAAAAAATAATTCCAGTTGCACGTGTTGCAAATAATTCAGGGCTGATGAATGAGGATTATCAAATTTATTTGGCAACTGATTGCGAGAAGGTTGCAGAGACCACGCATGAAAATGCAGAAGATATCGAATTGATTTTTATACCGCTCGCAGAGGTTGAAACATTTTTTGGGCAACAGAGAAAAATTTCAATTGCTGCGCCGATGTATAGTATTCCGTACTTTTTACGTCGTGCAGGACTCATCAGTTGAAAAAAGTTTAAACCGGTGGTAAGCTGCGCGAGCCATTCATTTGGGCCCGTAGCTTAGTTGGTTAAAGCACGGTGCTTATAACGCCGGGATCGACGGTTCAAATCCATCCGGGCCCATATAAAAAACACCCATCTCGGGTGTTTTTTAATTGCAAGACACTGTCTTACAAGCGCATTTTTGCACGCAGCACATTCAAAACTTTTTGCTGTGCTTCCGCAAGCGAAAGATGGTCGAAACAAAATAGCGAACGATTTCCCGCGACGCGAGTTGCGACAAAACCACTCGTAAGCGCATCTGCAAAATACGGTTTCTGAGCGTCGACAATTACGCAAACTTGTGCAGGATTTTCAGGGCGTTCATAAACGAGTGCAAAAACTTTTGCGTGTGGAGCGGTATAAATCAATTCGTTGATGAGGTCGCCGAGATCAGATTCGCTTGCGCCAGTGCGTGCGAAATCCTCCCGCGAAAGCATGCTCCATAATAAGGGTTGTTGTGCATCTGCCTGCAGTTGCATAAGTGCCGCGCCCCACAACTTTAATGTCGCAACAGTGCGCTGGCGGTATAAATGATGCACGATGATTTCGCGATCCGCACCGAGCGCGATCAGCGAGCTCGCGGTCTGCAGCGTACGCGCATTGACGCGTGCAGTTTTAAAACTTTGTGTTGCTGAAATCATACCAGTCAACAATAACTGCGCGACACCTGGTTTAATTTCGGCCCCGACATGCGAAGTGAGAAGTGTATGCACGACTTCGGCAACGCTCGTACAGGTAAGCTCGATAACATTAATTTGTCCAAAAAATTCGCTCTCTGGCGCATATCCAATAGTAATAATTGGAGCAGCACTAAACAGTGCTGCGTTTTTTGAGTATACGGATCCAAGTGCTTCGAGATTTTGTGCATCAACCGCAATGATCATGTCATAGCGGAAGGCGCTCGATTCAGTTGTTACACTGCGGTCTGACAAAACACCGCTCTTTGGTGTGATATAAAACGCGACGCTGCCGCCCTCTTCGGTTTCACTGTACACGCGCTCGATACCAGCCTCACCAGCAGAAACACGAACGATAAATTGATGGAGCTGCCCGAGTTCAGGAGCGATGAGTTTTATCTCTGGCAAAAATTTGAGCATTGCGCTCGGTGTAAAACCATCACTAACCACATCAGCGTGTTTGCCAGACTGCTTTAAAAACTCGGCAAGTGCGGCGCCAGAAACAAGCGCGTCGATTGACGGACGCGCAGGGCAAACCACGAGTACGCTGCGGGCGCGTCCCAAAGTCTCAAAAAATTGTTCAGAAGTCGTGAGCGGCATGTCAGTCGGAAAATCCCCCAAGCCTGGTTTCTAATCGATAGGCTATAGTACCGGTTTGGGCCCAGCGCGTCAAGGGTGGTTTTGTTAACAACATGATTGACAAAAGAGAGCTTGACAATGAGCAAATTTCGTGATATCTTCGCAAAGAGATGGGCAGTAACGTCCATTCGAGTCACAAGAGAGGATACGGAATGAAAAGAGTTATTGTGTGCGCATTGTTACTTCAGGCATCTTTTGGCGCTGTTGCCTCGGAGGCAGAAGCGAAGAAGCATACCAGAGGCGGCAATGACAAGGTGGCGGTACAAACGGACCATGTAATCGTGGTAAGTCGCGACTGGGCGATTAAAAATCGCGAGGCGGTTCGGCTCCACGTGTACATGCGTCGTGCGAGCGCGCCATCATACCTCGATCCAGCATGTACAATTCCGAGCGGACTTGTCCATGGCTACCAGAGTTTTCCAACATACGGTTATGGAACGCCGATGAACAAAGTAGTTCGTGGGTTGGTTCCGGTGCCGGATAAGCAGAATCGATTTTACCTCCTGTATTTTCGAATGAGTGATCTCTCAACCAATCCGGCGATCACGCACCTATGGAAAAAAACCGGGCGGTACGACGCGCCGAGCGCACTCTCCGATGCGGAAGCGAATATCTACGGCCGTGTGCACATTGATGTCGCGGCACTACGAGAGCGAAGCCGCAAAATGAAAACCCAGTAATCGCTCGATTGCTGCGCAGAACGCCCGCTTGCTAACTTCACTGTGAAAGTTGTTTGCAAGCGGGCGTCTTTTTTATTTTAACGGTAATCTTGCGGCGCGCGCGGTTTTTAGCTAAGATGCACATACCTAACGGGCACCTCTATGAGCGAGATTCCAAAAGCATACGATCCAACGCAGCACGAAGATTCAGTCTATGCGCGCTGGGAAGAAAGTGGCATGTTTATTCCGGAAAATTTGCCGGATTTTCAGAATCGCGAACCATATACAATTATTGTTCCGCCACCAAATGCGACAGCGACGCTGCATATCGGGCACTCTGTTATGCTCGCGATCGAAGATGCGCTCATTCGATATAAACGCATGAATGGTAAGCGCGCTTTGTGGATTCCGGGCACGGATCATGCGGCGATTGCGACGACGAATGTTGTTGAGAAAATGATTTTAAAAGAAGAAGGGAAAACGCGTCATGATCTCGGCCGCGCTGAGCTCGTGCGCCGCATCGAGGATTTTGTTGAATCAAAACGCGACCGCATCAAATTACAATTTCGAAAAATGGGCGCGTCACTTGATTGGTCGCGCGAAGCATTCACCCTTGACGCGCCGCGCTCTCTCGCTGTACGCGTCATGTTTAAAAAAATGTTTGATGACCGTGTAATTTATCGTGGCGATCGTGTTATTAATTGGTGTCCTCGCTGCGCCTCAACATTGTCCGACGACGAGCTCGAAACAAAAGCACGTGTTGCGAAATTATATTATTTTAAGTACAGCCATGATTTTCCAATTACGATTGCAACGACGCAGCCAGAAACAAAATTTGGCGATACCGCTGTTGCGGTTCATCCGAGCGATGAACGATATGCAGCGCTCGTTGGAAAAACATTCCAGGTTTCGTTTGGCGGCGAGGGTGGCGTCGTTTTGAATATTCGCGTGATTGCGGATCACACGGTTGAAAAAGATTTTGGAACAGGCGCGCTTGGCGTAACCCCAGCGCACAGCATGATTGATTACATGATGGCGCTTCAAAATAATGTGCCGCTTGTGCAGGTTATTGGAGAGGACACGCACATGCTTGCGGCAGCAGGCACGGCATATGTCGGATTGTCGTATTTGAAAGCGCGCGAAAAAGTTGTCGCATGGTTGCGCGCGGAAGGGTTAATCGAAAAAGAAGAAGACACCGAGCAAAATGCGCCAGTATGTTCACGCTGCGGTACGGAAATTATTCCACTTCCAAAATTGCAGTGGTTTGTTGACGTGAATAAAAAGTTTTCATTCAAACATTCGCCACGTCGTCCAGTTGTAGGAATTGCGGCGGGAAGCGCGGTAAGTTTGAAAGAAGTGATGCGGTATGTTGTTGAAACCGAGCAAATAAAAATGATTCCGGAGCGCTTCGAAAAAACGTACATGCATTGGGTAGATAATTTATTGGACTGGTGTATTTCGCGCCACATTTGGTACGGACACCGTATTCCTGTTTGGTATTGCGTCGATAAAAAAATGACGGAGTGCGCGGCGCCGATTTGTTCTGTTGATGATGTTGAATTTTGTCCACACTGTAGTGGTGCAGTTGAGCAAGATCCTGATGTGCTCGATACATGGTTTTCATCCGGGACATGGACATTTTCAACACTTGGTTGGCCGTACACGCGTGTGATTTTTGTTCGACATGGCGAGGCTTCGAGCAATGTGACTGGCATGATGGAAACAAAAAATATCGATGCGAAAAATTCGTTGACAGATGTTGGTAAGATTCAGGCCGAAAAGTGCGCATCACTGCTTGCTGCGGAAGACGCCGCGATAATTATTGCGTCACCAGTTGAGCGCGCAAAAGAAACCGCGGAAATTTTAGCGAAAAAATTAGGGATCGATGTTCGATTTGATGATCGAATTCGCGAGGTTGGGGCCGGAACGCTCGAAGGAAAATCGATCACGAAATTTATTGCAGCGCGCGGCGATTTGAGCAATTGGTTTAACACGACTACTGATGGTATTGAGCCATACATGTCTATCAAAGAGCGCTCTAATGAATTCATGGCAGATATTTTGAAGGAATATCAGGGGCGAACCGTTATTGTTGTAACACATGGCGGCGTCATGGGTATTGCGCATAAATATGGAACGGACCAGCCTGACGGCGAAGACGACTATCCGGGAAATTGCGGCACGATGGTGCGCGAGTTTGATGCGAGCGGTTCTCAAAGCGGTGATCTTAACGTGTACCACCCAATGGATGTTCTTGAAACGGGATATGATATTTTGCCGAACTGGGTGTCACGCATGATTTTGCTCACGACGTATACGCTCGGCGAAATTCCATTCAAGACGGTTTACTTGCATGGATTGGTACGCGATGAGCAAGGACGAAAAATGTCGAAATCACTTGGAAATGGAATTGATCCGCTCGACGTAATTCCAAAATACGGAACCGACGCGGTTCGTCTTGCGCTGCTCCTCGGTCAAGCACCAGGGAATGATCTTAAAATGTCGGAAGAAAAAATTGGAGGCTTTCGTAATTTTACGAACAAACTTTGGAATATCTCCCGATTTATTTTGTCGCAGGAAGATGCGGGCACTGAATCAAAATATGTGGCGCATGAATCTATCGATGAGCAGCCACTGACTGTTCTCGACAAGTGGATTTTGTCACGGTTTGCAACTATCGCAGAAGAATTTTCAACAGCGCTTGAGGCGTTTGAATTTTCGCGCGCGGGCGAGTTACTCCGCGACTTTACGTGGAATGATCTCGCGGATTGGTATCTTGAGTGCGCGAAAGTTGAGGGCGGCAAGCATGTTGTGCTTAATTATCTGTTGCAGAATCTTTTGAAATTGTGGCATCCATACATGCCATTTGTAACAGAAACAATTTGGCAATCTGCATATGCAAAAGACACGACGGATTTTCTCATGATCGCGCCATGGCCTGAATATGGGACGATGGCGCGATATCCGGAAGCAGAAATGCACATTGCGCGGATGCAGCGAGTTGTTACAGCGATTCGTGCGTTGCGAGCAGACTTCAAAATTGAACCAAAAGAAATTGTTGCGGTGACAATTGTTTCAAAGTTCGTTGAAGTGCTTGCGATTGAGCAGCCAATTATTGAAAAACTCGCGCGCTGCACTATTTTATTTGCGAATAGCGCGCCCGATGGTCAGCTTGCGACAGTTATAGAAGAGGGAACGATTACAATTCCAAAGCCTGAGGCGCGCGCCGACAGCATGGATGATCGTGGAAAGCTTGAGGGTGAGCGCGAACAAATCGGTATATATATTGAAGCGTTGCGTGCAAAATTATCGAACGAAGAATTTTTGGGGCGTGCGCCAGCGGCTGTTGTTGAAAAAGAACAGGACAAGTTGCGAGAAGCAGAAGAAAAATTAACAGCGATTGAGCTGCGCTTGAAATAAAAAACCGATAACCCGTTTGAGTTATCGGACTCCGTTAGTAATAGCGCGCCGCAGATAATCCATCAGTTGGTCGTGCGTTGCAACGTGGCCGCGCTCGCGATATTCGATAATGCGTTCAATCTCGCCGCCGATCATTGTGTTTGCAGGTTTCAAAGCTGCAGGAACGAGCTCGTGCGGATTATGAGACGTCGTGGCTGGCATAATGCGCGGCGGCGGATTGTCACGATCTGGATAAATGCGGAGTAATTCCGCAACCAGCGTCATATACGCGCGCGGGAGATGATAGTACGAGGTAGCGAGGCGCGGGATCCAGTTTATCGTGTAACGGTTATGAGTATGTTCGCGCTTTATGTGCCGTGCTGCCCACGCCGCCTGCTCGCGTGTATTTTGCGCAGCACCTTGGAATGTATGGTGCGAACGACGCATCAGGTCTTTGTTTAAGAAGAACGGGGGTACCATCAAGTCGGAATCACGCTTGAGCAGAATTCCTGATTTGGCTGGATCGTCGCCAGCAATAAACACTTGGCCTCCCGGCTCGCAGAGCTCGTAAAGGGCAGTTCCAATACGGTTGTGCTCACCATTGCCGGGGAAGATGAAGACTGGATTCGTTGATCGCTCATTTTTGTGTTGCGCAAGGATAAGCGCAAAATCTGAGAAAACATTCTCAATTTCTGCGAAAAAAGCCTGTGCTTCGTGGATCGTCTTCTTCATTTTTCCGCTCCTGGTTTGAAGTTCTGAACCTGAGATTAGCAATTGTCGGTAAAAATGTCAATAGTTTAATAGAGCCGCCCGGCTAGCGGAGTAGCTTTGTTGCATTTTCCAGTTTGTAAGACAATGTCTTACAAACTGGAAGTGATCACTCCGCGATACTTCTGGCCTTGAAGTTTTTGAACAAATGTGGTATATAATAAATGCAAGATAGACTGGCTCAATAACGAGCCCGATGCAAAGAGGTAAAGAGGTAAAAATGAGTGGCAAAAGTAAGGCACAAAAGCTGTTTGATCGCGCGCTCCTCGCGCTTGAGCTTGGCGAAACGATCGTTCTCGGGCCGGAATTTTCCGGAACACAATGGTCGGTCCAGATCAAGCGCACGAGTCAGGACCGCATCGACACCACGCTCTGCAACATCGGAGACGATGGTGTAACGCATTGGTTTTACGATGTGACGACGGCCGGCCATCAATATGGTGCACCGATGATTGTCGAGGAATGGAGCCTCAGATTGCCGGCCCGCGAGTGCGGGTGCGACGCGGATGGCGACATCGTTGGGGCGATCGTATTTAGTAAGGCGGGCGATGTTTCGCTTCGGGCAAGCTGGTCGCGATTGCAGAAAGTTGAACAGAAAAGTTTTGTAATTACGTCGAACCGCGAATTTCTCGTTAACGGAGAGAGCCGCGGCTTTGTGAACAAACTGCTCCTCAGCAACAAGAACCGCATCATCGGCTGGATCGCACTTGTCTTTCCTGAGCCGTCCGATAGTCCCGTCGAAGTACTCGAGGCGCAAGGCCTTGCTGAACTTGCGGCAAAGCACAATCTGTTCAATTAAGTTCGAAGAGAGTGTTTTTCCGGGTTCGTCTTATGTGCGTTTGTGGCACAGAGACGAACCTTTTTATTTTCAACACAACTCCGAAGTTTATAAATAGTTCAATACAGTGATTCAACATACGCTCAAAGAAAATGCAGATGCCTCTCAGGGGGA
>CALRDW010000018.1 GCA_943355025.1 Candidatus Magasanikiibacteriota bacterium | reverse complement strand
CTCGAAGAATATCGCGAAGCTAAAAACAAGTTGGTTAATCAAAATCAGCTTCTCAAAGAGAAATTATCGGCTTTTGAGCAAAAAGCGAATAATCGGTTCGAACTTACCGAAAAGTTTTTGAAATACAATATGGAATTGGCAAACGACCGAACAAATGAGGAAAATACTCATTTGTTCAAAAAAGTCGGTTCGAACTTTCAAATTAAGGATCGAACCGTACTTTTTGAGCCACGCGGAGCGTGGAAAACCCTTTTGGATTCTGGATTCGGCGGGGGGAATGCATTAGTGTCGCGCCTTCGGCGCGACCCCGCTTTGTCCGTTTCTTCTGATTCCGAATTTTGGCGGAGAGGAGAGGATTCGAACCTCCGAGGGGTTTCCCCCTGCCACGTTAGCAGTGTGGTGCCTTCGACCAACTCGGCCACCTCTCCAGGTGTCGACAGTATAGCGCGGTAATCCCCATGCGTCAATGGTTATTTTCTGGTATACTTGACGGGACAATATCAAGCACGTATGGCGGAGCGCATTACAACGGAATATGGCAGCACTATTTTTCACGTCTGGGACGTGCATGAATACACGAAATACCCACATACCGGGCGGTGGTATTTTGTTGCAGCTACTTTTCTTGTAGCCTGTGTTGCATATGCGTTGTACACGAATAATTATTTGTTCGCGTTTATCATGCTGCTCATCACCATTATTTTTGTGTTCCACGAATTACGCGAGCCGGCGGTTACGCAATTCGGGATAACTGATATTGGTATTGTGTGGCGTGGCTTCCTATTTCCATACAAAGAAGTTCGGTCGTTTTGGATTATTTACGAGCCGCATGAAGGCGTGCAAAGCCTCTATTTTACCTTCAAAAAAGGGTCAAAACCACGTCTCTCGATATCTCTTGAGGACCAGGATCCGACGATTATCCGGAAAACGCTGCGGAAGTTCCTGTTTGAGGATTTAAGCAAGGAAGATGAGCCTCTCACAGACACGATTGGTAGGGTCTTGAAATTCTAGGACGGTTCTGATAGAATAGTCCCACATGCACTCGTAGCTCAGCTGGATAGAGCATCAGCTTGCGGAGCTGAGGGTCAGAGGTTCAAATCCTCTCGAGTGCACCAAAAAATACCACGCATGCGTGGTATTTTTTGTTTCGGTAGATTGGGCTGACGACGCTAAATCAAATCGACATTTTAGAAGTCAATTGCAAAGTTGTGTGAGCGTGCTTTTGACTTGGCTGTCTGAAGTGACGCAAATCGATTTGCGCGGACAATTAGCTTTTCAACATCGTTTACACGGAGCTGTTCGATGCTTTGTGTCCCACCACTCAAAGATTGCTCGATCTGCTTTTTTACTGCATCAACGCTCGTGACACCAAGGGATTCACGTACCGAGTCCTCAGCTGTCTGAACTGCATTGAGTTGATCAATGACTGCATCAATATTTTTTGCATCGATTGTTTGTGCGGCAAGTGTTTTGAGTTTGACAACATCATCCTTGAGTCCGAGCAATGCCGCCTGAGCCTCTGTTGTATCGGTTTTTGCCCGTTTAAGTTGAGTCAGTTTACGGTCATATTGGCTCATACGCGTAAGTGTTGCCTGAACAAAGCTCTTGAGACTGGACACTGCACGGATATGTGCAACGAGCGTTGTTGCATCATCAATCTTGTCAAATATTTCTGTCTGAATAAAGTCATTTGGATCTTGGTCATCCGGAATCTGACCTGCTTTTACCGCTAATGCCGCAGCTGTAATATCTGCTTGAAGCGAAACGAGAGTGGCGCGATATGAGTTATCCATGTGCCGCGTATCAATAAGTTTAAGACCCGCAACGATTGTTCGTGTGACTTCTACAACCTTTTTGTCTACGAGTTTACTTACTCGCTTAAGGCGTTGTGCGACGTCAATCTTTTGAAACGCATCATTGAGATTTTGTGTCACATCTGGGAGCTGTTCCATGGCATCTTGCGCATCAGAATAATTTGTTGCGTTTGCAACAGATGCAGACAATGTCTGTGCTAGTTTAACAAGATCAAGTGTTGCTGGATCAATTACAACACCTTGTTTTTGAAGTGCTGCAATGCGCGTCGATCGGTCAGTAATGCTTTTTATGAAGCGCTGAATACCTGTTTTCATCTGCTTCAGTGCCTGAGCATCCATTTCAGGAGTCTGCTCAGTACCTTTTGTTTTGTCCAAATTTGTAGCAAGCGCACTCAAAGCGTCAACCGCGTCTTGTATGTCGCTCAAAGCCGAAAGCGCTGCGCTATCCTTCGGTAAGGCTGCAAGAGTTTTTTCAACTGCACCAACTTTTTCAAGGGAAGCCACATCTTTCGCACGAGCAAATGACGTGCGTAAGCGCTTGAGAGTGCTTATTAGGCTGGAGGTTTGTTTCGTGACGAGCTTAGCCTCCTTGTCTGTGAGGTCGTGTGGCTTTGTAATTTCTTGTGGCTTTATTCGGCAGGCTGCACCAATTTTTCCACAGTAGCCTGTTTTGCTTCCTGTGCTGTCCGGACACCACGCACCACCGGACGTAAGACATTCGTCGATTGGATTTTTTGCTTCAGCGGGACATTTGTTGCTGTCTGCAACGAGCTCGCCAGTTTTACACTGAAAAATCGCTGAACATTGAGCACCTTTTGCAACTTTGGTTCCATCGAGACACATTGTATAGATTTCTTCGACTGCTTTGTGTGGACAACCGACGAGTGTTGTCGCGTAGGTGCGCCCGTCTGGGCACGTCATTTTTCCGGTTGTTGGTGCTGGAGGGCAGGGCTCTCCGCTGCACCAGCCACCAGACTGCGCGCTGCCATTCTGCAAAATATTATAGTTGCACCAGAATTTTGCTGCTTGTCCGCATGCAATTTCTGTCATTGGCATTGCTGGACAGATTGAACTTGTTGTAACAACGCTTTTGTCCCAGCACATCATGAATCCTGGTTTTATTGTTGGGGGGCAGGTGAGATGTGCCATCGTGCACCAACCAGCGAAAGCGGCTCCGCACCATTTACCCGTGTATAACGCGCATTCTTCCTGTGATTTTGGCCACGCAAAGGTTTCCACTTTTTCTGCTACGGGGGTTGAGGTTGCTGTTGTTGGCTGAGTTTTTTGCGTTAGATCTGTTGGTGAAGTCGTTGAAGTTTTGCTTGGGCAACCAGCCATTGTTGTAGCAAATGATTTTCCGTCGGGACAGGTCATTTGACCTGATGGCGGCATTGCCATACACGGCTGCACGCTGCACCAGCCAGAGTTTGTGCTTCCGGTCGCTCCGCCAGTAGTCTGCATTTTACACCAATTTCTGCCTTGTTTGCCGCAGTCCAGTTCCGTTGTTGGCATTGGTGCGCATGAAGCTGGTTGGGTAGTTTGTGAATTGTCCCAGCAGGCTGTATACCCAGGTTTTATTGGGTTTGGACAACTTGTGTTTCCCATTTGGCATGCGCCGCCTGACGTGGTCATTCCACTGCCCGTTGATTCGCACCAGGCGCCGTAATAATTTTCGCACCCTGATTTTGTTGTTGGCCACGCGAATGCGCCCGCACTTGATGAGGGTGTTGGTTGTGTATTTGAAACGGCACCTCCGCAGTCATAGCCTGGCGCGGAGCAACCACCACCAAATGATGAAGTACACCATTTGCGATTTAATGCCTCACATGACGCCTTATCATTTATCGGACATGTTCCAACTGTTGCACACCACGCGACGCCGCCGCTTGTGTTTGAACACCATTCACCGCCACGCGTTTGACAGTCTGTCGCAGTTGTTGCGGTCCAATACGATTGACTGACGGGCGTAGTTGAGGCGCTTGTTGGCGCAGTTGTTTGAGCAGGAGTCGCGCCACTAGTGCTTGGCGTTGATACGGTTGAACCGGTTGGAGGAGGTGCTGTACTTCCACCACTCATGCATTCTATACCTGCCATTGAGCAGCCACCCATACCACCCCAGACGCACCACTTGCGGCCGGCAGCTTCGCACGCTGATTGCGTAGTGATTGGGCACATACCTGGAGCTGAACACCATGACACGCCACCCATCATTGGAGGGCACCATTCGCCGCCGAGTGATGTACAGCTAGATTGAGACATTGCCGAAGAATAATTGGTTGAGCTCGACATGGATTGTGCATGTGCAATATACACATGACTAAGGCTCAGCGTGAGGCCGAGGCCTACGAAGAGTGCTGCAAACAAGAATAGTTTGCGAGAAAGAACTTTGATCATAAAAAATATAATATACGTCAGTATATCAGACTTTGGTTCACTTTTCATTTTCTGGGGATAACTATGCACAATTGAGTGTCGCGTGCTAAACTTTTTTGGTATGTCTTTGGTTTCTGTCTCAAATGTTTTTGAACTTCCGATCGGAAAATTGCCACGGTGCGGACCAGCAATTATTTTGCGTTTGAAAAAGATTGGAATTGAAACAGTGGGCGATGTACTCGGGCATTTTCCAGCACGCTACGAAGATCATTCTGAGGTTCTTGATGTTTCTGGACTTGTGGCAGGCGAATTTGGGACTGTTCGTGTTCGTGTGCAGCAACTCCGTGGGCGTCGCGCGATGTATCGTCGCGGCATGCATGTGACAGAAGCGCTTGTTGGCGACGGCACCGGATCAGTTCGTGTTGTGTGGTTTAATCAGCCATTTTTAACGAAAACGCTTTCAGTTGGAGAAGAAATTTTTGTTTCGGGGAAAGTAGCGGAGGATTCATTTGGCCTCAAATTCACGTCGCCTATTTATGAGCGAACAGACAAAAACGATACGCTGCACACCGCTCGCATCGTGCCAATTTATGGCTTAACCATTGGTGTCGGTAATAAACAATTTCGTTCGCTCGTTAAAAGTGCACTCGACAAGGTTGACGCAGCACGTCCTGTGCACGATTGGCTCCCTGAAGAAATTCGTGTGGAAAATTCATTAGCTACATACTGGCACGCGCTTGAGGCGATTCATTTTCCGGAGAACATGCACGAGGTCGAGGAGTCACACCTCCGCTTTCAATTTGATCAAACTTTTTTGCATGAGCTCAATCAGCGCGTAGTTAAGCGATATACAGAGTCAGTTATTGGATGCGCACTTCCTTTGGACGTTGAAATTGTTAAAAATTTTATTGCGGGCCTGCCGTTTGTGCTGACCGATGACCAGAAAAAAGCGGTGTTTGCGATTTTAAAAGATATGGAGCGCTCTCATCCTATGAATCGACTGCTTCAGGGCGATGTTGGATCAGGGAAAACTGTTGTTGCTGCGATCGCGATGCGTCACGCAGCCGCGCACGGTTGCACGAGTATTCTCATGGCGCCAACGCAGCTGTTGGCTGAGCAACATTCGGAAACACTTAAGAAAGTTTTGGGCCCGTCCGAAATTCCAGTAGTGCTTATTACACAAAGCACAAAAAAAACAGCGACCTTGCCTAAGGGTCCATGTGTTGTTGTCGGGACACATGCGTTGCTCTATGAAAAAGTTGTGTATCCTCAGCTCGGCCTCGTGGTTGTTGATGAGCAACATCGTTTTGGCGTTGCTCAGCGCAAAGCGATTAAAGCAAAAAATAAAGCAGGGTATACGCCACATTTTTTATCGATGAGCGCAACGCCAATTCCACGATCGCTCGCGCTTGCGGTGTATGGTTCGCTTGCGGTTTCGTCGATAAAACATATGCCCGTGGGGCGTAAGCCGATTGCGACGCGCAGTGTCGCGGAAAAAGATCGAGGTAAGGCTGTTGATTTTGTGAAGCAGCATGTACAGCGCGGCGAGCAGGTGTTTGCCGTCGCGCCGCTTATTGATCCGAGCGATTTTTTGAGTGTGGAGTCGGCCACCTCGCTCTACGAACAATTTAGCAGTGATTTATTTTCGGGTTTGCGCGTTGGTCTCGTTCATGGACGTATGAAACCGGCGGAGCGCTCGAAAGTTATGGATGCGATGCGCCGAGGCGAGATTGATATTTTGGTTGCGACCGCCGTAATTGAAGTTGGTGTTGATATTCCAAACGCGACTGTGATGTGGATTGAAGGGTCTGAACGGTTTGGCCTCGCGCAGCTGCATCAATTTCGCGGGCGCGTTGGCCGTGGCGAAAAGCAATCGTATTGTTTTTTATTTTCAAGTTCGCGTGGTGAGAATGCAAACAAACGATTGAAATTAATGGAAGAAGCGACTGATGGTTTTGTGCTTGCGGAAAAAGATTTAGAGATGCGTGGCGGCGGACAGCTATGGGGAACGCAGCAATCAGGTTTTGCGGAAATCGAATTTTTGCGCGAAATATCACTTGATATTTGGGATATGGCCCGTCGCGCCGCTGATAAAATTATGAGCGACGACAGCGCCCTCGCGCATCATCCGGTATTGGCACTACAGCTCAAACAGTTTGAGGAGGAATTGCATCGCGAATAGGATACCGAATATACATCTGCGTCAGATTTCTGTATAATGAGTCCATTATTATTTTTTGTCACTATGGACAACCCGCAAGAACATCTCTCAGGCCTCGTATATCAGCCAGAATATTCACCTGTTATTTCTCGATGGTTCATTTTTCGCTTTCTTACTTTGATTGTTGAGGTTTGGATTTTGTGGGTGTGGGCGATGTGGATCGCGCTTAACGCGTTTGTCCATAATATCTACATGCTTTTCATGGGAGCGCGTATTGAATCAATTTGGAAACGCCAGGTACGGTTTATGCGTCACGTATCAAAATGGCAAGCGTATCTTAATCACATTGTAGACCAGCGCCCGATGTGGATTGAAGAATAAATCCTTAGTACCATTCGGGATTTTCGAGATGGATGAGAGCCATGGTAACCGCTTGCTTCGCTTGAGATTTGCGATTCAAGCGGCCCTTGGTCAATATTCCAACCATGCCTTCCGCATAACCAATTTTTGGGTCTGAAGTAAACCCGAGCGCCTTCGAGGCACTGTTTACGTCTTCGCCGTTTTCAAAAATACGTTTTGTGAGCGCCGCAGGGTATTCAAACGCCGCAGAAAAACCGAGATGGATTGTTTCGCCGTCAAAAATCGCGCAGGCAGTAAAATCCATGTAGCCGCTTTTTGTATAGGGGACTGGCGTGAGGCCGCTTTCAAGACCGATTGAATAACGCGCGCCTTCATTCCAGGCGGCGCGAGCACGATTCATCGCACCGAGCACCGTTTCTTCTTGAGTAATTGGTTGTTCACTCACACCTGAGGCGGCGGCGACACCGTCAATTTCTGCGCCGTGTAAAATCGGGTAGTGAGAAATGATTTCGCGCACCGCTTCGAGTTTTGCGGGATTTTTTGAACCAACAATAATTTTCATAGTAATTTATTTATCGATTTTGTCGAGTACTGTTTTGATGTCAGTGACTGGCGCGACTTTGAGTGTTTTAAGAGTTGGAAGATTTTTCATCTGCGGAATTAATGCAAATTTGAAACCCTGACGCTCCGCCTCCTTTAATCGTTTATCGGCTTGTTTGATTTTGCGGATTTCGCCGGACAGTCCGACTTCACCAAAAGCAAGAACTGATTGCGGAATTGTTTTTTCAGCGATTGATGACGCAATTGCCATGCAGATGGCGAGGTCTGCCGCTGGCTCATCTGCTTGAATACCGCCGACAACGTTGACAAAAACATCGTATTGATCAACGGGAAGTCCCATGCGTCGCCCAAGAACCGCAAGTAAAATTTGTAAGCGACCAACATCAACGCCTTGAGCTCGCCGCTGTGGAAAACCAAAGGTTGTGCGCGATGTGAGCGCCTGAATTTCAACAAGAAGCGGACGATTTCCATCCATGAGACACGTCACAACTGACCCAGGAACTGGTAGCGATCGCTCTTCAAGAAGAAGACCCGAGGGATCGGCAACGGGCTGAAGCCCTGTTTCAAGCATTTCAAGAACGGCAACTTCGTCGGTTGGGCCAAATCGATTTTTAAAACATCGAAGAAAGCGTAAACGATCACTCCGCTCGCCTTCAAGCGCCAATACAACATCAACCAAATGCTCAAGCGTTTTTGGTCCCGCGACAGAGCCGTCTTTGGTAACATGGCCGATGATGATAACGGGCACGCCGGTTTGATTTGCGAGCTCCATGAGCGCGTTTGCAACTGCGCGCACTTGTGCAACGCTGCCAGCTTCGGATGCAATGTCGGGATGTCGCATTGTTTGAACAGAGTCAACTATGGCGAGCGATGGTTTATATTTTCGAATTGCACCATCAACGTGTGCGAAGTCAGTTGTGCCAATAAATTTTACATCCGCAGTTTTATTATTGTCGAGGCGATGTGTTCGGAGGCCAACCTGCTCAGCCGACTCTTCGCCAGAAATGTAGAGCACACCGCGTGCTGCGATTGCGATTTGCATCACGAGCGTTGATTTGCCGATGCCAGGCTCGCCCGCGAGGAGTACAAGCGAGCCGGGGACAAGACCGCCACCGAGAAGTTCATCAACCGAACTAATTTTGCTCAGGAGTCGTCCACGCGCGCCGGGTGCGTCAGAAGCCGAAACAAGGCGCAGCTCAATTGGCTCGCCCACATTTAAAAAACCACCATGAGAACCGGAGCCCCCACCACGCAACCCCTTTTTCTGTTTCGGTTCATCGGGGATTTCTTCGAGTGTTCGCCACGCTTCGCATTTCAAACACTTGCCAGACCATTTTGCAGTAGTTGTCTCGCACGCAGAGCATTTAAACATATGAGTCACACTAACGCGTGCGTGATTTTTAGGCAAGCTAGTCTTTTTTTACTGGACATGATCCTGAAATATGCCAGCGCTTAATACAAACGCCATCTGCAGTGCGATGTTTAAGTTGAGTCAATCCAATCTTTGTCCAATCGAAGTTCCGAATGTCACAGTGACCAGCTCCACATACTTCGCAGTGTTGGATGATGTGATCATCATCGAGTGTTACTTTTGTTCGGCTTATTATGTCTTGAATAAGCTTATTAAGAGTGGCATATTGCGCAGGTGTGTAGGTGCAGCTTTTATATTCTGGGGTTGATGCTACACAGAACGCAGGGTTTGTTTGGTTGCAGCCTTTCGTCGGAATATCAAGATCTATTCCGATCGAATTGTTGTTAGCAGCGCCATTTCCTCCGCCTGGTGTGTGATTTGCAATTAAATCTTCCGGTGCAAACTGGACTATTTCACCTTTTTGCGTAATTGTGTAATGAGATCCTACTGTATAATCCTTACTATGACTGACCCAAATATCTGCGGTCGAGTTGGCACTTGGACCACCCTCATGAATAACGATTAATGAAATGTTTTTGATGTTTCGCTTGTGTATGTAACCACACGTAAAAAAGTTCATGTCTGGATTTTTTGTTGTACCTTTATATTTTGTCGCGAGAGGATTAAAGGGTAGCAACTTATTAGATTCGCAGTCAGCAGAAAGAACAGGTGTGGTTCCTTGTTTTCCATTGAGGCTGCCTCCAACGCCACCGCTTTGATCGACATTTCCCTCACCAGGGCTTACGTCAAGCTGTGCACGTTTCGGTGCGAAAATTTTTAAACTATTGAGCGAGATTAGTTCAGGGTTTATTACTGTGAGTATTGTATATGCACTTGCGAGAAGAATAAGACCGAGGACTGCGTTGCTTAGAAATTTTTTCGCATCCGATACTGCCGACATATTTCCCATTGAAGTCATCCATCGAATACCGCCATACATCATGACGAATACCGCGAGTAAAATTCCAAAACCCATCATCCATTTGTATACAGCGTTTATGTATTCACTTAAGTAGGGAATATTGTACATGTGACCCTGTGCCGTGTCTGTGCCAAGTATTTTTGACGTGAATGTTAGATTTGGGATGTCAATTTCTAGTTTCGGCGCGATACGCTCGCTTGATTCTGCTTGCTGCGGAATTGATTGTGATGCGCCGCCAGTTCCTGCTGTTTTATTATCAATGCACACTAAAATTTTTGAATCAGGTGTATTAAAATAGGTTGCGCACACAGACGTGTCTGTGTTTGGTTTTGAGGCGCATCCAACCGTATCAGTTTTGTCGCACGCACATGTTCCACCTGCGCCTGGCGCCTTGCAAACAGGCTTTCCGCTTACAGCTGACGCGACGTCTGTATAAAGAGCAGATTCGGGGAAGCACTGGTTTTTTTGTGTTTTAACATTATAGATACAATACGGGTAACTTCCGTCTTTGTAGAATGTTGCGCAATCAGTGTTTGATTTGCATGCGAATAGTCCCGGTGCTGCGCCGGCGCCCGGCGTAAATTTATAATCGGTGCATACATATTTTTTATTTAATCCGCCATATCCATTCCAATCGATTTTTAACGAGCACAGTTTTTTTTCATCTGGCTTACCACACGAAATTCCAGTTTTTATTGCAGGGATTGTGCTCGGTACCTCTTTCGGACAACTCGCAGAATCTGAAATATGAGTATTATCCATGCACACCCACTGTAAATGGCTAGGGTCGGCGCCATCATATACGCACGACTCCGTATCCTTGCACGTTTTATTTGTTCGGCACGAGCCGTCCCCGTCAAGCGCTTTTGGGGGTATTGCAGAGATTTCAATACAACGCGTTGCGTTTTTAAGTTTGTGGCCAAATGGTGGGTAATCAATTATAGACACGTTGTCGAGTTCAACCACTACATTAAGACATTGTTCATCAGCAGCGCAGTCCGCACTTGTTTTGCAAGCGTTTATCGCGTCGTTGGCTTTGATTGTTTTTGTAATCGGGATGCACATCATGTCATATGCAGCCGCGTTTTTAATCGAACTAACAATTTGACACGCAGTGCCGCTCGAACATTTATTTGTAATGAGAGATCCTTTAAACATGGTGTGGCACACTCCTTCATAGTCATTTTGTAAAATGCAGATCGGCCCGGAGGCTTTGAGCTTTGCATTTGAAAAAAGTTTGTCTGGTTTTTCGCAGTCTAGATTATCATTACACGTATTGTCAGCGCAGGATCCCAGCGCCACTTGTTCGGAGGCTGCGAATGTAAATTGCGGAACGATGAGCGCAGCGCTGAGTGCGGTGACTGCGCCAAGAATGAACAACTGCATCGTTATTGTCATTCGTGCAAAACAAGATTCTTTTTTCATACTAGTGTGTTCCAAGTGAATTACGAATAGCGGTCATGAATGTTGCATAATCAGGAATGCCGTCAAACCGTTTTCCACCGATAAAAAAAGCGGGGGTTCCAACAAGACCGAGTTGCGCGCCTTCATGAATATTTTCATCAATGAGGGTCGCGATAGCGGGGGAGTCAATGCACGATTGCATTTGTGCTCCCGCAAGATGTGTTTGTGCGAGAATTGTATCGAGCACGGGTTCTTGCAACATAATTTTATTACTCACATCAAACACCGCAGCTTGAAATTCCCAAAATTTTCCCCGCACAGCCGCGCATCGAGCTGCGCGATGGAGCGTCAAGGATTCGGGGAATATATTGGCATGCGAGGGGAAGTCTTTCCAAATAAATTGAATTTTATTTTTGAATTCCGGTTCAGCGAGCAATGATTGAATCGCTGGCCACGTAAGAACAGAATTCTCGCTTCCAAAATCAACGAAATAAACAATTTTAACAGGCGCTGTTTCGGGCCCAATGCGCGGGTCTGTGATTTTGATTGATGGTTCGGTGAGTTGGGAATTAGGCGTTCCGGCAGATTGCGTTGAAAAAGCTGAACGCTCTTTTGTAAGCGCATATCCAATCCAAAACAGCATTACAATAACGAATGCCGCAATAAATCCGATGAGCCAGCGCCTCTGTGCCATATTATTTGAGTTGCATTTTTATGACCTCGTCAGTCTGTGCGTCCTTCATATAGAGGTACGATCCATCCTTTGACACGACCATTTGTGAAAGTGTGCGATTGCCTTCCGGTTTTCCGATTACAACCTGCAGGCCGGTTTTAATATTAATTTTGTAAATCGTGTCATTCGTGTCTGTTGCGAGTTGCGGCGCAAAACCGATTCCTGGTGTGAGCTTATCGGGATCAGGAACCGCACACAGCACCTCATCATTGCTTTGGAATGTGCACTTGCTAGCCCACGTATTTACGCCCAAATAATTTTTTGCAGCACCAACCGTATCATCATTTCCACCATCAACCCAGAGTGTTGGTTCAAGGTTGGAGGCGCCACTGTGTGCGCTGTATAGCACACGGTCACCTGTCGGAGACCATGATGGTTCAAATCCAAGTCCTTCAATAGACATGCCCCGAAAGTTCTCATGGTTTTTTCCGATCAGTAATACCGACTGTCGGTCTGCGCCGCCGCTGAGCGCTTCGCCAGTTCGAGAAAACGCGAGCACTTGATTATTTGGCGACCAATCAACGATAACTTTGTCGCCATTTTCTCCGAGTGGCTCAACAGGAACCGCTCCCGTCCCATCCGTGCTTGCGGTAAATAAAAAGCGCGCAGCAGGATCGGGGCTCGCTGTTTTTCCTACAATGCGCTGACTGTCCGGTGAAAAAGCAAGTTCAGTCCAGTGGCTTGGAATAGTGTACTGTTTTTGTTTGTCAAAATCATAAATTATTTTGCTGCCATCAGGAAATTCCATTGAGGCCTTTCCTTTATTCGGTGCCCAGGCAATGTTGTCTGCTTGGGGGAATAATTGATCTGAGAGTGGAACGGCTTTTCCATCAAGACCTATTTTGTAAAAAAGACCTTCAGTACTATTATAGTATTGAACCGACGATCCGTCGCCTGCAAGCGTAACACCAGCAGACGGCCCTGTAACAACTGTTGTTACAGCAACAACTTTTTCGAGTGGACTTCCTTGTGAAGGCGTTGATGCGGTTGGTAACACGATCGGAGCCGTGAATTGTTCGGGAAGGGGTGTTGGTCCTTGTCCCGGCACATGCTCGCCAGGGCCTGATCTGCCAAGACGACCTGGTGCTTCTCCCTCGGCTACCACTTGTTCCTCTGGGGGCGCAGATGTTTTAAAAAAAACAGAATAAATCAAATAGCTGACCCCGCACGTAACGATAATGAGGCCGATGAGCGCGAGGATTCTTTTTTTATCAAAGTCCATAGGTCTAAAGATCAGGCAGATGTTATTTCGTCCAACATGTCGCTGATTGGATCTGGCGGCGGCCATACACGTCTGCCGCGCCAATCATATAAATAAATAGCTTGCTTTGGGCACTCAAGAGCCGCCTCGAGAATTTTACTGTCGCTGTCGCCCCACGGCGTCATAACGACCGCGACTTTATTTTTCATCCCTTTTCCTCTCAGCGCACCTTTTGCTTTTTGTGCTCCGCTCGTGCGGACGAGCATAAACGTTTTTTTTGCATACTTTTTTATGCATTTACCGTTGCCGTCGCATTTTTCTTGTTTGACTTCTATGCGCACAATAACGTGTGCTGTCTTGAGAACGCGCTGTGCGAATCCAAGCGGCCATACAAGGCGACCGGCGTAGTACCAAATGCGATCAACAATCGCATCCATGCCGCTTTTTTCTCCCGTTGGTGCAGCTGTAACTCGTTGACCATCACGCTCAAGCGGTTCGCCATCTGAATCAGCAACAAATTGACCACCGCTTGGCGGTTCTTGCTCTTGACCGCCTCCGTCTTCTTCTGAATCGCCACCCCCCTCTTGCGCCTCTTCTGAATCCTGGTCATTTTCTTCATCTGCATCAAAGAGCTCCGCGTCGGTTCCTTCCCGCTCGCGCAATTCCCGCTGCTGCTCGAGGTTTGCTTGCGCTCGTTCGGCCTGCGTTGAAAGAAGTTGTGAATCCAGATCTTGGGCCATATGTTGGTTCAACGAACAGTATATCATTCTGAACGCGAATGTGATATGCCAAATGATCTGGGTTCACGGTGTAATCTGTTATGAGCGGTTGCTCGATTTGCTCATCGATGATGTGGCGAACACGGCGCGCACCTTCACGTGGCTCGTAGGCGTGACGCGCAATGCAGGCAAGAACGTCGTCGTCAGCCCAGTCGAGCGTGATTTGTTTGCGAGTGAGACGCGTGCGGAATTCTTCGAGCAACTTAAGTGCGATTTTTGAGAGGAATTCTTCGCCAATTGGTTTAAAGACGCAGATTTGGTCGATTCGATTGAGAAGCTCGGGCTTCATTAATGCACGCAGCGAATTTTTAATTTGTTCTGTTGAACGAACACTCGAATCATTTCCAAAACCTAATTGTGAACCGCTGATTTCTTCAAGCGGAACTTGATAGGTGAGAATGATGACCGCCTGTTTAACAGATGCTTCTTTACCGCTCGAATCCGTGAGCCGACCCTCTTCGAGCATTTGAAGAAGAACATTCATGACATCAGGATGCGCTTTATCGATTTCATCGAAGAGTAGGACGCTCATTGGCTGGCGGCGCAGGCGATCAACCATGGTCGTGCTTTCGCGATAGCCGACGTAGCCCGCAGGCGCGCCCAGAAGTTTTGATACACTATAGCCTTCTGAAAATTCGGTCATGTCCATGCGGATGAGCGCCTTTGGATCATTGTACAAACCTTCCGCAACTAATTTTGCGAGCTCTGTTTTGCCAACGCCCGACGAGCCAACAAATAAAAATGACGCCAGCGGACGATTGTCGCCGTGGAGCCCGAGCTGTGATTTTGTAATTGTCGTCGCGACATTCATCACCGCTTCTTCTTGGCCAAAAATTTTTCCACTTAAAAATTCCGCGAATGTTTTCGACTGCGCATGCGCATCTTGTGTTGTTTGTTCGATAATAATTCGCCGAAGAATTCTCGATACAACGTCGGTCACATCCTTTGACATGACGTCGAGATGTGCGATTTCTGTTTTTTGTTCTGCCTGAAGCGCCACAAGTGTTGCGCTCATTTTACGTTCATTTTCTCTAATTCGAATTGCCTGCTCGTAATCCTCTTTGATAATTGATTTTTGTTTTTTCTGTTCCATTTCAACAAGCTCGCGTTTGAGTTCGTTTTGTTTGCGCGCCTTATCAACACTCGATGTTTGAACTTTTACGGCGCTCATCGCTTCATCAAGCAAATCAATTGCCTTGTCTGGATATTTTTCTCGGGAAAATATTTTCCTGAAAGTTTAACCGCGGTTTCTATGGCTTCTTCGCTCACACCAATGCCATGAAACTTTTCGTAATGCGATTTAATGTGCGTCAACATTATTTTTGTTTCATCCGCAGTTGGCTCACGAACTATGACTGGTTGAAAGCGGCGCTCGAGTGCCGCATCGTGCTCGATATTCTTTTTGAATTCATCAAATGTTGTTGCGCCGATAACGCGAAGCTCACCACGCGCAAGCGCGGGCTTTAATAAATTTGCAGCGTCAAGTGTTCCACTCGACGAACCAGCACCAACAATTGAATGCACCTCATCAATAAATAAAATTATTTCTGGATTTGCTTTTACTTCATCAACAAGTTGTTTTACACGCGACTCGAATTCACCGCGATACATTGTACCCGCGACCATGAGGCCGAGGTCAATCGCAAAGAGGCGTTTTCCAATTAACGTTGGAGGAACTTCGCCAGCGACCATGCGTTTCGCAAGCCCTTCGACGATTGCTGTTTTGCCAACGCCAGGATCGCCAAGCAGAAGCGGATTATTTTTTGTGCGCCGCGCTAAAACATGGATGACCCGTTCAATTTCTTCATCGCGACCAATAACCGGATCGATTTTTTGCGCGTATTGTGGCGTTGTTAATTCAATACCAAAATATTCGAGCGCTGTATTTTTTTGTTTACCGTTTTTTTCTGTTGTAGTCTTCGGGGTAGTTGCAGTCCGTTGTTTGATTTGTCCACCACCCCAAATGGTATTTAATAATTCAGGCAGCTTGCTTGCGCTTTTGAGCGCAACTTCAAGTTGTTGTTCTAAATCTTTGCGGCGAACACTGCTTGCGGTAAAAATACGTTCGACATCCGCAGATTCGATTTGTGTAAGTCCGTATAAAATATGCTCCGTTCCAATATAAGAATGTCCATCGCGTGCTGCGCGTATCACTGCTTTTTCAATGACACGTTTTGTATCTTGCGACAGGAGGGTGTCGTGGTGCAGTGTAATAATCGGATTCTCTGCAAGTATCGCTGCAATAATTTCTCGCTTAAGCCCTGAGCGACGTAAAATTTCTTCACCGATAGAACCAGTTTCAAGAAGCAGCGCGTACGTTAAATGGATAGGTGTAACCACTTGTGTTCCTTGAAGTACGGCATGATGAAACGCTTGAGTTAAAACGTTTCGAAAATGTCGGGTACATTTGTCCATGAAAATGTCGGGGCTGTTCATAGTGGTTCATATTTTAATCCGCCGTCGATGGTAGCCAACAATTAAGCTCTGCAGCGCATGCATGTGCGCATCCGCGTCAAGGAGGTCATGCTCAATATCCGTGTATGCATTTTTTGCGAGGAGCGCGTGGTGATAATGACAATGCACAAGCAGCGCACGAATTTCTTTTGACAATTGTTTCTCGCTTTCAAATTGTTCACCAACAAGCGCAAACCCAAATTCTTTGAGTTTTGATGCGCGCTCAAGAGTTTCTGTAATCGCGAGCAGCTCTTTTTGTTTGTCTTTGAGATATCCGCCGCACAACGCAAGTAATTTTGGTATGACACCATACCTTCGATCACGCTGTGTGTTATAATCTCGCCACACGGTTGAAAAGGACATATGATTTGTATAGGGTAAGCATACTAAGTTTTACGTCAACCGTCAATAAACTGAGCTATAATTATGTTGCAATCACACGTGTTCAAAGCATACGACATTCGGGGCGTTTACGGCGTTGAGTGGGACGCAGCCGGCGCGGCACAGATCGCTCGCGCATTTATACAGCATTTTGGGATAAAAAAGCTTGTTTTAGGCTGGGATATGCGTGTGTCGAGCCCTGTAATCGTCGCGGAAATTGAGCGTGCGGCGGTTGCTGCCGGTGCACACGTTATTAAAGTCGGGGAAGTAACAACGCCGGTTTTATATTTTGCAACAGCGGGTTTTGAAGGGAATGATGGTGGCATCATGGTAACCGCGTCGCACAACACAGGCGAGTGGAATGGGATGAAATTATTGCTCGGAAGCGGCGCGCCTGTTGGAGAGACAAGTGGTTTGGCTGAAATTAAGGCGTTGGCAATGGGTACGATGGCAGTAGTTGCACACGACGAGAGTGATGGCGCGGATGCAGCACCGACCGGTTCGGTTGAACAACGCGATGTGATTGAAGCATGCTATGCGAAGATTTTTTCTTTAATACCATTGAATGCTGATAAACAAATTTCGATAGTGATTGATTGTGGAAATGGGATGGCGGGCGCGACGATTCATAAATTACTCGCGCGTCTTCCGTTTGTTACCGCGCACATCATGTTCGATAATCCGGATGGTGCGTTTCCAAATCACGAAGCAAATCCGCTTAAGGAGGAAACGCTTGATGATTTGAAGCGCGAAGTTGTTGCTCGTGGTGCGCAGCTGGGAATCGCGTTTGATGGTGACGGAGATCGTGTCGGATTCGTTGACGAAGAAGGGCGAATGATCGGTGGTGACGTTATGACCGGACTCATCGGCGTTGAACTTCTCAAAACGCATCCGGGCGCGACGATTTTGTATGATCTCAGATCGCGCCATGCAGTCGCGCGCGCAATTGAAGCTGCAGGTGGTCATCCTGAAATGTCGCGTGTTGGTCATGCATTTATTAAAAAACAGATGCGCGAACTCGGCGGATTATTTGCGGGCGAGCTCTCGTGTCATTTTTATTTCCAAGAATATTTTGGTGTTGAGTGCGCAGATCTTGCAGTGCTGTATGCACTTAAACTTTTACAAGAATCTGACATGCCATTTTCGCAGATTGCACATTCATTTTTGTCTGACGCTCATTCCGGCGAAATAAATTTTGAAGTTGCGGATCGTGCAGCGGCGCTTGCAAAGTTGGAGTCGACGTATGCGGGCAGTGCACTGCGCGTTTCGAAAATGGATGGACTGCTTATTGAAATGGAAGATTGGTGGTTTAATGTACGTCCGTCAAACACAGAGCCGCTTTTGCGTTTGAATGCTGAAGCGCACGATCCGTTTGTGTTGGAACAAAAACTTGCAGAAATTAAAACGCTTATCAGCGAATAATTATGGTCTACGGATTTATTACAACAGCGGCTTTGTTCGTCGGCGTTTTATTGGTGCTTGTGCTCGCGCATGAATGGGGACATTTTTTTATGGCGCGCCGATTCGGCGTAAAAGTGCTTGAGTTTGGTTTTGGTTTTCCACCAAAATTATACGGATGGTTTAGGCACGGAACCGAATATACGCTTAATTTAATTCCACTCGGCGGCTTCGTCCGCCTTAAAGGTGAGGATGGATCTGACGCGCACGATAGTGATAGTTTTGCACACAAAAAAGCGTGGCAGCGTTTGACGATTTTACTCGCCGGCGTATTCATGAATTTTTTTCTTGGGTATGTTTTGTTTGTGGTCGCGTTTTCACTGGGCGGAACAATGACACTTCCACAGGAGGACGCGCACGCGATTGTGTCGCACGCGCGCGTTGTTGCAGCAGGCGTTCTTGCGAATAGTCCTGCGGCGCGCGCAGGAATTCTTCCGGGAGATGAACTCGTCGCACTCGGTTTGGCGACGCAGGGCGGCCGGCCGGCCGATAGTGGTGGTGGAATTTTAGCAAGCGATCCGCAGGCAATCAAAGAATATATTACTGCGCATCGTGATCTAGATATTATTTTGATTGCGCGTCGTGCAGGAGCGGGGACCGACACAATGACGTTTCGTGCGCACCCAGTCGAACTTATGCCGGGCGTAATCGGCATCGGTGTTCAGATGACAGAAATTGGTGAAGTGCATTATGCGTTTCCATATGTGTTTGTGCGTGCTGCACGTGAGACACGGGAAGTTTCATTATTAATTTTTAAATCGCTTGGAACTGTTGTTGCCAAACTAGTGCGC
>CALRDW010000017.1 GCA_943355025.1 Candidatus Magasanikiibacteriota bacterium | reverse complement strand
GACACTGCAACACCACTCTGGGCATGGGACGGCCATAACAATGCAGACAAGAGCGGGAAGCTCGTCTATTATCCAGAGCAATTCAATAAAGAAAACCATGGTGGAAAAACAAAGAAAGATATTTTATCATCAGCAGCAAGCTTTCCTGGCTACCATATTCTTCTTATTCAGGAAGACACACAGATTCCACGAGAAGGAAAGGGAACAGCACAAGCAGGGAGAGACAGTTTAGAAGCAGGTAAGTCTCCGAACGACTATTTAGAACTTCTTACAACAGACAAGAATTATTCTAAAGAACTCGGCTTCACTCCAGAAGACTGGCTCACACTCTTCGCAACGAATCTTAATCAGAAGAATAAGGTTATTAATGACTGGCAGTCGAATAAAGACAGCATTAATTTTTTAGTCGGCAGTTATTTCCCTGGTCCTGACTACATCCCGCTCGCGCACTGGTACCGTGACTATCGGCGGGCGTACTTGGACAGGGACGTGCCGGCGCGTGTGTACGAGGGTTTTGGCGTTGCTGGCGCGGTGGGGTAAAACCCCTTGGCTCCTTATTCCTTTTTTGTCTCCTTACTAAACCGGTGAAAAGTAACGTACCTCGGAGTACGTGCTCCGGAGAAATCGAGCTGCTTATTTAAGATGCTCCTTGGTGCTTCACACAGTGAAATACCAGCATTGAGTAGTGGAAACAAAATAAACCTTTTGTGTTATACTGAACGCCATAATATGACCGATTTTTTTAAACCACCACAATTTGGTCCGCCGCACGAGCGCTTTGAAGGTTTAGAAAGCGCGACTGCGTCACTCACAAAGCCTCTGAGCGAAGTCGACGGCAAACCCAATCAGGACAGTTCATTCGAGGATTCATTTAATCAAACTTTTGGTGTTTTTGATGGAATGGGCGGTCATGCGGCAGGCGACATTGCTTCGCGGATGGCAAAAAAAATAATTGCTGAAGCAGCAAATAAGATTCCGAATCACGCCAGTATTTCGGAAATGCAACACATTTTAGCGCAGGCTTTTGCTAAAACAAATCAGGAACTTTTAGATGAGGCGGCACGTATGAATTTCCGCGGGGGAATGGGAACGACCGCGACGGTGATGCGGTTTTTTGAAGATGAAGACGGAAAACGTCAGGCACTTATTGCACATGTTGGTGATTCGCGTGCATATCGCCTTCGAGGCAATGGACCTCTCGAGCAATTAACATCCGACGACGGGATCTCAGCAATTTTTGTAGATAAAATGGACGAAAATAGCCAGCGCCTGCTACAAAGAAAACTGAATAATGTTACGCGCAAAGAGGATTTAACTGACGGAATCGAAAGGTTTATGTTCGAAAACAGAAATATTCTTAAATATGCGCTCGGCATTGAAAAAACCAAGACATCTTTTTGGGTTACGGATGTACAAAAAGGAGATCGATTTTTAATGTGTTCAGACGGCGTTTCGGACAATTTGACAGACATTGAAATCGAAGAATTGCTTGCAGCTGCTGATACTGCGCAAACAGCATCGTCGGATATCGCACTCACTGCTCGTCGCGTGAGTGAGCGGATCTACGGGCGAAACAAGACGATACAACGGCGCTAGTTATTTTTGCTTAAAAATCATTGAACAGTTTTATTGTTCAAACCGGTTAATATACTCAATGGCAGCAAGTGCGGCTGTGCAACCCATTCCCGCCGCAACAACAATTTGTTTATAGGGCGTGTCGGTTACGTCGCCAGCCGCATAAAGTCCTGGAAGATTCGTTCGGCACATTGAATCAACAATAATTTGTCCAAATTTATCTTTTGCAACTGGCGCAAATCCAGAATTTGGATTATTTCCAATATGAACCATGACGCCGTTTGATTCGATCGTGTGCGAAGATCCATCCGCAAGACTGTAGGTGACGCCTGAAACGTTTGCGCCCCCCTCAATCTTTGCTGTTTTTGCATTATAAATAATTTCAACGTTTGGAATTTTTGTTAATTTATCGATTAAAATTTGTTCACCCTTAAACTTGTCGTTTTTATTTATAACGTAGACGTGTTGTGCGATCGTCGCCATCATCAATCCTGATTCGAGCGCGCTGTTTCCGCCACCAATTGTTGTTGTGATTTTGTTTTTAAACAATGGTCCATCGCAAACTGTGCAGTATGTTACACCTTTGTGATCCAACTCTTCTTCGCCAGGAACACCAAGATGTTTTGGTTTAACGCCCGACGCTATGATTACTGTGAGCGCATCGTATTCACGCGACTCTCCGCTCAGCGACTGTGCTTTGATGTGCCACGTTTTTCCGGTTTGAACAATTTCAGTAACTGTGAACCCTTCGTCAACAGAGACCTCGTTAAATTTTAATTGTTCACCTAGTTTTTCTGCGAGTTCAAAACCCGTCGTTTGATTTACCGTCGGCCAGTTTTCAACTTCGCCTGAGAGGGCGACTTCACCGCCGATGTCGCCGGTCACCATTTTAAAATTCAATTTACGACGTGCTGCATAAACAGCCGCCGTTGTTCCTGCAATGGAACCGCCAACAATAATGAGATCAAACATAGTGTTTCAAATGTGCCGCTAGTTTAGCGGATTGGGCGCGTCTCTGCAACTCGGATGAGCGTCGTCCAGGCATCCGCCGGTGGAATGGTTGCCTTGAATAATGAGGAATTGACGCGTAGTCGTGTTGCTCCGGCTGCAACACAGTCGGGTATAGTTTCCACGGAAATTGCCCCATCAACGCCAACAATAATACCATGTCCTGCATCGGCGCAGCGGGAGATTTTTTCTAAAACGCCGCGCTCAAACGGTCGTCCGCTCGCGCCTGGCTTTACCGTCATGATCATGACTTCATCCACATATGGAACAAATTCTGCAACCTCATCAAAAGCAGTTTCGGGGTTTACCGCGAGCACGGCTTCCATTCCATGATACCGAATCGCCTCAATAATTTGTTTTGGTTGAGTCACTGTTTCAAAATGGAAAATCACGCGCTTAACCGCAGGGATCGCGGCCCACTTGGAAAGTTTTTCCATGGGATCGCGAACCATAAAATGAATTTCGTAGAGAAGCGGAGAGATTGTTTCGCTGATAGAATCTATATCGCACCATGTTTTTTTTCCATCGAGCCACGAACCATCCATAACATCGATTTGAGCGAACAGCGCAAATGGTTCGATAATTTTTGTTTTTTGAATAAATTCTTCCTGCGATTCACAGAGCAGCGCGGGGATAATTTCAATCATAGATCTCAGGAGTGTGATTCGCATTCTTCAATTTGTTTGAGACGACGCACGCGCCGTTCTTCGCCAGAGAATTTTGTATCTAAAAATTTACGCACAATTGCACGCGCAAAATCTGGTTGCAACACGCGTCCCGCCAAACACAAAATATTAGCGTCGTCCTCCGAACGCATAGTTTCTGCAGCGGCGAGATTGTATCCGATGCCTGCGCGAATACCCTTGTGCTTATTCGCCGCAATACACACGCCAGTTCCGGTACCACACAGCAGAATGCCGAGTGATTTTTCACCACCAGACAAAACCTTTTCAACCAGCTTGTGTGTAATGATCGGAAAATCATCACCCGGCTCCATTGTTTTTTGACCGACATCTTCAAATTCAATAGTTTGGAGTCTAAAAAAATCTTTGAGCGTTTCTTTGAGTTCAAAACCTGCGTGATCTGCACCAATATAAATCATACTTTGACAACGATTATGGCACTTAGTATAGCACAGGTCCATTTTCTTTTACTCCCTAGATTTCATTTGTCAAAGTGAGCGCCGCAAGGTAAGCTACGAATATATGGAATATCTTTTGAAGACAGCTGCCGAAACAACGAGTCAAATCACTATCGTTCCGTGTGCAAAGAACGACAAAAATCGCTTATATACAGAGGTTATTTCGAATGAAATTTTTGTAGGGAACGCCGGGGAGCATTTATATGCATCCGTGCCAAACGGCAAAACCCAGTCTCAAATAATGCTTATTGGTCTCGGTGACACGAAAAAAAGAACCGCACTTTCTTATTGCACGCAACTCGCCGACGCTGTTCGTTTTCTTCAAGATAAAAAACAATCTTCAGTCGCGATTGCTCTTGGAGCAGATTTTTTCGAGCTCGGGGCGCCGCGCGAACTCGGCGAGCTTCTTGCGCGCATGATTGGATTGACGACGTACTATTTTGTTGAATATATCACTGATACTGAGCGGCATGTTTCAGAAATGAGCTCGATTATTTGTGTTGGTGTTCCTCGAACTGCACAGCGCGCGTTTGCGGAAGGGCTTTCTGTTGGCCGTCTGATTGATGAAGCTGTTGGGGTTACCCGAACGCTTGGTAATCATACTCCGGGTAATATGCATCCGGAAGAATTTGGGCGCGCAACAATTCGAGCTGCGAAAGGCGTTGCAAAATTAACCGTGAAGGTATTGTCGAAAAAAGAAATCGCCGCAGAAAAAATGGGAGGATTGCTTGGTGTCAGCGCAGGCTCCGTTCGACCACCGACATTTATTATCATGGAATATCGTGGCGGAAAATCAACTGACGCGCCGACTGTTTTTGTCGGAAAAGGGATCACGTTTGATGCAGGAGGCATTTCGATTAAGCCTTCGTCAAAAATGGATGAGATGAAATTCGATATGCTTGGCGGCGCAACAGTAATCGGTGCTGTGCTCGCAGCTGCAAAATTAAAGTTGTCGGTAAATGTTATCGGCCTCGTGCCAGCGGCGGAAAATTTACCGTCGGGAAGTGCGATTGTGCCGAGCGAAATTTTGCGTATGCATTCGGGTAAGACTGTTGAGGTGCTTGATACGGATGCAGAAGGACGGTTAATTTTGGCGGATGCTTTGTCGTACGCAAAAAAATATCATCCAAAATTTATTGTTGATGTTGCAACGCTCACGGGTGCGTGTGTTGTTGCTCTTGGCGAGACCCGCGCCGGGTTTTGGAGTACTGATGAAAAACTTGCAACCAGAATGAGTGCGGCTTCTGAAAAAACAGGAGAGCTTGTTTGGCGAATGCCGCTCGGCGAAGACTATTCGTCTCAAACAAAGTCTGATGTCGCGGATCTCAAAAATATTACAGAGCGCTGGGGATCAGCAAATACAGCGGCCGCATTTCTGCAGGAATTTGTCGATGGCCCGTGGGCACATCTTGACATTGCGGGCGTTGGGAATTCTCAAAAACTCCGGCCTGCGCGGCGTCATGGCGCCTCGGGTTGGGGCGTCGCCTTGCTCTTGGAGCTACTTCGGCGGTAAAATAGAGCTATATGAGTGACGACGCACAAGCTCAATTACAAACAGAAATTATTGACGCAGTTACCTCTGGAGAAAATCCGGCAGCTGAAGCAGCTGCTGTTTCTCCAGAAATTCAAGTTTTGATGGAAGAGGTTGATAAATATGTAAAGTCTGTTGAGGGGCAACAATCACGACTCGGGCCATACGAAAAAGCGCTTGAGGCTGCGCGTAAAGATTTGGAAGCTGTTAAGGTGTCGGCGCAAAAAGCAACGAACGCTGATATCAAGTTGGTATTTGAGAAAGCTGTTGTAGCGGCAACAGACCTGATGACTGAGGCAGTAGCATCGGGACAAGAGGTTGTTGAGAAAATCAAATCATTTCAAGAGCGTCTCCGTAGCACACTCGATCAGATCAAAAGCAAGGATCCGACAAATCCATTAGTTCAAGGAATGTAATATGGGATTTTTTTCATCACTATTCGGTTCAAAATCTAACGCGAATAATTCTTCGGCTGAAGCAGGGCCGGTGCGATTGTCGTCGGCTGATGAGGTGCGACATCAAATTGAAGCAACAGAATGTGAGCTGCATGAAGCCGAGGACCGTTTGGTTGGTGCAACAGACGCGGCAATTAAAAGCTCACTTGAGTTTTTGGTAAATCGAAAAAAACAAGCGATTTCAGATTTAAAAGAGAAGCTTTCTTTTTTTGAGAAGCAATCACCACAAAAATGATCGGGTATCTTTCAGGAATTATCAAAACCGTTTCACCGCGCGGTATTATTATTGATGTCAGCGGTATTGGTTACCGTGTTGACATGAGTGCGGGCGATATTTCGCGCGTGCATGTCGGCGAGAGTGCACAGATTTTTTGTTACACGCATGTACGTGAAGATATTTTGCAGCTGTTTGGATTTTTAACGGATCATGCGCGAGAATTTTTTGAAGTGCTCATCGGTGTGAGCGGTGTTGGTCCAAAAAGTGCGTTGCAGATTTTATCCGCTGGTACAACCGACGAGGTTCGTGCTGCAATTATGCGGAGTGATACTACATTTTTGACGAGAGTTCCGGGAGTTGGAAAAAAAATTGCTGAAAGAATTATTTTAGAACTTCGCGGCAAGATGCCGGAGTCAGAAGAAGAGCAGGATACGCCCCACAAGCAGGCGGTTGATGCTCTTGCTGCAATGGGGTATCGTAAGGAGGACGCAGCGCGAGTACTTCGTGATTTGTCGGGGAGCACGGAGGAGCTTGTGCGTCAGGGATTAAAAAAAATGCATGGTTAAGGTGTTTTCAGGCACAGATTTAGAGTGGGACGCGCTTGTTCGACGCACAGAATGCTCGGGCAGTTTTTTGCAATCGTCGCTCTGGGCCGCTGTGCAGGAAAAGCGTAGGGCGATTTGTATGAGACTTATTGATGGAGCAAAAAATCCATCACTATGGATCGCGCTGCCAATCAAGCCGCTTGTTTGGGTGTGGTATTGTCCAAAAGGGCCACTCATTTTGCCAACAGAATCGCATGAGCTTCGGGGGATTCAAGCTATTTTGCAAACAAAAAAACGGGGTGCACTTTTACGCATTGAACCACAGAGCGCTCCTCATTTTGAGGGGTTGCCAGGATTTAAATTTAGAAAACGCCGCGATGTTTCTCCATCGCACACGCTTGTTACGTCTATTGCGAAGAGCGACGATGAACTTTTTTCTTCGTTTCACGAAAAAACTAGATATAACATTCGTGTTGCTGAGCGCCATAATATTCAAGTGCGAAAATTAATTGGTGACGAACTTGCAGCTCGGGCCGATGAAATTTTTTCGTTGTATGATCAGACTGGTGGCAGGCATAAAATTTCCCCGACGCCGCGGATTGATATGCAGGCATTCTTTGGCATTGGTGATGTGTGGGCAGCGTTTTACGGAGAAAAAATTATTGCGACCTCAATTCATATTGGCTTTGGTTCATACATGACGTATGTGCATGGCGCGTCGAGTTATGATCACCGCGCGCTCATGTCGCCATACGCGTTGCAGTGGAATATTATTCGTGCTGCCCGCGACGCCGGTTTTTCTCACTATGATTGGTGGGGGATCGCGCCTGAGAACGAACCGCAACATCGTCTCGCAGGTGTTACTCGATTTAAATTAGGTTTTGGCGGCGAGCGCGTTGCGTCTGTCGGTACATTTGATTGTGGCATTGACCGAATCACCTACGCGTTGTACACTCTTGCGAGCCACATCAGGCGCTCATAGCACAGTGGATAGTGCACTGGCCTCCGAAGCCGGGGACACAGGTTCGAGTCCTGTTGGGCGCAATAAAAATGACTCACATATCAGTGGGTTATTTTTATTTGTGCTACAATGTAAACATTAGATGAGTTTTTATGCCGCAAAATATTGAACAGATACCGGGTCAACAAATAGTTCC
Source organism: Candidatus Magasanikiibacteriota bacterium (assembly GCA_943355025.1). Classification (GTDB taxonomy): domain Bacteria; phylum Patescibacteriota; class Patescibacteriia; order Magasanikbacterales; family 2-02-FULL-50-9b; genus CALRDW01. The sequence goes on along the minus strand of CALRDW010000017.1, from coordinate 11,220 downwards.
TGTTGCTGAAACAAAATCTGAAAAAACATCAGATATACAATCGCGCGTAGAAGAATTGACTGCCATGGTTGATCATCTGAAGCAAACAGATCCACAAGGAAAGCGTCTTTCCGTGTATCAATCGAAGCTTGACGCTGAGGCAATAAAATTAAAAGCCGTTGACGGTAAAGCTGCAAATGATAATGTTGAAGTAAAAATGGATCAAAAAGCAGAATCAAAGGAAACGCCTAAAACGAGTTCTGCGTCCGAAGCACTCATTGCACAATTACCGGTACAGAGAATTCAAAAGGCTCTTGAGGCGCCAACATTTGGGCAACCAACTGCAGTTGAGCAAGCATTAAAACAAAAAGAAACTGAGGCCGCAATTACAGGAACCGTAAAATTAAAAATTCAAGAAAAAATTAAGGATGCAGAATTTAAAATTCGGGCGGCAGAGCGTGACGTTGCAAAAGCAACGCGCGAAATTTCAAAGATGAATACTGAGCTTGCGTTTCGTACGCAAGGCAAAGGATTCGGTGATCAGGATTTAGTTAAAATGAGTAATCTTGCTATGCAAACGGGGGTTGTCGAGAAACAAGCGTTGGTTACAGAAAAAAATACACAAATTGAAGGACTCAAAACAGAAAAAAGCCCAGAATTTATTTTGAATCAATTGCAAGGAGAGCTTGCAAAGCCTGGGGAACAGTTTAATCCGAGTTATGTGGAAGCTGTTCGTTCGGTCATTCGTCAAATTACTGAAGCAGGGACAAATGAACAGCCGGCTGCAATGAAAGAAGCGGCCTGATTTATTAAGCAGCAGGCGCAGTTTCCGTTGATGCGCTCGAATCTAGCTTGATGAGAATTGGCTGAGAAACAAGTACTACACCATCATCATTTGAAAGTTTTACAACCAGTTTCGCAACACTATTGAGTGGTACTGCAGCAAGTTCTGCTGCAGTACGCACATAAATATGACCAGACAATAGGATCGATGCGTGTGGTGCTATCGAGACAAGATCTTTTTGCTTGTCTGCAGTCCATGTAATTGTTGCGAGTCTATGCGTTGGGGATAGTTGTTTTCCAAAAACATCCGGATCACCCGTAGTGTTTAATCTGGTGTAATCAAAGATGCTTTTATTTTTTATTGACGGCGTATCAGCTGTGAGTATAACTGTGGATTTGCTCAGCGGCGTATCAGTTTCATTTGTGAATTTAATCTCGAATGTGAACGAATCGGATGGTTGGACGGTAAGTTCTGTTTTATCAGTATTAAGGGTCAGTAAAAGTGTGTTAGCTACTGCTACAGGTTTTTGCGCCTCCTGTTTTGCTTGCTGCGACGGATTTGAATCAGCAAGAACAAGTACAGCCTCTCCAACTTTAATTTCGAAAGTCGCAGTTGCTTTTGGTGCTATTTCATTTGGCTTTAGATCGTACGTCCCGCTAAATTTAATTGTACCTTGTGTGCTTGGTTTCAATTCTGGAATAGGGAAACTGATCGAGCCATCCTGAAGCGCTCCGCTGTTTGGAAGTGTTTTTATCGGTTTAAAATTTTTGCCAATGAGAAGTTTAATCGTTCCTGCAGGAATTGTTTGTGAACTTACATTTTTATAGGCGACAGTATGATCCGTTCCCACATCGGTTGTTTGAGTTTGAAGCGAAAACTCAAGTGGAGTCTCAGTAACAGTTACATCTGCAATGACTGTTTTTTGAAATTCCGCATTAAAATTTTGCGGTTTGAAGGAAACCAATGCGCGAATTGAGTCATGTGTTCCTTTTGGCGCGCCCCAATTCCCAGTCACACGGATCATTTTATTTGTTCCACTATCGATTGACCCAAGCTGCCATACATTTTTTTTCTCAGGATCCATTTTTGGGTCTGCTGATGCAATAATAAATCCTTCTGGCATTTTCAATTCAACATCAGATGAATCAACTTTTTTACTTCCAGTATTTTTTATAGTAATGGTGTATTCATTTTCAAGACCATTACTTATTTTGGTAGGAAGATTAATGCTTACGTCGACTTGTTGTTCAGATAATTTATCGGCGGGGTTAAAAATAAAAAAACCAAGCCATGCTGCGCCAGCTGCAGCGCCAAGGAACATGAGAATAAAAATAAAAATAACAAGACCTGTACGTTTTTTTCGATGTTCGATATTTTTCATATCAGGAATAGTTCCATCATCCTCTTGATAAATTTCTTCAAGGGTTGATTCAATTTTTTTATCGCTGTAGTGCGGCTGTTTGATTGTGCGTTGTGCTTTCGGCATATGCTGTTATTCCGTAATAAATATCATTTACAAATGGAACGGTCAAAATCGCACCATTCTCTGCAATTCGTGCTCGGTTATCAGTTATCCAGCTGAGCCCCCACGACTCAGGTAATATAACACGCGAAGTGAGTTCTGTGTTTGTCACTCCTGACTGTCGTTGGATATAAACAGAGTAACTTGCCGGTCGAGGCGCTCCGTATAATGCTTCCGCAAGTTTTGAAAGTCCTGTTGGTGCAATTGGCGAGACATGCTGCGGCAATGTGTACGAAATGATGGCTTCTGATTTTCCATCTGGTTTTGTAATCATCCAGTTGCCGAAGACAGAATGATTGAATTCCTTAGTTATGCGTGTTCCAGATGCTGGATCAAAACCGACCTCATATTCGGTCGCCGCAAGATCTGTATCGGTTTTTTGCCAACTCTCAGGGGCTTGAAACATTGATTCCGCTGGCACAGAAAAGCCAAGTGCAGACGTAAGCTTGCTTCCTTCAGGAACATAAAAACGCACATAACTAACATTCGGTCCGCCTTCAAAAGGTCGTAAGCTCTTTCGCTGTGAACGACTTATGCGCACGGTTATTTGTACAGTTCCGTCATCAGAAATTTTTGCTTGGTGATCAATCACTTGTGTTATGAGTCCATCTGTTTTTTGCCCCCCGATATTTGTATTGATAACTGAGAGGAAGTCGCCCGATGGATTTGTGCGCATGCTGCCATCCCAGCCAAAGTCTGCAATTTGTTTCTCAAGATCAGAATCTTTCGCATATATTTGGATGTCACGACTCTCGAGAGCTTTTAGAAGTGTTGTAATTACAGGCAGAAAGTGTTCTGATTTACCTGCTTTTATCGTTTCAATAACAGCTGGTGCAGCGTTTGCAATAATTTGTTTTGGATTTTTTTCATTACTGAGGGATGCTACATCGATAGAGTCACGAACAGTTGTCAATGCATTTTTTTCATCGAGTTGTGTTTTCGAGCCAGGAATTTTTATTGGTCCAACAACAGCGAGGAGTTCGGGCAGAAGCGTTGAATTTATCGCAATTACACCATCAACACTCGGACCCTGTGATTTTTCAAGAAACCACATGAGTTTTTGAGCACTCGCAGGAAAATCGGGAAACCAATTTGCGTCTTGAAATTCCCACTGTGAGTTAATAACATTGAGTGGAATCGGTGAATGAACATGCTGCTTGAGCGATCCTTGAAGATCATACGAGCCACCGGGAGGAACTTGAAGATTCTTGATTTCACCATTTTGGATGTCAACAAGTGCAAATGAGCCAATGAAACCGCCTGTTGGGCGCAGTTCGGTTGGATTTTGAAAAACAACAAGGTAGCGGCGTGGCGATGAATTTCCTAAAGTCGAGAGAATCAAAGGTCCGGCTGAGGAGAGATATTGTGCGTCATCATTCAGCGCTAAAATTGCATCGCGCGCATCAGCGACAAATTTTTGCTGAGCCTCTGGAAGCGAAGTCGGGTCAATTGCTCGAACAAGGTCAGCAGCTGCTGATAAATCACTGACGACCGCGCGGTTTCCTTCAAAGAACATGCTGAGCCGCTCGATAAGAGGTGCATCTGATTTTTCCTTGAGAGTTCTAAACAGCTGCATGTATGATGCAGCTGCGAGAGATGTGTGTTCGCCTGCAGCCACAAGCCGTGATGCAATACCAAATTTTGCGCCGATAACAGGGGTATGGCGGAGCAAAAATTCTTCAGGACCATCAATGTGTGACAGCGATGCGTTCGCGTTGTGAAATGATCGGAGCGCATTTGTTATCAGATCTCCGACAGCAGAAAAATCTTTTCCAACGCTCCCGTGTGCTGCTGATTGCAGCTGTTCAACATTAGATTTCGCATCGCTTAAACTCTGGTAGGTTGTTATTGCTTTAAGCGGTGTCACAATGAGGAACGCTACGGCGACAAACAATAAACTTGCTCGTATGCGAGATATGTGGAAGCGTGGAGCGTCAGCCTGGCGCTTGAACTCCGTGCGGTTTTGTTCTGGCTCTGGTGCAGGTTTTCGTCGGTGGGCGGGCTGTATTTTTTTGTGGTGTTCAAAATGGGGAAGACGAATGCGCGGAAGCTTATTTGCAAGAGAGGTGATTCCACGCGCAAGTTTGTTCGGTCGTGCCTCTGTTGGAAGTTTAAAATTTACCTGAATTGAAAGCGGTTGAAGCATCTCTTCAGGCGCGGAGGTTCGTCTGTTGGTTGTAAGATGTTTGCCGTCGTTCAAACTATCACGTGTATGTGACGTAAAATGCGGCGAAACAGAGTGTTCGCCGTGCTGAATCTTAATGAACTTAGGATCCTGGGAGGACGCCATGAAGAGCGCTGCTTAAAGCGCTCTCAGTATAGAAAATTTTTATATATTTTTTGTGTGGAAATGGCTGTTGTTTTCCAATTAAAACGCGCGGCATATAAAATTCGCGCTGATTTTGCTTCCGAGGTATAAAAATTCGATGTAGATTCAAGCTGTGCGAGTGCATCGCGCAAGGTTTTCGGCTCATGCGGATTGAACCAGAGTGGTGTGTCCCCAAGGATTTCTGGTAAGCACGATGTTCGTGCCGCAACGACAGGAATTCCGTAACTCATTGCCTCAAGGGGTGTGATACCAAAACCTTCGCTGAGCGAAGCTATGATGAGTGCTCGTGCCCCTGCATATAATTCCGCGAGTTTCGCGTCGCTCGGATCGAACACGAAATGTACTCGGTCAGCAAGAATCATTGGTAATTCGCGTTCGCGCTGCTCGGAAAATCTGTCTCGATGTGTCGCAACATAAATGTCGCCAACAAGTTCTTGATATTTTATCAGCGTTTCAAAAACAAATTTTTGATTTTTATGCGGGTAGGAGTTCCCGACGATTAAATAGTATGGGCGATTATTCTTTTCTAGTCTTGACGGTTGATTTTGAGGAGAAGGCACGCCATTGTAAATCATTTCAAGTTTTTTTGCTGTCCACGGAAATCGAGCGATGAGCTCTGCATGAACAAATCCGCTAACCGTAATAATTTTTTTTGCGCGATGTAAATTAAAAATGAGCAGCATACGCCACAAAACCCATTTTGTAAAAAATTTAATTTTGCCCACGATCGTTCCATCGTGTGTTGGAAAATCTTCAAAAATAAAATCGTGCACAGTCATAATAAATGGGCGTGCAACGGAAAAAGGAATGTTCCAATGTGGAAAATGCCACAGCTCGACATCGCGGCGTTTGTTGATGAGTGCGCCGACTGAAAATTGTTCGCGCCACGAATACCACGGCACATCCGCGACAACCCATTCGATATTTTTCCGTTCCGGAAAATCATGCGGAATTTTTTTCACAAGGGCAACATATGTGTCACGTGGATTTTGTTCGCTGAGCTCAATTAAAAGTTCGCGGCAATACCGAGGTATGCCGCCGGGGACACTTATAAAACGTGCATCAATTCCAATTTTCATAGGAGTGAATGTGCGTGATCCAAAACAAGATTCATTGCTGTCTGTTGTCGCAGGGTACTATACCATGCGGCTCGTGTGCGAGCAGCTTTGCTGTAATGATTTCGAAAGGCCTCATCGACTGCGAAAGTGTGAAGCGCAAGAGCAATTTGTTTTACATCGAATGGCGAAACCTGTACAGCACTGTCGCCCATTGTTTCGGGCGGCGCAGTACAGTCAGGGATTATTGAGGGACAACCAACCGCCGCCGCCTCCAGAGGCGGCAATCCAAAACCTTCAAAAAAAGAGGGGTAGAGGAGCGCACGTGCATGCTCAAGGAGCCACCATTTTTCAGCTGCACTTATGTAGGAAATGTGGTGTATTTTGTTGCTGAGTGCGGAAATTTTAGGCGCTCCAAATCCGGCGCTGCCTGCGAGTACTAACTGATAGTCAGGATGTTTTGCTGAGAAGCGCTCAAAAGCCTCGATGACACCTCGAATATTCTTTCGTTTTTCAAGTGTTCCAAGAAATAAAAAAAAGGGTGCATCTGAAAATGGCAACGCAGGGCGGATCGGCGCTTCTGGTTTCGGTCTATGAGGCGGCACTACAAAAATAGATTCTTGTTTTACACCAAGATGTTTATTGATTCCTTGCGCCGTCCAATCCGATACTGCGACAACAATTTTTGCTGATTGGATTTGTTCACGTGCACCTGTCGCGGCATGCCACAGTCGCACGCGTGGCGTGTACCACTGTGGCGAATAAAAAAAAGAAAGATCGTGAACTGTTTGAATGTGCAAAGTCGTGTCACGTGTCGTTGTAAAATGAATGTTTGGAGAAAACAAAATCTGTTTTTCCTCAGACGCTCCAGCGAGATCTTCAATAGTTGTTGTACCGAGAAATAATTTAAGGTTAGTTATGGAGTTTGAAAAAGATTTGTGTGTTGAAAAAAGTATAGAATCAGATTCATAATGCTGAATCGTTTCAATAAATTGACGGGCGACTTCCGTTACTCCCGTTGGGTGCGGCTCTGTGAGACAGCGAGCGTCGATTGCAATCATACATTCGTAGCGCGCAATACAGCAGCACGAATTTTTTCTTCAAATGCCGCACGTGAAAATTGCTCTGAATGTTCACGAATTTTTTTCGAATCAAATGCGGTCGGATTAAAATGCAGAACAGCATCGAGCACGCCTTCCCAGCCATCCATTTTCATAAATGCACCTGTAACACCATCGACAATCGTCTCAGTCGAACCGCCTTTCGGTAGTGCAATTACCGGGCGTCCACTTGCCATCGCTTCGACGGCCGTCATGCCAAAATCCTCAACTTGGGGTTGGATATATGCCAAACATTGCGCATATAATTTCTTTTTTTCCTCGTCAGACACACGTCCCAAGAATTCAATTGTTGGCCCCGCAATTTTTTTGAGGTCGCTCAGCGCGACTCCCTCACCAAATATTTTGAGGGGCATCTGCAAACGATTAAACGCCTCAATGATCCAATCAAATTTTTTATATGCAACAAGTCGTCCACCTGCGAGATAATAGTTGCCAATCCCTGTTTCAGAAATAGAAAATTTTTCAACCTCAACAGATGGATAAATAACTTCGCTATCGCGTTCGTAATATTTTTTTATGCGCTCTTGAACTGTTTTTGAATTTGCAATAAATATGTTAACTCGGTCTGCAGCAGCTCGGTCCCATGTACGCAGATGTGCGAGCAAAAATGGCACAATAAGTTTGATCAACCGATTGCGGGGGAGGCCTTCAACATAGCTTTGCATGTCACTCCATAGATATCTGGTCGGCGTATGGCAATAACAGATATGCGTTGTTTTTGAATTAGTAATAATACCTTTTGCAAATGCCGAGACTGAAGAAATCACGACATCAAAATCAGAAAGATCGTATTTTTCCGTCGCGAGCGGCATGAGCGCAAGATACCACTGGTAATGTTTTTTTATTCCGGGCGCGTGACCTAAAAAAGATTCGCGGATGTCTGCATTTTTAAGTTCAGGAAATTTTTCTTTATCCGCAAATAGCGTAAAAATAGGCGCTTCAGGATACATTTCGTGCAACACCTTGAGCACCTGCTCCGCGCCACCATTCTGGGATAAATAATCATGCACCAATGCGATTTTCATACCTGCAATCTTGCCATAAAATCAAAAGATACGCAACAGTATGTGCTATACTGCGCTCAGTAACCATTGAGGATTTTTCGGCGCAATATGTTACCGAATCCATTTGAAAAACCACTGACAGATTTTAAAGATACAGACCCTCTCAAGAATCAGGAGATTGTTCGAAGCCTCCTTGGAGAGGGTGGTGTATATAAATATCGAAAAATTTTGAGCGGTACGGCAGTAAAACAGACCGAATCAAATGACAGATCGCTTGATGACCTGAGAGCAGAAGCGGCTGAGGCCGCACAGTTAAAAGATAGGCTTTCGTTTGAGGGTTTTGAGGCGAATTTTAAAAAAATTATTGAACGCTGTTACGAATCACAGATACAATCTTTGCAAGCAATTGGGTTTATTGAAAAAAATAGAGATGAAGCGCTTGGGTTTACAGATATCGAAAATAATTTTCATGAAATTCCTTCGTTAGATGCAGTCCAAAAACATTTTATTTCAATTCCGGGTATCAAAGAAAAAGTAGAACAAGGGTTTAGAAGGCTACTCATAGTTCCGTTTGGCGCGCCACTTGATAGTTTGCGGGAGAAAACAATAAAACTTGTTTTAAAACATGCGAATGAGGAAAAGCTTCTTGATAAAAATAATAAAAAATTAGAGCTTGATTATGAGCGGGTTTTTGTCACCGCCTCTTATTTTGAGGGTGTGGATGTCGGAGAGGATCTTGTTTATTATCCAGAAACATTTAATGTCATCGACAACAAGGGCTTAACAAAAAGACAGTTGCTCAGTAATAAAAACATCCATGCGCCTTTTTCTGGCTACCATGTGCTTCTCCTCCAAGAGGACATGACAATTCCGAGAGAGGGAAAAGGTAATAAGAAAAAAGATAGGCCGCAACTTGAAGCAGGCGAAAGTGCGAATGATTATTTGGAGATGTTAAAAACAAATCCTACTTATTCAAAAGAAGTCGGCTTCACACCAGAAGACTGGTTAACATTGTTTTCAACAAATCTTGATCAAACCAATCAGGTCATTAATAACTATCTTTTTAAAAAAGATAGTATTGGAGCGCTTCTCGGGAGCTATTTATTGCACAGTCAAAGTGTTCCGAGCGCGGGTTGGAATTGTATATATAAACATGGCATTCTGTTTGAATTTCAACCAGATGCTCCGCTCGCCACTATTGGAGCGTTATCAGCCGTGGCTTAATTTTTGCGGTGCGACTATTCCGCTTTACGACGACGGAGTACTGCTAGTGGAGTTTTGAGAAGGATAAAAATATCCATAGTGAGTGACCAGTTTTCAATATAGAACATGTCGAGACGTATCTCATCTTCAAACGAAAGATCGCTTCGGCCGGAAATTTGCGCGAGGCCTGTGATACCAGGCTTGACGGCATGAACGCGACGATCCTCAGGCGAATATTTTGCGACTTCACGTGGTTGGTGTGGCCGCGGTCCGACCAAACTCATTTCGCCGCGGAGCACATTAAAGAGTTGTGGAAGCTCATCCAAACTCCAGCGACGCAAAAATAATCCAACTTTAGTTATGCGGGGATCCTTTGCAATTTTATAAATCGGACCATTTTTAGAATTTTGTTTGTGAATTAGCTCCTCTTCATATTTAAGCGCATTTGATTCAAGCCCAGCCTCCTGTTCCGTGCAGTATGTTTGGAACATTGAACGGAATTTCAATGTTTTGAGAAGTGCACCACCATAGCCAACGCGCGTATTTTTAAATAAAATTGGCACACCTGTTTCAAAACGAATGGCGAGCGCGCTTCCGATCAAGAGCGGAGACGTGATTATAATTGCAGATGCACTTCCGACTATGTCGCAGCAGCGTTTAATAATTTTCCCCCAGCCATCAAGACGCGCACGTCGGAATTCAATAATTGGAATATCTGCGATTGTGCCGATTCGCATGTTTGGAGCGAGTGTCGCAAATAAATCAGCTGAGTATTTGAGTGTAAATTGATGTTCTTCCGCGAATGTAAGAATCGTCAGTGTTTCTTCGCGAGATGATTGTGGTGTTGTTAATAAAATTTCATCGACCTCTTCGGCCGCATGCAAATCTAGAATTTCACGACGAATTTTTTCATTGAAAACAGAATAGCGAGCGATAACGGTGTAGCCGAGCCCTTTATCCGAGGATAAAATTTCAGCGATCCTGTCTGTTATCGGCCCCGTTCCGAGTAATACAGTATGACGTGTGCCGATGCTTCGTCGGTACATAATATATTTTCCAACGCGAACAAGTGCATGCGCGAGCATGATGTAAGCCATGGAAATAATCCATGCAAATAAAACGATGAAGCGAGAGTTGAAAAATTCACCACGGAAAAAAATAAAAACAGTGAGTGCTGCGAGGCCAACGGTGCACGCGAAAAAAATTCGCGAGAGCTCATTTGAAAATTTACGATTTGCGTCGCTCACGTATAAACCGTTTGCGGCGAAAATCAAAAGCCAAATTGGGATTACTAAAAATAAAATTCCGATAAATTCGTTGAGCGGCAAGAGGAATTGAACTTTTCTAATCTCAATCGCAAAGTTTGTAAAACGAAGTGCGTAAGCCGAAATGCCGGCGATAAACAGTACGATTGCGTCGATCGGAACAAGCAGGGCGGTCAAGAGCAATTCGGTTTTTTTCATAGGGTAGGATAGTCAGAGTGTAACAAGCTGGGGGGCGTATGGTCAATACGCGTAGGATTTATTATACTCGGGTTTACCCCTATGTTGCACGCCCTACCTTTTGGCGAAACCACGCTCAACTATTCGCTCAACCAAACTCGGCGCTCACGGCGCATGAGAATTTCGATTGATGCTGATGCGAGTATAACGGTCAGTGCGCCACCTCGAATGTCGCAGAGATATATTGAGGGAGTTCTCGTTGCGAGACAAGGTTGGATATTGAAGACGATTGAAATTATACGTCGCCGCGGCGTTGTTATACGTATTGCACACGATCCTGCTGCATACAAAAAATATAAAAAAACTGCGCTTGAATTCGTATGCAAAAAAATCGAAGAATTTAATCGTGCTGGGGAATTTTCATTTTCTACTATTTCAATTCGTAATCAGCGAAAACGTTGGGGTAGCTGTTCTAAAAATGGAAATATTATTTTTAATTATAAATTATTATTTTTGCCAGATGAGCTTTCCGCGTATGTTGTTGTTCATGAACTCTGTCATTTAAAACAGCACAATCATTCTCGGGCATTTTGGCAGGAAGTTGGACGAAAAATTCCAGATTATCGAGAGCGGATCGCAGCACTTCGAAAATTTATAATTTAATTTTCAACAGAATTTGGAAGTTTATAAATAGTTTAATACATTGATTCAACTTAGACTCAAAAGTAAAAACCATTACTTCTCAGGGAGAGATAAACAGGAACTCCCGTCGAAGTAATAG
>CALRDW010000016.1 GCA_943355025.1 Candidatus Magasanikiibacteriota bacterium | reverse complement strand
CTTTGGTATGGAGGGTCAGCGCGAGTACGTCCAGAAATGTTTGGATGTGCGGCAAACATTGATTACCTCAATCAATGAACGGTTGCAGTCGCGGGCACATTTCCGGATGCTTCCGTATTCGCCGTGGGTAAATCAGTTGCCGATCGAGATGAATCTCGACGCGCGCACCGGACGCATTCCTGAGGTGGCCGATTATCCAGACAACCCACTTGTCAAGAAAATCCAAGCAATTCTCGAGCCGTACCATTTGCGGCACGATTTTTTCCCCAGCGATCCGATGCGTCCAACGTCGTGTCCGCGGCTCATCTACAAACTGTGCATTATGCCACATCACACTCCGCAGCACATGCTGACGTTTGTTGATGATTTGGTCGCAATCGATCGCTTGTGGGCAGAGCAAACTGGCCGATAATTAATTGGCCAGAGCCAGAAAGTTTAATTCGGCAATCACACACCTGTGGTTGCCGTTTTTTTGTCTATATTGACGAAAAACTAAGTGTCATGTTACTGTCCAGGCCGGAATTACAGGCGTTTCGCCAAAGGTAGGTTCACGGTGAAGATTACAAAAATTGATCTCGGAGACGTTTATTCTGGCAAAGCCCAGATGCGCGAAGCGCTCTATATCGAACGAGTGATCAGCGACGCACAGCTCGGTTTGCTGAGCCTCATTCAAAATTACACGTATCGCGGGATTGTGAGTGCAACCCTCGAGCGTTCGCTCACGTTTGAGGAGGCGTTTGTCGGCGCGTGTTACATTGTTCGTGCATCAAACTCGGCTCTCGAAAAAAGATTTTTTTCGGGTCTTGAAACGTTTGGCGCGGCCGGTAATGAGCTTGCGGCGCGCGAGTTGCTCTCGGGCTTCGCAATGAAGGAGGCTCACGCAGCGCTTACGCCAGACGAGGTCGCCGGGCTTGTTGCAGGTGCGAATCTCGACATCGTGCGGCTTATGGACTACGGCGATCGCGTGATCGAAACGTGCGGTATGGGCGGCGACCGAGGAATTCTTTTCGAAGGCGAGGCGGTCCGGCGCAAAACGATTAACACATCGACGCTGTCGACGCTGCTGCTTGCGAGCATTGGTCACCATGCCATCAAACATGGGTCATACTCGAACACGAGCGCCGTTGGTTCAACAAATGCGGTTGAACAGCTTGGCCTCATGATCGATATTCCATCGGTTGCAGCGCAGAAATATCTTGCGCAAACTCAGCGGTTCCATTACACCGATGCACACGCGTGGAAAACCATTCACGATCTTTCACATCTGCCACCGATGCGGGAAACCGTTAATCATATTCTCGGACCCATGACTGTGCCGATTGCGTCTTGCACACGGCTCGACAAAGTGCTCGGCGTCAGTGACAAGATTCACCCATCCGTAATTGCACGGGCTTATGCAAAATTGCATAACGCGGGCATTATCAATGTGGGGAACGTCGCCGTGGTCTGCGGACTGTCTGTAAGGGCTCATCAGATTCACAAAGATGTTCACATGTTGCAGCTTGAGCACAACGCTCTTCGTCCACTTGTCGTGCTTGATGAACTGTCGCCATGGAGTTCGGTTGTTTCGCTGGTGCACCGCGGCGAGTATCTCGGCACAGACGTGGTCTATCCGTCGGATTTCATGATTGAATTCGAAAATCCGCATGATGTGTTCATTCAGAACGATGCGCAAGCGATTTACGATGCGAACTTGATTGCTGCTTCAGTACAAACAACGAAGCAAGGACATGCGCTCAACAAATTGCTCGCTATGAACGCGGCACTTGCGCTGTACATCCACACGCGCATGGATGGCGATATGACGAACATTCGTCGGTCGCGCATGATGTCACGCGATGCACTCAAAGAGTGTTACGCCACATGTTTTGCGGCGATTGAACAGAATCGTGTTGTGGATTATCTGCAACAATATCGAACCGAGGCGGTTGTCGAAGCTCAGCGTCGGGCATAGACGAACGCCGAATGTGCAAGGTTTTGACGGACGGACATCAGCCCTGGTGTCCGTCCACTTTTTTTTCTATACTGCGTTAACAAATACTATGACTGAAGCTCTCGCACAATTAATTGCCGCACACAAACCCTCCGTCATTGGTATGGTACATTTTTCGCCGCTCGACGGGTATCCAGATTGTCCGGGAAAGGCTGTTGTTTTAGAACGTGCACTTTTTGATTTACGTGCTTTGCAACAGGGCGGCGTTGACGCGATCATGTTTGAAAATAATTTTGACAATCCAAAATATGAAAAATTGCCAGCGCGCGCGGCCGCACATTTTGAAGAATTAATTTCAGCGCTTGCGCCGCTCGCAAAAATGCCGTGGGGAATTGCCGCATTGTGGAATGATTTTGAATTGGGTTTTCGTTTATGTGCAGCGCATGGTGGTGTACTTGTCCGTGTGCCGGTATTTGTTGACTCGGTCGAAACAGTATATGGAACATTTTATGCGGATCCAGCGCGTGTGCGTGCCGCGCGCGCTGCCGCAGGGGCAGAACAGGTTGCGATTCTCGCTGATGTCCAAGTTAAACATGCGCGGATGCTGGAGCCGCGACCGCTTATTGATTCGGTAAATGCTGCGGCTGACGCAGGCGCGGACGGGATAATTATTACGGGACAGTGGACGGGTGATCCTCCTGCTCCAACGGATTGTGCGGCAGCTCGGGCGGCGCTCGCTGGGCGCGCTGCACTAGTAACAGGAAGCGGAATGACGCGCGACAACGTAAATAATTTTGCGCTGCACCTCGACGCCATGATTGTCGGAACAGAATTTAAAGCAGGAATTGTTGGCGCGGCCGAGGCGTCGCATGTTGGGCCAAATATTGTTGAGCAAGAAATTCGGTATGACGTTGCGCGCATCGCGGCATTTATGGAATCGTTGCGTAGCTAAAACTATGAATGACGTCGCGCCACAAATTTCACTCGCGGCAACGACATCAACGGATTATATTTATAATGCTGCAATGGAACTTGTGAGCACGAGTAGTGGCGGGCCGCATTATTTTATTTCTAACGCGCTTGTTGCGGAAGGAATTAATTTTACCACCGCATGTGCGCCGCATTGCGATGTTGAAATCATCAGAAAAGATGATAACGAATTTGGACGTCTTCGTGGTGAGGTGATGCCGCGTACGATTCTATTTGAAAAAATTAGCGCACCATATGTAATTATTTCATCGGTATATAATGAAATAAAATTTGATACTGCCGCCGAATACGCAGGAAAAATAATTTTGGATGTTCAAGGTTTTGTTCGAATGAGAGGAGAATTTGGCGCGAAAAAAAATTGGAATGGTCCGAATTATCTTCGAGAAAAATTGTGGGTAGTCAAAGCAAATGAAATTGAACTCAAATTTCTTGATGCAGATTTTATCGAAGAACAAAAAAAACGAATTTTGATTATAACGCATGGCAGCGCAGGATGCGAATTATTTTTTCACGGAGAAAAATTCGAACTCGTGCCATTAAAAAAAATTAATTCGCCGCATACGGTTGGTGCGGGGGACACACTACTCGGATATTTTTGCGCGCATTTAATTCAGAATAATAATCCTCTTTCAGCGCTGCAATATGCTATGGCGCGAACGACAGAATTTTTGGAACAAATCATTTAACTTGAGGATTGTTTTTGGCCGGCTGTTGTCAGTTATTGTTTAGAATGTTAAGGTAAATTCGCGGCGATCTTGCCGCATGATTCAAGGAGATACGATGCTTATTTTTGGCGGCGCTCATGATCGTTATGTCGGGGACAATGTAGAATTACTGGTTTTTGATCAACCAGGAAACATTACCCCTGATTTGATGAATGATGATGTTTTGCGGTCGCTTCACAGTGTGACCGAGAGCGCTTTTGGCGCTGAAAGGAGTTTAGAGGGCCTTCGTCAGCACGTAATGGGCGTTGATACGCTGGTGTATAAAAAACCAACCTTACTTCCGCGTTGCGGTTTGGGGTTGGTATGTATTTTGACAAGCGTGCTCGCGGAGAGCTACGCGACGGGCACGGCCATGTACAGCAAACTTTTCGTAACTTCGATTCGCTCGGGACTGCGTTGTAGAATGACCATGCCGGCGTGGGGCGCGCGAACAGTTACGCCGCTGCCGTAGGTGCCGATGAGTTGTCCCGCGGTCGCCGGTTTCCATCCGTGGGTAAATTCCGGCTCGTAGGTGAATTCGCGCTCGATCGCAATTTCAGAGTGCGAAAGTTTGAACCATTGTTTTGGTTCGTCTGGCGCCGCCTCGTTCCTGGTGTCGACCACAATTGGATCCGAACTGAATCGTGTGCGAACGCTGAAGGCGTTTGGTGCGAGCACTTTGAATTTGTGCGTCAGCGTGAGCAGCACTGCCGGAATGACGCGAGTTACATCGCTCGGTCGATCGTCGCGGCCCGTTTCATAACACAGACCAACACCGCCATGACGATTAACCCATGAGTCGGTTGTGCTGTGGTCGTCACGCTTTTCATCCCGTGCGAGGAATAGATCAGGATCCGTGAGGAGCCAGTCTGAAGGCAACAAACCGACAGCGTCCTGATGCGCCGGCCCAATGACTGTGCTGCAGATGAAGGGCGCGCTGTCAGAACTCACGGAATGAATGTCAAGAAGAAAATCCGCCTTGGCAAGCACTCCGCGGATTTCCCGGGCACGTCGCAGGTCTGCACGATCACTACGATGCGCTTTTTGCGCAAGCTCCGTTGGCAAGAATGACCGATTGAGATCTGGCCCATCTGAAGCGCTACGACTACACCGCAAAATCGCTTCCGGATTGCCGAACCCAAGATACAGCTCGCCGAACACCAAGTTTTTACTTGGATGCCTAGCCGTACGTACCTCACCAAACGGCAATTGGTTGATGCTGAACATTTCCGCGAGGATCTGCACAGCAGCAATACCGGTAAGTTCGTTTCCGTGGGTGCCGCCGAGAACCACAACTGTAGGACCGGGACGCGTACCTTGTATATGCCACATGAATTTTGGGCACCGCATTGTCTGTCTCCAAAGCCACTCCAGTAGCAGCAACAGTGACTCTAGCGATATTTTTGTGCACTGTCAATGACCTGGCCTGCCTTGACATTTTCGGGACTTTTAGATAGTGTGGCCGTGCCACTATTGGGGTGGCAATTCACAGGAGTTCCCGATGAAGAGCGTTATTGTTTCTGGCATTCGTGCAACGGGCCGATTGCATCTTGGCAATTACATCGGTGTTCTCGAAAGCATGGCTGCCATGTCTCGGGATCCAACGAATGACTGCTACTTTTTTGTAGCGGACCTCCATTCGCTCACCACGCATACTGATGCCGCGAACATTCAGGCGCACGCAACCGAGATCGTCAAAGACCTTCTTGCGGCCGGCGTTGATGCAGAGCGTTCGACGATCTATGTTCAATCATGGATTCCGACGATTCCGCTTCTCAGCTGGTATCTCGGGTGTTTGACGCCCGTCGCAGAGCTCGATCGCATGGCCACCTTTAAGGATAAGGTGCAAAAACATTCCGCTAATGTGAATGTTGGCTTGCTGACATATCCTGTGCTTATGGCCGCGGACATTCTCGGCGTGCGTGCAAAGTACGTGCCGATTGGCCCGGATCAGCGGCCACACTTGGAGCTCGCACGCGATTTGGCGCGACGTTTCAACAAACGCCGCGGAGAAAAATTCTTTCCTGTTCCCAAAGAGCATACGTTTGCGGACGTGGCGGTGCCTGGTTTGTACGCAAGAACCCCTGACGGCATTTTTCCGAAAATGGGTAAAAGCGAAGATGCACGGCAAACGATTTATCTGTCGGATTCAGCCGCAGAAATTGAGGCAAAGATTGCGCGTGCGCCAACCGATCCTGCGCGCGTGCTCGTGACCGACTGCGGAACGCCGGAGGTCTGCGCGATTCACGCGCTGCATGGGGTTGTGAGCAGTCCCGAGTTGCTCATTTCGACAGCACATGGTTGTCGAACGGCGACAATTAATTGCTACAATTGCAAAAAAGAACTTGCGGGGAGTGTGAACGCACGCTTGACTGAGTTTCGCGAGCGGCGGCGAGAATTCGACGGCAGCAATGCGCGGATTATGGAACTGCTCCACGCTGGTTCCGAGCGCGCCGCCACACAGTTTGCCGAAACAACCGCTGCTGTTGGGGAATGCCTCGGAGCGTACCGACCGGTGTGACGGGCGGTGATTCTGAAAGTTTGATGGTTCGTGGTGCTGAAATTCAGCGCTGCGGACCATTTTTATTTCAACAGGATTTTAAAGCTTTCAAGCAATACAACTTTAACAAGTCAACACAAACTCAAAGAAATTCTTTTCACTATTCGGGGTACGTGTCGATTTTCTCAGCAGAAAATCGCACTCATCACAGGGTCTACGCACGCTCGACCCGCGTTTCACGCCTCGGCACTGCTCGTCTTGCTTCGCAAGACACTGGCTCGCAGCGCCTCCGAGAGCCCCCTTGTAGTGAAAAGAATTTCTTTGAGTTTGTGTTGACTCTGGGGCTGTTATATGCCAAAAGAAAAACAGAGCCGCGTTTTAAATGCGAGCTGGAGTCGCATTACGAACAGAGCTGGTTTAAATTGGCATTCGCCTACCGCAAAAATTGATTATATCGGAGCTGGTACTGCGGTTGGATAAAAAAATAAGGGGTTGAATAAGTTACTATTCAACCCCAGGAAGTGGCACCGGCGACAGGATTCGAACCCGCGACATTCGGATTTGGAGTCCGAAGCTCTACCAACTGAGCTACACCGGCTTTGTCAGGTCAAACTGTAGCCGAGATGCGTAGGTTTGTCAAGGGGTAGGGTATACTGGCTGAGTTCATACCCGTATGTACCACCTTTATATTCTCCGCTGCGCTGACGGCTCGTTGTACACGGGGATTACGACCGATCTCGCGCGCCGCGTTGAAGAACACAATTCATCTGTGCTTGGCGCAAAATATACGCGGGCTCGGCGACCCGTCGAATTGGTGTATAGTAAAAAATTTCGTTCCCGCTCAACCGCATCCAAGGCGGAATATCGGATGAAGCAGCTGACGCGAGAAGAAAAACTGGCGCTTACATGCTCGCCACGGATGTAATATGGTACAATCAGAATTCACTAAACATTTATGGCGCACATCCACGACCTGATTGATTACACAGTGACCTGCTTCATCATGCATCCGACCGAGGCAAAAACACTGCTTATCGACCATAAAATTTTGAACATGTGGCTGCCGGTTGGGGGACACATTGAATTAAATGAAGATCCGGATCAGGCATTGCTGCGGGAAGTTGAAGAAGAGTGTGGTTTGCCGATCAGGCCCTTGTCAACGCGCCACGATGGAGAATACGAAAACGTAAAAATGCTTTTACGCCCCGAGATTGTTGACATTCATTCGTTTGGCGATTCTGGCCACAGACACGTGAACTTTGGATATTATGCGCGCGCGCTTTCTGCGGAACCGAAACTTGCACACGAAGAACATCACGATATTAAATGGTTTACGGCTGAGGAGCTTCGTGATCCGCTCCTCAATATTAAACCAGCGATTCGCGATTCTGCACTCGAATTTCTTAAAAAATTTTCATAACGTATGACAACGGAACACGAAGGGCACGAGGGCGCAGCAATCGTTGCGCACAACATCACAAAATCTTACGGATCTGTTCACGCGCTCTCTGGTGTGAGCATCACGGTACCGTACGGTAAAGTTTTTGGACTTCTCGGGCCGAACGGCGCGGGAAAAACAACGCTTGTTCGAATTTTGACAACACTTTTGCGGCACGATGACGGGAACGCAACCGTTGCGGGCCACAACATTGCGTCAAATCCAAATGCAGTTCGCGCGACAATCGGGCTTACAGGGCAATTTGCCGCGACTGATGAACATTTGACGGGTCGTGAAAATTTGCATCTTGTCGGAAAATTGTATCATTTAAAAAAAGACGCTATTAAACATCGCGCGGCACAGCTTCTCGAAAAATTTTCGCTCACAGATGCGGCAGACCGACCGAGCAAAACATATTCCGGCGGCATGCGTCGCCGCCTCGACCTTGCGATGAGTTTGTTTAATCATCCAAAAGTTTTATTTCTTGATGAACCAACAACAGGCCTTGATCCGCAATCACGCATTACACTCTGGCAAATTATTAAGGAGCTTGTTGCTGAAGGCACAACGGTTTTGCTCACCACACAATATCTCGAAGAGGCCGACCATCTCGCGGACCGTATCATGGTTATTGATCATGGAAAAATTATTGCAGAGGGGACACCACGTGAATTGAAATCGAAAGTCGGCGGCGATGTTCTTGAGATTCATGTTGAGCGTGTTGATCACGCACACCGTGCACTCGACCTTGTGCGTCATTTAGCAAAAGAAGCGCCGCATATTCAAGAAGCGCTTGGCATGATTAGCATACCAACAGCAGAAGGTGCGAATGCAATCGTTGAGGCTGTTCGCTTGCTCGACGCGGCACACATAAAAATTGCAGATATTGCGCTGCGTCGGCCGACGCTCGACGATGTATTTTTGACGTTGACGGGCCACACAGAAAACGCGCCTGCGTCCGCGCCACGCTCAACTGGCGAGGGCCCGCACTTCACGACGGGCGACGGAAATTTTTTTTCAACACGCTAATATGAACATTGTACTCAAACTCGAGCACGCGGTTTCTGATATTCTCGCGATCACGCAGCGCAATCTGATTAAATATACACGATTGCCTCAGCTCATCATATTTTCAACGATTCAACCCATCATGTTCATGTTGCTGTTTACGTATGTGTTCGGTGGTGCGATTAAAACGTCAACAGGAAGCTACATCGCGTATTTACTTCCCGGAATTCTAGTGCAAACCGTTTTGTTTGGCTCGATGCAAACCGGTGTTTCGCTTGCTGAGGATTTGTCGCGCGGAATTATCGATCGTTTTCGTTCGTTGCCGATTACGCAGTCAGCAATTCTTGCGGCGCGAACGTTGACCGATGTTGTGCGCAATATTTTTGTTATCTTTCTCATGACGCTCGTTGGTTTTATTGTCGGGTTTCGAATTGAGCACGGCGTCCTTCATTTTCTCGGCGGCCTTCTGATCGTTTTGTGTTTTGGGTTCGCCTTTTCATGGATCAGCGCGTGCATCGGTCTTTCAGTTAAAGATGTTGAAACCGCACAGGTCGCTGGATTTATTTGGGTGTTTCCGCTTGTGTTTGCAAGCTCGATTTTTGTTCCCGTCGACTCCATGCCCTCGTGGCTGCAGGTTTTCGCGAAGCATACGCCGATTACTGCAACAGCAAACGCAGTTCGTGCGCTGACGCTTGGTCAACCTGCGGGCGACTTTGCTCTGCAGGCGCTCTTATGGATTTTTGGATTGCTCGCCGTGTTTATTCCGCTCGCAGTTATTTCTTACAACAAACGAAAGGGATAGTATTGACAAAACGAGCCTTAGAGGGTTATTCTAGCGTAGAACACTAGTTGCTGCTGCGATGCAGCATAAGGAGAATCATGGGAATGCCCGAGGCAATGATTTACCCGATTTTGATCGACGGAGTAAAGTTTAAGTACATGGTTTTGCCCATGGTGCCGCCGGAACTCACCGAAGGGCTCATGGTACAACGTGTACCAAAGACCCACGTGGCGCGTCCGAGCGGAAAGACACGGAAGAACCACATAGAACAAGTGATCATTCTTCCAAATTGGATTCCCGAAGAGCATCAGGCACGTGTGATAGCCTTTGAGGCGCGACTCGGCGACGTGGAGACACGAACTGATGAAAATTTGTTCTTGAATACCTTGAGGCGAGAGCTTGTCGACCTTTCATTTGAAGAACTGGCGGCGTACATTCCGTGGCGGCGCATGTACTTTGAACGATTGCTGGGTCAATTGGAGAGGATTCAAAAATTGACGGCTGGCCACGAATGCGAAGATCACGGCGACGAGTCTGTTGAGAATGAATTTACTATCCGCGGCGTGCGTCAATGCATCGCGCATCTGCAGAAGTGGACTGGCGCCGGGCCAGAGCAGGCGTAAGAACCGTTTGTGTCGTTTTGGCGTGGTCTCTTTCGAAGAGAACCTCACCAGAACGACTTTTTTTATGCAAAAAATTTTTCGGTTTAAAAAATATGGAATTTTGGTGGAGATGCCGGGAATTGAACCCGGGTCGAAGAAAAAGGTCACCCTCGGCCTACGTGTGTAGCCCAATTTAGTTTTACCTATACGCGCCCATCAATTGGACGAACAAGATGCGCACAGGATCAGTATTAATTTCGGTGTCGCGCGCGACTTTTAGCGTACGCGGTACCTACATCACAGCCGATAACACCGAAACGCCGTCCGTGATTAAACGACGATCGATGGCAACCGCAATTAAGCGAGTGCTGGTGCGAAAGTTGGGACGAAAGCGTTAGCAATCATCTGCTTTGCGCGTGCAAAAATATTTGCATTTGGGTTTTGGTGTGCGGTTTGACGAGAAGCATACCATTCCCGACACGCCCGTTTGAGCCTTCTTTTTCTCCTCGAAGCCTGTCATCCCCGTATATAAAACGGTTCTGCGAGCTGGAAGATCTTAAATTGGTAATGTGCAAAAAATGTATACACACACTATCAAAAAAAGTCGCACTTGTCAAGCAGTTTCGTGCGTGTTATAACCGAAGCGTCATTCATATATTTTTGAATATGCAGAAAGGGGGGAAGGCATTTACATCAGAAGAATCAACAGAGCTGCTGCAACACATCGCGGCGAATATGGTAACACGCGCGGACGTACGCGAGATTGTTACAGAGATTGTTACAGAGGTGGTTACGGAAATTGTACCGCCGATGATTCATTCGATCGTTCGTCCAATGATCCAAGAAGCGAAGCACGAAATAATGGATTACGTTGATAAAAAAGATCGCGAATACAGAGGTGAGCTGACTATTATGCTACAAAAAGAGTGCGAAAAAACAAATAAAATAATTATGACATTGCATGACGCGAGAATAATCAGTTCTGTGGATGCAGAAAAACTGGTTTCGCTCGGCCCATTTTCTAGAGCTATGTAGTTTCTGACGGGCCTTGGTTATTCACATCACGGGTTTTTGCAAAATTAGGATTGCGCGTGATTGGTAGGCGTTGGAGTGAGTTTGGCGTCGTGGCGCGCGCGGCATCAGCCATGTTGCGTTCACGAACAAGCTCTTCGAGTTTTGATTTGAGGCCAAATTTTGTTGGCGCGTCTGCGGTAGTCCCGTCACCTGAATCAGCTCGATCAATTGCAGCAAGTATTTCTGCGCGGTCAAGATCGGGCGCGGTCAAAGTTATAAATAATGTGCGTAGCGCGGCAAAAGTTCGCGCATTCGTCACATCGCGAAAAAATGTTGTATCGATTGACTGCGTTTTTTTCCCATCAAATTTTTCTCGGCTCATAAAAAATAATCTACCGCTTTAATTCTCGACGCAGTTCACGGTCTAAATCGCGCTTTTTTAAAATAGATTTCTTTTCAAAATCTCGACGGCCGCGCGCAACGGCAATCTTCAGTTTAATATATCGTCCGCGTGTATAAACGCTGAGCGGCACGAGTGTGAGTCCTTTCGTATTTGCCGCATCGGCGAGTTTGCTCAGTTCTTTTTTATGCACAAGCAACTGCCGTGTTCGATAGGGATCATAGCCACCAATGCTTGAACCAGGTCCTACCGCAGCCTTTTCGTATTTTGGAATAAATCCGTTGACCAAAACAAGTGCGCCACCAACAATTTTAACAAACGCGCCTTTGAGTTTCATTTGCCCTGCGCGAACGACTTTAACTTCCGCGCCAAACAATTCTAAGCCAGCCTCGATTTCTTCGATGACCTCATAATCGCGACGCGCAAATTTATTGTCCGAAAGTGTTGGCATATCTCTTCTCAAAGGAGTATACTTGAAAACAATCCTATGTTACAACAGTCAACCTCAATTTCAACAGAAACAATCGTCCGTGTTTTTTTAGTGGCAGCGCTGTGTGCTGTTGCGTATGAAGTGCGTGGATTGTTACTTCTCTTTTTTATTTCACTTATTCTCGCAACAATCCTGCATCCGATTGCAGGCTGGGGCGAACGTCATCGCATCCCGCGTAGTGTTACGATTGGCGCAGTATATTTGCTCGGAGCAGCCGCAATCGTTGGCATTGGTTTTGCGCTCGTGCCGTTATTCGTCGAACAAATAACACAGATCTCACAAAATTTTTCAGGACATTGGGACCGTATTGTAAAAATATTACCTCCCGAAGTGAATGTATCTCTTAAGAATGCGATCCAACAAAATATTTCAAGTGTTGCAGATGCTGCAAAAGGCGGGGCTCTCTCGATGCTGAACGGCCTGTTGTCAACAGTGCAAGGAGTTTTTGGCGCACTCGGTTCGCTCGTTATCGTTATCGTCCTGACATTTTACATGGTTGTTGAACAACATTCGATGCGAAAAGTCGTCGCGGGTTTTATACCGCCACGGCATATTCCGCTCGCGGAACGCATTGTCTATAATGTAGAGCGAAATCTCGGTAAATGGGCGCGTGGCCAACTCATCCTTTCGCTGATTATTGGAATTTTAGTTTATATTTCACTTATTATTATCGGCGTTCCGTATGCTTTGTCGCTAGCGGTGCTTGCGTTCATGCTCGAATTTATTCCATATACAGGCCCAACGCTCGCTGGTTTTTTTGGTGTATTTTTCGCTTTTACTGTTTCTCCAACGGTCGCGCTCATAACTGCGATTGCATATTATGTAATTCAGGTTCTCGAGAATCATTTAATCGTGCCGAAAGTTATGGAAAAGGCCGCGGGCATCAGTCCGATACTTTCAATCATTTCGATTTTATTGTGCTTTAAACTTTTGGGCATTTTGGGAATTTTTGTCGGTATTCCAATTGCTGCGATGGTTGTTGCGTTTTCAGAATCTTATAATGAGATGGGTTATAGTTTGTAACTATGCGCGAGAGAACCTCTATCGTTTTTGGTTCAGTTATAACACTTTTTTTAATGGGTGTTGGCGTGCTAATTTTTGGACAGTCGCTTGGACTGTATCCAGAAGGGAAGGTGTCTCTCGTGGCAGGCACAGGCTTGTTTGATACGCCAGCAAATGAAAAGCGGGCAATCTCAACTTACCTTACGCAGGTACTCGCAATTCATGATCAATACGAAGCGGGAACATTGACCGCAGCGCAGACCAAAGAAAAAGCACTTGGCGTTATTGTGCCGGCTGTTATGAAGCCGCGCCACCTTGAATGGGTCTTAAATCTTGATGCTGGACGAAAATCAGCAATTGAGGATATGATGCGGGAATATAAAGCGCTTCAGCTCAGCGGCATGATGCCGAACGGCGGGCCGTAATTCGGTCCAACATCTATGAAATTGCAAAAAAAATTGGTTTTGAGTTCTGTTCTCATCGGTGGCGGCTTGCTCGCCATATTTGTCGATGGTGCGACACTTGCATACGTTGTCTGCCTAGTAACACTTGCGCTCACTGTAGCATTTTTGTTTGGTATTCGACCTGCGTCGCAACATTCGCATGACCAAAGTTCGGAAGAATTTGTTGCTCCTGCGGTCCATTATGCTGCTGTAACATTCGTCTCATGGACGTTTTTTTCTGTTTTGTTTGGTATTCGCGCATATCAGGTGCTTCCAGAATATATTCGAACTCTCGGAATTCGTGTCGGTGACATACTTTCTTCCTATATTCAACCAGAACACACGCAGGTGATGTTTACTCATGCATCTGAAATTCTTCCGCCATACATTCTTCTCGTTGCTGGGTTTTTATTGTGCTGGTACTGCGCCCACCTATGGTTTCCTCAGAATGAAAAAAAACGCATGCTTGAGCGCGTTCTTGCGCTTGTCATGTGTGAATGGTTTATCGTATTGCTCTTCGCGCCTGGTGGATTTATGGTTCTCGGCGCATTATTTGCAATTGCATTTACCGTATGCGGGATGATCAGTGAGTATATCCGACTTGGAACAGTTACCGCTAAATCTGTTGCAACGACGACGGTTCTTGGTGCAATTATTGGGCTTATTTTTATTGTAGGTTTTCGTTGGGCATTATGAGTCATCCTCCCCACATTCCATTAGATAATTTAAGTGCGTCGTCATCGCGTACGTTTGTATCAAAACATCTGGCGATAACGATTGCGATCAGCGCACTCTGTGGATTTATCGCGAGTCTATTGTACGCCGCGTATGGGCCGTCTCCAATTTCGCATTACGAAACGCGCGTTGAAAAGCAGCCTGACGGATGGGACGAGACAGTTATTCGCGCGGCCGAAGAATCAACTCTTGATTTAATTTCAGATACGGGTTCGAATGCGCCAACCGCAGCACAAGTAAAAAGTGTCGTTGCGATTGACTACGCGTCCCTTACCGTTGGCTACGGCACAGCGATTACGTCCGATGGCTGGTTCGTAACGCCAGTTCCAGGGACAAAAGCAGCGCATGCGCTCGTGACGCCGCGGCATGCAGACCCATACGCCAAAGTTGTTGCCGATCCTATTTCAGGATTATTTTTCGTAAAGGTTTCTTCAGGCGCACTTAAGATTTTAGATCAAGGCTCGCTCTCAAAACTGGCGCGGGGCGCAAAAATCGCGATTGTTACTCCGCATACCGCGTTTCCCGTTACGTTGCAAGATGCTCATGCGTGTATCAGCGACCGGTGTCCGTGGGAATACGCCGACAGACTTTCCTACGCTGCAACGATTGTCGAACAGCTCCCCGCACATAGTGTTGATGGTGCATCCGTCATTAACGCGAGCGGTGCGTTGATTGGTATTGCAACTACGGCAGGGAACCGAGTGATCATTATTCCAATTGAAGATATTCACGATCAGCTCACCGGAGTTTTTTCGCACGGCGCTGTTTCCTTTAATAGTTTACCGATTCGTGCGCTCAACATAACTCGCTGGCCCGCACTCGGAACACACTGGCCACTTCCAGAACATGGTTTTGCGGTTGCAAATTTGCCGCCACAAAGCGGAGCGCGGTATACTACCTCTATCAATGATTTGAATGAAGGCGACGTGATAACAGCAATCGAGCGCGAAACTATTGAAGCTGATTCGCGTCTCGTTGATATGCTGCGACCATTTCAAGACCGCACGTCTCTCCAAATGGATATTATTCGTGCGGGTAAGCCGCTTTCTATAAAAGTTCGCCTCGTGCCGCTCACACAAGTTCCTTAATATATGACAAACATACGCATTATTTATCGAGCGCTTGTCAACGGAATCATCGTTGCTTTGGTCAGTGTTCTTCTTGCATATCTTATATTGCCGCTCAAATATGCGGCAACGACGCGTATTCTTGTCGTCCCGCATGAGGTGCCAGGCGTTGATCCATATACAAGTAGCAAATCAGCCGAGCGTATTGCGCAAAACATGGCGGAAATTTTGTCGAGCAGTCAATTTTTTAAACGTGTTATTTCGATCTCTCTTGGCATCGATCCTCACTATTTTCCCGATGATGAGCTTGAGCGTCGGAAGCTGTGGAACCAGACAATTGATGCGAGCGTTGGATTGAATACTGGTATTTTGACGATAAACATCTACCACAAAGACCCAGATCAAGCGGTCCGTATTTCAACAGCAGTTATTCAGGTTTTGACCGGTTCTGGTGGCGATTTCTCAGTTAACAGCGCTGATTTTCGTGTTGTTGATAGTCCCGTTGCGTCAAAATATCCCAAGCAACCTAATTTTCCTGCGATCGCGGCTGCTGGTCTCTTGGGCGGCGCGGCTGTAAGTGTGGGTTTTTACATATTTCGTCGTAAAAATAGCTAATTTTGGTCAAATAGCGGCTTTTTACACAATATCGGGCGTGGGGCCTTGACAATTTTTGGGTTCTGTGCTATTGTTAGGAGTCTCGAAGTTAGGAGCGGACTTCAATCCTTCTCCAAACTCGGGTCACTGAGCAGGACTTTCTTGCTCAGGTCGCCCCTTTCATTTCAATCGAGTGTTAGTGACTCAACCGCGCTACCCTAGCGCAATTACTGCGGCTGCGTGCCGCTTCATTATAGGAGGCCCAATGGCCGACCAGAAGCATCCCTCAGGAGAGGGAACGCCGCCAGCGAATGACGCTGTGGGCGCGAGTGAGTCAAAGGTGCCGCCGGTTGTAAGACTGGCGACACCAATTGCGGCTGTCGAAAACAAAGAGAATCAGGCCCCGGAGATTCCTCTGGAGGCTGCAATTCCACCGCCGCCGAACGTCCCGGCGAATGTCGAGGCGTCTGAAGCAGGGAAACCTGCCGACGGCGCCGAAGAAGCGATTGATCCGGCTTTTGCGCAGCAACGCGAAAAAGTTAAGATCAAACTTCAACCGCCGATCGCGGAGCCTGCAGCGAAAGCTGCTGGCGACGTCGTGATTGGCATCGAGGAGTTGCCCGAGCTGAGCCGCGAGGCCCAGCAACAGGCGGAGATTCTCAATGCTCTGGCGGATCAGCCGCCGGTGCACAAGCCCGTTGACAATGGCCAAGGTAAACGCTTGGCGTTTATCGCGGCTTTGCTGGCGCTCATTGTAGTTTGTGTGTGGGGTATCAAAAAATACCGCGCGCATCAGGCTGCGGAGAGCGACGGCACGGCAATTGCGGCAGCAGCGGAAACGCCGGATGCTGCAGCGGGAACTGACGAGGATCCCGACGCAGAAACACCTGTGGCTGCAACTGCTCCTGCTCCGGAACCTCCGAAGCATGCAGCAGTAGTAGCCCAAGCAGAACCAGTGAAGCAGGCTCCGCCTGCGCCGCCGGTTCAGGCAACAGCGCCTCCAGCGATTGCTGCGAAGCCGAGTCCGTCGTCGACCCCCATGGTCGCCGCCCAGCCTCAGCCCGTTGCTCAGCCGGAGCCGCCGAAGCCAATGGCGATTCGGCCACAACAACCGCCCCCACAAGTAATTACGAAAGTGATTACGAAGGTGATTCGGTTGCCAGCGAAAGAAAAGATTGTGTACCTCGCGGCTAAACCTGCGAAGCCACAAGTGAACATCCAAGAACCGCCGAAAGTCGTTGTCGCACAAGACACGCCGAAGCAAAACAGTCCAACTGTTGAGCCGAAAGCGAAGAAAGTGCGTGCGTCCGAGCGAAATTGGAGCGCAGAGATTGATACTGCCGCCGATGAGGAATACCAGAAGCGCAAGGCAGCGCGGATCGTCCAGATCCCGCCGCCAGCACAGCAGCTTCCCCAGTAAGCAGGCAGTTTGCGAGCGTGAGGAGATCAACAAGATTCATGAGATGGAAATTCATCCCTCAGAACTTGTTGCCTCCTCACGCCGTCCCTTTTTCATCAAGAGAATACTCGTGTCATCGAATCGTCGATGATCCAAGCATTCTCTGGATGCGTCCCACGCGGGGCGAATCCACGAGGAGTTGTGTTCCTGACAATTCATTCCATCACACAAAGTGTCCTCTCAGCCCCCACGGGTGTGGGAGGCATTACCAGTGTTGTCCCGGTGGGCGGTCGCATCCGTTCCATCTCTACCGCCTCGTTGCGTAAGCAATCAGGCATTCCCAAGGAGAATCATGAGCAACTCGCTCAAGCGGATCGCGACCACCGCGTTGGTCGCCCTGTGTCTTTCCGCATTCGCCATGTCGGCGTCTGCGCAATCGGCATCGGCTGCCCCGGACTGCTATTCAAAAAAGCAGCTGAACGACATCCAGGCCAAAGCAGATGAGGCGGCCCGCAAAGCGCGGGACGAAGAATTTGCGAAAATCGGCGCGAACAACTCGCCGGGTCCGGATTGGGAAAAGGTGGCGACGGCTCAGGCTCGCGCGCGGCAAGTCCGCTCAGCGATCCGGAACGCGCTCAAGCGCGGCGATTATGTGAAAAAATCTGACCTCAAGGACTACGTTACGGATGAGGAGCTCGGCAAAGCGCTCGAGCCGATCGCCAAAGCAGTTGGCGTGCTGAAAGGCACGGTCAAAGACCATGAGGAACGGATTGGCACCAACGAGCAAATCGTTGATGCCCACAGTCAGCAGCTGGCTATAGACGGCAAAGGGATTGCAGACGCGAAAGCAACTGCGGCCCGCGCCGAAGCAAAGGCCGAAAAACCCGCAGCGTTCTACGTTGGCGCTGGTTGGCTCTCGGGTTTCCGAAGCCCGTCAGTTCCAGCAGCGATGGCAGGAATTACTGAGCTTCGGCTCGGAACGTTCCTGCGTGCAGGGCCAGGCGTGCTTGTCGACATTGGTCTTCATGCTGGCGTCGGTAGCGACATGGCCGGGGTCATGCACCCGAAGGTCGTTGGCCTCGAGGTCAACGGGCTGTTTGGCTTCCGCAGCGGATTTTCCTTTGCGGCCGGTCTGAACGTCGCGTGGGCACATCCGCTGACTCTCAGCGATGGCCCGTACACGGTGCTCGGCCTGCGCGGTGGCCTCGATTGGGCAATGCCTGGTTGGTTCGACGGTCTCCATGTGGGAGCCGGCGCATCAATGGTTTCGGCCGCTGGTGAGACGATGCCACTGTTCGATGTGCGCGCGGTTTTCGCGTTCTAATTTGACGAAGCATCGCCGAACATTGGCAGTGTGATGGGATAACCGAGGGTAGTTGACACTACAGAAACAGCAACCGCTGAATCTGGAAGACAACTACCCTCGGCCCCTATTTTTTCCACAGAATAAAGTTAATCGTTTCCTTGACAGCTTATTCAAGATCGCGCATACTAAAAATCCAATTTAGCGCGTCTTGAGGACTGAAGTCGTCTGACGAGTACTGTTATGCTCCCTCCTTCATAACATGTTGCTTGTCGGACGGCTTCAGTCCTTTGCGTTACTCGGGGAAACACCCCGTAGTGGCGCAGACTGATCAGTTACGCCCCACAGGGTGACTGACGCACCTCTTCAATTAAAGTTAGTTTTAACGTTTCAGTGTCTTAATTACACGAACCCTCCTCGAGTGAGGTGGTCTGTGCAACAACCGGCGCTGTGACACAGTCGCCCTCGGAGCTTCCAATGCGTAACATCATGAATCTTTTGGCCCTGACCGCAGTGGTTCTGGGCATGAGTGGCTGTTCGGGGCAGGCAAGCCTGCCCGAGGATAATTTGTACGGCAAGGGCAGTGGCTCGACGACGAACATCTACAACATGGGCGGCTCGGCCGATGGTGGTTCTTCGGCCGACGGTGGCGCGTACGTTGCGCAGGACACCGGTCCAGCGGACCCGTGCGCGAATGTTTACTGCGGCACTGACAAACATTGCGCGGCAGTTGGCACGCTCGGCGTCTGCTACTGGGACAAACCCGCGGCTGACGCGGGCACGACACAGCAGACTGACACCGGCAATGGCAATGGCAGCATGACGATCGGCCAGGAATACGCGTGCTCGCAGTCGACCACCAGCTATGTCTGGTGCGAAGGCTCGGGCTCAGGCGCGAAAGCGAAGATGGCGACTTATCAGCCGAATGTTTGCATCTACAAAGGTGCGGGCGCGACGCCCGATTGGAAGTTTCTCGGTTTTGTGTCAATCGTTTCCTGCGACGACGGCCTCGCGACTACAAGCGATGTCTGCGGCGAAGGCGTGATTGGCGGCTGCTCACATACGTACATCGGTGGCAACACTGGTGGTGCGGATGCGGGCTCAACCGGTTCTGCTGATGCTGGAACTACCGACACTGGTTCGACCGTGAGCTCTGCAGCTACGGGCGACGAATGGCGGATACCGGTTACTGCTGGCTCGGACGTCGGTCAGGCATGCACCTTTGTTGGTTCGACGAACTTCAACGCCGACGCCTGCAAAAATTGGCACGCGCTGCCAGTCGTGAATGACGCCACAACGGGCAACGTTGCCATGTGGTCGATTTCGAAGACAGGAACCGTTGGTTTCTTCTTCGTTGGCCACTATGTTGCCGGTGCGATTTACAACAACGCCGCGTTTGACCCGGGTTACAACGACATTGCGACTGCCTCAAACGTCCAGCTGAAACGGGACTATCCCGTCTACAACTACGTTAAAGCGACGAATTCGCAAAGCCTTGGCTACACCGCAAGTGTCGCGAACTCGACGAGTGAAACGTACCGCTGCCACAACGGGCAACTGCCTGCGACTGGTTGGTGCGTCTCAGACCAGGTGAGCCAACAGGGAACGGCCAAGTCCGCCCCGATTGGTATCTTCGGTCGATAGACGAGAGCGACGTCTGCCCAACATGTTTGACCTACATGAACCGACAGGTCGATTGTCCCGCCCGTGAAACATCTTTCAAGATGTGGATCGGGCGGGTTTCTTTTTTTCTAAGCTTAGCCAAAGTTTTCCACAATCAAAGCCTCTTTTGACACTTGACAAGAATGGTGCTTTCGTGGTATTGTGCAACGTCCGCGAAGTGTACCTGGCGGACCCCCAAACCTATTCTCACAAGTGGTGAGATGGGGTCGGATGGATCACGTGTTTAACGCGTGGCCCGCAGGCCCCGCTACCCATGCCACATGTGGCATGACTGAAGGAGAATCTCATGCGTTCCTTACAAAATTGGGCCGTAGTGGCCACCGTTGTTGCCGCCATCTGTGGTTGCAGCGACAAGAAAGAGGCGGCAGCCGTTACAGCCGATCCGGTTGTGGCGACTGGCTGTACAAGTGCCAACGATTGCGACACGGGAACCGTCTGCACGGGCGATCCCGTGTGCGTAAACCACGTCTGCTCCTTTTCTTCGAAGGAAGTGAAGGCGCGGATCAATGTGGCGTGCGACGATGACAATGCCTGCACGCTGCGCGAGCGGTGTGACGGCAAAGGGGCATGCGTTCCAGAGGTCAAAGACTGCAACGACAACAACCCCTGCACCGCCGACACCTGCGACGCGATTCAAGGCTGCATGCATAGCGCCGGCGTCGGCAACTGTGACGACGGAAATAAGTGCACCGAAGCGGATACCTGCGTTGCGGGTGGCTGCATCGGCACGCCGTCGAAATGCGATGATGGCAATAGTTGTACTGAAGATTACTGTCTCTCGTGGAAAGGCTGTCAATCGACGAAAGTCGAGGGCGGCGCCTGCGAAGACGGAAATCCGTGTGCAAATATTAAAAAGTGCATCGCTGGAGCGTGTCTCAGCACGAATGCGTGCGACGACGGAAACCAGTGCACGACCGATACCTGTGATCCGAAAGCTGGTTGCCAACATTCAGTTGCGGCAGATGGCACGGGTTGCAACGACGGTACGGCCGCAACCGGCAGCGACAGTTGCCAGAGCGGTTCGTGCGTCGGCTTGCCAATTTGGCAATGCACATCGGACGCGCAATGCACCGGAGCGCAGATGATCAAGATCGCGTGTGCGAAGCAATTTTGCCTCGTGCCCGCAGGAAAGAACATCGGCACCTGTCAGGCAGCAATCGACACGGCGCAAGTCATTGACGACAAAAACTCATGCACTGCAGACAGCTGCGACATGACGACTGGTGCCGCGACTCACAAGCCGCTCACCGGAAATTGCAATGACGGCAATCTCTGCACAAGCGGAGATGCCTGCGACGCTGGCGGCTTCTGCGTTGGCAAAGTTGTGTCGTGCGACGACGGCAATCCGTGCACCGTTGATGCCTGCGATGGCAAAAGCGGTCAATGCACGTTTGGTCTCATCAACTGCAAGGACGGCGACGCCCAAACAGCTGATTCGTGCGACAAAAACGCGCCGACTCTCGG
>CALRDW010000015.1 GCA_943355025.1 Candidatus Magasanikiibacteriota bacterium | reverse complement strand
ATAGTTTTTACTTTTGAGTATATGTTGAATCGCTGTATTGTATTACTTATAAACTTCCGAATTCTGTTGAAAAATTACGATTCCTCTTCGAACGTCCTCGACAACTCCTCGTAATCTTTCGTCGTCAAATGCCACCCACCCGCCTGAAGAGGATGATCGAGGTCATCTATGAGCAAATAAATTGAATAGCCGAGCACTGCAACCGCAAGTGTAAAAATATATGCGAGAGAAATGCTACGCACACCGATAAAAAGTGAGAGGCCTATGAGCAAAGCATCCGACAAAATAAATACGTTGCGTAAAATCGCAGGCATATTTGCGGCGCTCAAATTCAATCGTTCGTTTCGATATTTTAAGAGCTCTGTAAAAAGCGAAAATGATGTATCGAGCAAATGAGTTTTGTCCTTCGCAAGTAAAAAAATTTCATCGTGCATCTGCGACAAAATATCATCAACTGACTTATGTCGCTGTCCTTTTTCAAGCAGCATCCAGCCCTTACTCTGTACACTCAAAACATACGCTTTGAGAAGCTGGCGGAATCTCTTTCGAACTGATAACGGAAAATGCTTTGACCACAGCCACAGCTCTTGAAGCGACCTCACTTCATCTTTAACAGCTGACACAAGCGCCTTCCATCGTTCCCACTCTGATAAAATAGTAAACGCACCAAAAATTGCAAAAATAGTTCCAATTGTTGAATACAAATAGGTAACGCCGCCAAGATTTTCAATTAACGATTCTACATCGTACAGCATGCCAGAACCAAGAGCACGTAGATCAAAAAAAACAATTGTAAACAAACTGATAAAAAGCGTAAGTTTGGCAGGATTTTTCATAAAGGAACAATTGTCTACAGTATAACAAACATTCTGCAAAGTACACGACTAGGTTATCAACAGCGCATCCCCAAAACTATAAAATCGGTAGCCTCGTGCAATTGCCTCTGCGTACATTTTTTTTAAAGTAGCAAGTCCATCGCCCCCTGTTTTTTGCGCGATGAATGCAGAAACCAAGAGCAACAATGTTGATCGCGGGAGATGAAAATTTGTAATGAGCGCATCTATAATTTTAAATTTTTTCCCCGGCGTTAAAAATAAATTTACGTCCGAGCTCCATGCTGTGTGAGCATCGGCGCCAGAAGCTGCCCATGATTCGACCGCACGCACCGTCGTTGTACCAACAGCAATAACACGGCGGCCATTTTTTTTTGCGCTCGTGATTGCTCGCGCGGCAGCACCCGAAATTTCTACCCACTCATGATGCATTTCGTGCTCCTCAATGGTATCGACTTTAATCGGTTGGAACGTTCCGATACCAACATGTAGCGTAACTTCGGCCGTACGCACACCTTTGGCCCTCAAAGCGCGGAGCAGTCGCGTTGTAAAATGAAATCCTGCAGTTGGAGCGGCAACAGACCCTGTTAGTTTTGCATACACGGTTTGATAATCTGAAAAGCGCTTTGGTTTTTCGCCAACATACGGCGGAATCGGAATTTCGCCATGTTTATTTGCAAACGCCAGCACTTGTTTATCTGTCAAAGTTTTTCCAGCACGCGAAACACATAAAATAAATCTTCCGTTTTCAAATCGCTGAGTAACACGACCGGTAACAGTTTTTGTAAAATTAATGTGCGAGCCGACACCAAGGCGTTTCCCAGGCTTTCCTAAACATTCCCAACCGCCGAGTGATGGCCGCAGAAAAAAAATCTCTACTTCTCCGCCGCGGTCGTCTGTCGCTACGAGCCGCGCACGAAAAACTTTTGAATTATTGAAGACTAATAAATCTCCACGGCGGAATAATTTTATGCAGTCTCGAAATTGAAAATGCGATTCACTGCCTGATGCAGTATCAAATACAAATAATCGCGAGCTGTCGCGTGGGTGCGCCGAATGCTGTGCGATCTGCCCTTCTGGAAGTTCGTAATCGAGATCGCTCGTTTTCATTTCAAATATTTTTTATTCACGATGTGCCCCTCAAGCGTACGCGCGTAATGCACCGCACCATCGGGCGACGTGAGATAAAACCAGTTGTCATTCGGCGCCGGATTCAGGGCTGACTCAAGCGCATCGCTTCCAGGATTTCCAATTGGTCCAACAGGCAAGTCTTTATACTTATAAGTATTCCACAGCGATGCTTGTGCGCGATCCACAGCGCTCGTAAATCTATTTTCGTTTCCGCTTGCATAATTTACTGATGAATCAACCTGCAATCCGATCCCTTTGCCAATGCGTCGCCACAGTAAATCAGCAACAAGTCTTCTGTCCTCTGTTCCACGCACTTCTTTTTCCAAAATACTCGCCATGGTTACAATTTCATGAATTGAATGATGCTGCGCTGCTGCTCGATTACGCATATCAAGCGTAAATTTGCGGTCAAAATTTCTTAGCATGACGCGAACAAGTTGATCCACACCCGCAGTTGGCGCAACGTCATATGAATCGGGAAATAAATACCCTTCAATGCTAATATTTTTTGGAACGTCTTTTAAAAAAATAAAATCATTCGCATAATCTGCGTGCGTCGTTGGGATATGCGCAGGCACACCGACTAGCTTTGTAAACTCGCTTACGTGCGCTGGTATTTTTTCTGTAAGTAGCCGAGCTAAATCACGAAGGTCCTCACCTTCTTTAAACGTAATGCGAACGAGTCGCGCGTCGGGCGACGTCACTTCGTGAATGACGCAGCGCAATGAACAAGTACCGCGAATATCAATCGCACCAG
This sequence comes from Candidatus Magasanikiibacteriota bacterium, assembly GCA_943355025.1. Lineage (GTDB taxonomy): Bacteria > Patescibacteriota > Patescibacteriia > Magasanikbacterales > 2-02-FULL-50-9b > CALRDW01. Next base: position 18,929 of record CALRDW010000015.1, on the reverse strand, counting down.
GATATACATGCGCACTGCCGCCAAAAACTTTATACGCGACGCGAAAAATAAATACGGACTTTATTATTTTCGCGCGTTCAAGCTTATTTCCAACAGCACTAACTGTATCACCCGCTGCAATTTGAATCGTGCCAGAATTTGTTTTGCTCCCCCACCATGCTAAAATTCCGCAGAGCAGAATCAAAATTAAGGCGTAACGCAAAAACCGTTTCATACCGTTCCTAAATCTTCTAAAATTGCACCGATGCGATGAGATTCACTCGCGTGACACACAAGCAAATGTTTCGCGGTCTCCACAATTACTAAATTTTCAACACCAACACACACGACAGGTTTTTGCTTTGCGCTGTACACTAAATTATTTTGCGAATTAACAAACTTTACAGCGTCGCAGGACGCAGCGTTCGAATCCGCATCCGCAGCAAGCAATGACTTTACAACGAGCCATTTTCCCACATCTGACCATCCCCACGCACCCGCCTGGTAACTTGCCTTGTTTGAAAATTGTTTTGTAAGAAGCGACTCAATCGAAATGATTGGAAATTCTGCAGCACACGCGGCCGCAGCAGCGCTATCCTGTTGCACTACGGCCTCTGCAACATTCTGCGCGATGCGCCACACGTCTGGTGCAATCTCCTCAAACGCGCGCGACACGGTTGATAATTGCCAAAAATACATGCCTGTGTGCGCAAACCACTCACCGCTTTCGAGCATTGCCCCGCACGTTTCAATGTCTGGTTTTTCAACCCAATCCGTAATTTCACCAAATTCTGCGTCCGCCGTTTCACCAACCGCACGCACATAACTAAACCCAGGATCAATCGCCTCAGGAGCGATCACAGGCATGACAATGTGTTCTGGGTGCAAACGTAAATGCGCGGCAATTTGCCGAACAGAATCAACGAACATTCTTGGATGTGCAACATGGTCGTCCGATGGAATGCTCGCAATAATCGGATCAGCCTCCGGAAAAAATTCGCGAAGCATCGCCGTTTCAAACGCAATCCCCGGCCCCGTATTTCGCTTGAGCGGTTCAGCAATAATATGCGACAGAGCAAGTTCCGGAATTTGTTCGGCAACAAGACCAACATAACGCACGTTTGTTGTAACAAAAATGTTATCCGCACCAAATTCTCGAACGCGTTCAAACGTTTCTTGCAAAAGAGATTGCTCAGACAAAACGGGAATAAATTGTTTCGGCATGTCAGCGGTCGAAAGCGGCCATAAACGAGAACCGCTGCCGCCCGCGCGAATTACGATTACTGTCGGTGTCATACGAATCGTTTTACGAGCCATGATACTAGCACGCCGAGCACCGCGCCGGCAAGCACGTCGGATGGATAGTGCACGCCAACAAGCACGCGGCCAATACCGATACACGCAGCAAGCACGAGCGCGATGAGGCCCCATTTTTTATTGTAACTGTAAATTGCCGAGGCAACTGCAAACGCAACAATCGTGTGGCTCGACGGAAATGATTTTGAAAGTGGCGATTCGTTGACGAGCGGAACAAAATTCAAGGTAACGAATGGGCGCGGCCGAAAATGGATGAAGCCGATCAAACGACTGAGCAGATACGCGAGAGGTGCCGAGGCGACAATGACGTAAACATGCTTCCGTTCGGCACGATGACTATATAAATACGCTAAACAGGCGACAACAAATACACCAACTGCCGCGTAATGAAAGGCCCAAGCGAATGTTGTAGCAAAAGTGCTGCGCACCACGGCAGCATGAATTTTTTCAAAAATCGCAAAATCAATAACTTTAAGTGTTTCGAACATAGTGGTTTGCAGTATAGCAAAGCTGCACCGCGGGGACAAAAAACAAACCTCGACGTACTTTGCCTACCCCAACTCCAATATTCCGAATTTAACTCCGCGGCCTATATGCATTCAAGTGTGCGTGCTGGCCATTTCGATCCCATTTCGCGAATTGGACGTCAATTAAGAGGATCTGTGTCTTTAAACTCTGTGAGAGGTTTTTGAAAAGGATTAGGAAGCATGGGAGCAGTATAACACTTGAATGAACGTATACTCAAAAGTAAAAACTATTACTTCGACGGGAGTTCCTGTTTATCTCTCCCTGAGAAGTATTGGTTTTTACTTTTGAGTCTAAGTTGAATCACTGTATTGTACTACTTATAAACTTCCGAATCCTGTTGAAAATCAAATCAACGGTCTCCCCGTCATAACCTTCGGCTGCTCAACCCCCATTGCTTTCAAAATCGTTGGCGCAACATCCGCAAGCATGCCAACAGGTTGCACGAGCGTCAAATCCCCGTCTGGAACCTCTCCTGCGGGACCAGTCTGGCCTTCCCAGTCTTTGCTAATGCACAAAAATGGGATTGCATTCGTCGAATGCTCCTTATCTTTTTCGCCTGTACGCAAATTTAAAACCTCTTCGCCATTACCGTGGTCCGCAGTAATAAATATCGCGCCATTTTTCGCGAGCGTTATCGCCACAACCATTCCCATTGCTTTATCAACCGCCTCTACGCCCTTTACTGTCGCCGCCACGTCCCCTGTGTGACCAACCATATCCGCATTTGCAAAATTGATCACAATAAAATCGTATTTATCCGACTCAACAGCTTTGACAACCGCTTTTGCAACATCGAGTGCCGACATTTCTGGAGCCTCTGCATATGACGCAACTTTCGGCGATGGAATAATCGCACGGTCTTCGTCAGGCCACGCCTCTTCAATCGTCCCGTTCAAAAAAAATGTCACATGCGCGTACTTTTCTGTTTCCGCAATATGAAATTGCGTCTTGCCGGCTTTGGACAGCGTCTCAGCAAGCGTCATCTGTATCACCTCTGGCGGATAACACACCTCCGTTTGCAAACCCTTCTCGTATTCGGTCATGGTTACAAAAAAAAGCGGATCAATTTTTTCGCGCGGAAATTTATCAAAATCCGGAGATACAAATGCTTTCGCAATTTCACGTGCGCGGTCTGGTCGAAAATTAAAAAATATCACCGCATCATTTTTTTCTATTTTGCCTGCTGGATCTATGACCACTGGAATAAATTCTTCGTCAAAAACTTTTGCGTCGTATGATTTTTGAATTACAGCAAGCGGTTCACCAGCCGACACTCCGCCCTCCGTCATAACGCGATACATTTTTTCAACTCGATCCCACCGATTATCTCGATCCATCGCATAAAATCGTCCGCCAAGCGTTGCGATTTTCCCAACACCCAACTGTTTCATTTTCGCAATCGTGCGTTCAATAAACATTTTGCCAGAATCAAATTTCGAGTCACGCCCATCAAGAATTGCATGAACAAAAACATTATTCAATCCTTGTGTTTTACAAAATCCAAGAAGTGCAAATAAATGTTCGTCTGATCCGTGAACATTTCCTGCAGAAACAATTCCGAATAAATGTAGCTTGCTGTTATTTTTTTTCGCGTACTCCGCAGCTTTCAAAAGTGTTGCGTTTTGATAAAAACTTTTATCCCCAATTTCTTTTCCAATGCGTGGAAGTGTTTGATAATACACGCGCCCTGCTCCGATATTTAAATGCCCAACTTCAGAATTTCCCATCTCACCCCACGACAATCCGACTTCAACTCCTGAAGATTTAATTGTCATCGCTGGATACGTCCGTACCCACTTTGAAAAGTTTGATGTTTTTGCACGCGTGATTGCGTTTCCATCGCTGTCAGGCGCAACGCCCCAGCCGTCGTTGATAATAAGAACCGTTGGTTTAAATGGTGTTGGCATACAGCAACAATTGTATCACATAAATAAAAAAACCGTGGTAACTTTGAAGTCATCACGGTTTCCAACTGATTTCGTTTAAAGATCGACGCATATTACGCTAGAGCAGGGACTTTCTGAGCCATGACTCCGCCAAACTCCACGAGAGTATTTAGAGATTGCTCGAATCGTTGCAGCGCCTCATCAACACTCTTTTTTGCCTCGTCTCCGCCAGCAGACGCATCGGCCACGGCTTTCTCATAAGCCACAAGGCTATCCGCTATTCTACTCAGGTGAATAGGAACAATAGGGAAATCCGCTGCAGTATGAATTATTTCGACGGGCAGCTCAGCAATCTTAGTAACGCAGGTTTTCTGACATACATCGCTGAGTACCTGAAATTCGGTCATTACCTCAATCATGGCTGCGTCAACCAGCGTCACTGAACGCTCGAACACGTCACCCTGCGAAATCTTCTCGCCACGATGCAGCGCTTTGATCACGGCTGTTGCATGAAACTGTCGCTCAGCTTTTTTTGCCGCGGACTGTATTTCCCGGAAAGAGGCGTGCAAACGACCAATCTGAGATCGTTCTTTTTCGCTGAGTCGCGATTCGCGCATCGAAAGAACGGCGCATAAACAAACAATCAGCGCTGAGACAAATGCGCCGACTCCCACGAGAGCAACGAGGGCCGTGGCATACCACGCAAATGGCCGACCAGTTACTGCCATGAAAGCAAGCACCAAGATCATCGCCACGCATGCCAACAAAAGACCAACCGAACTGGAATAACCCGGCTGTTTGGTCATGTAGTTAACAACAGAACTTACGCTCGAATTCTGATGAAGCCACTCAAACGCATCGGCAACACGAAATGCGAACACTTCCACGCGCAAATCACGAATTTTCTTTTTTAATGATCGAGTCCGATTGAGCACGATATTCCTCCAAAGGAATGTTGGTCTCAAATCTAACAAAATTTCGGGATTTTGTCAACCCCGCTCGACTTCCATAACTCGATTATATTTTTCGACACGCTCACTCCGAGACAACGACCCTGACTTTAAAAAATCCGCGCCGACCGCAATCGCGAGGTCCGCGATAAACGTATCCGCTGTTTCTCCCGAGCGATGTGAAATCGAAACTTTGTACTTATGTTTTTGCGCGAGTTGTATCGTATCAATTGTTTCTGAGAGTGTGCCAATCTGATTCAATTTAATTAAAATCGCGTTTCCAACTTTTTTCTCAATGCCCATTTTTAATCGTTCAACATTTGTAACAAATAGATCGTCGCCAACAATCGTAATCGCATGACCAAGCTTTGCCGTAAATTTCTTCCAGTGCTCCCAATCATCTTCGTGAAGCGGATCTTCGACAGACACGAGCGGATATTTTTGCGTCCAACCCGCAATCATATCAATCATCTGATCACCTGTTTTTTTCTTTCCTTCAAAATTATAAAAACCTTTGTCGTAAAATTCCGATGCCGCCGCATCCATACCTAATTTCACGTCCGAGCCCGGCTTATACCCGGCTCGCTGAATCGCGGTCATCAAAATCTGCAACGCTTTCTCTGAGCCACCGAGATGTGGCGCAAATCCACCCTCATCGCCAACGCCAACCGCATAGCCCTCAGCTTTAAGCAACAATTTAAGTGCTGCAAAAACTTCCGCGCCAACGCGCACGCGCTCCGCAAATTTTTTCTGCTGTGGAATGAGCATGAATTCTTGAACCGACAAACCAGAGTCTGCGTGCACACCACCGTTGATGACATTCATGGTTGGGTGCGGAAATTTCGCGCCTGATTTGAGACGAAATGTTTTTTGCAAATACTGCCACAGCTCGGTTTGATTTACCGCCGCTCCCGCGCGCGCTGCTGCAAGCGAAACACCCAAAATCGCATTCGCGCCAAGCTTCGATTTATTTTTTGTTCCGTCGAGCTTCAGCATTATTTCGTCAATCGCGCGCTGCCGACGAACATCCATGCCCAAAAGTTTTTGCGCAATAATCTTTTCAACATTCCGCACAGCTTTCAAAACACCTTTGCCGCCAAATCTTTTTTTATCACCATCGCGAAGTTCAAGTGCTTCATGTGAACCCGTCGATGCCCCACTCGGCACCGACGCAGTGCTTAAAATTTTATTTCCGACCGTCATAAAAACACGCACCGTTGGGTTCCCGCGTGAATCCAAAACTTCCTGCGCTTTGACGGATGTTATTTTCATACTATTCAATCTCGTAGGTAATCGAAACTTCAGAAGTGATTTCAAGTGTGCCTGATTGAATATTCGGCGTGCCTTCCTGTGACGCACCAACATTTAAATCCCGCATCATCATCTGCGGATACGGCGCATTATTATTAGTTGTCTCACTGTAACTAATAAGCTTTCCAAGCTCGACGCCAAGCTCTGCTGCAAGTTTTACTGCCTTTTCTTTTGCGTCAGCAACCGCCTCTTCACGAGCCTCTGCCCGGAGAACTTTTGGATCCTCGACTGTAAATTGAACACCGCTGACTTGATTCGCACCTGCTGACCCTGCACTTGCAAGAACCTGCGAAATTTTTGTAAGGTCACGAATTTTTACCTCAACGCTTTGTGTAACGGTATACCCCGTAATCGAGCTCCCTGTTTTTTGATCGTAGGAATACTTCGGATAAATTTGATACTGCGCTGTACGAATATCCTCTTTCGAAATGCCGAGTTGTTGCATCGCGACGATGAGCGCATTCATTTTCTGAGAATTTTCGAGCTGTGCATCTGCGACATTTGTTTTTTCTGTTACAAGTCCAACGTTTGTTACGGCGATGTTCGGTGTAGCAGTAACTTTTCCGTCGCCCGAAACCATGATTGTGTGTGGACCTGTGTCAGGCTTACCTATATAACGCATCTGTTTGATATTTTTTGCAGCGTACGTTCCGAGCGCGATCACTAAAAATAAAATAACAATCGCGTGCATGTTACGGCGGCCACCAATAGATGAACCGCATCGTCCTCCGCCAGCATCGGTTGAACACATTTCACACGCACCTTTTTCAGAGCATTTTTTGCCACATGGGCAGGAATCGAAGGAAGTCATAAGAACAAGAGTATTAAAGATTTTTAAAGTATACAGTATTCGCAAAAAATAAAAAAGGCGATTGTTGAAATTCTCACAAAGAGTGTTTCAACAATCGCCACATCATTCACCAAAGAACTTTTTTCAACACGCGGTGAGCTCGACCCCGAGCTGTGCGCGTGCTGCTGCTGCCAATTTTGATGGGGCACTGACATCGCTTGGTTTTTTGTCCGCGCCGCCCTCAGCTTCTTCTGCAGTCGTCGCAGGAGCAACCACCGCCGCTTGCTGTGCGATCCGTACGTAATGCGCCCTGTAAATTGCACCAGTGTCCGAACGAATCCACCGAACCGAGAAAAACTTTTTGTAATTCCAGCCCAGATCTTCTGCATCCTCCTCAGCTTCAGAATCAGGAGCAAGACTACAGGCATACCCATTCGCAATGCCATCTGCGTTCGATAGCCCCGCGAAAAACACTTCGATCTCGTAAGCGAAATCCGCTCGACTATCAACCAGCTGCTGATACGTTCGCGTCGTTGCGTATGCATCAACGCACGATTCAAGCATGGTGCCGAGTTCTTCACACGCAAATTCCTCGAACGTCTCCGATTCCTCGTCCTGGAATGCGCGGTCGTATGCCGATGTAAACATTAGGACATCGCTGAGCCGAAGTTTCAAACGAAAATACCGGCCATCCTTGGTAATACCGCTAAAAAAGAGCTCGATCTTTTCAAAGCGATCTTCTTCCTTTTCAACGACCTCTTCGGATTCATCGTCGTCTGCATCGGCCCCCAATTCCGTATGATCCTCGCCGACATCTGACACAGGAGCTACCGCGGCCACGGCTGCCGCTGGTACAACCGGAGTCATACGCCGCTTCTTGTCAGCTTCGAATTTCTTCACCTCTTCGGCCTCTCTGGCACGCTGAGCTCGGTTCATAAGCCTGCTCGCCACAACCGCAGCAGCAACAGTAAGAATCATCAGTCCTAGCACCTCAAGCGTTTCCATTGTTCAATTCCTCAATCCGATTGTACGGAAGTTGAAATACTATATACCACAAAAACCGTGCCTAGTCAAGAGATGTTGTGCGCTGCGCATTGCCAAAATTCTTTACATTCTTAACTTTTTTTGCGTCAAAGCCCTGATTGCAGGAAGCTCCACGCCTCCTAAAAATTCAAGCATCGCGCCACCGCCCGTTGAAATGTGCGCGAACCCTTTCGACATATTATTCTGCAAAATATTTGTGACAGTTTCACCACCGCCCGCGACAACGTGCGTGCCAGTGCGCCCTGCGTATGAAAGCAGTCTCGCAATCCGCGCAGAGCCAAGTTGAAACGGTTCGCGCTCAAAAAGTCCTGCAGGGCCACTCCAAATAATTGTTTGTGCACTCGCAATATTTTCCGACATCAAGAGAAGTGTGGCTGGACCAACATCCAAAATTGCTTCACCCGAGCCGCAGATCTTAAACTTTTTTTCCGCGCCATGCTCAGGAAGCGCAACTGCGCGAAATTTTGACCCTCCTTTTTTCTGTCCAACAATTACATCAATCGGTACACACACATTTTCGTGCGACAAAAATTTTCGCGCCGCAATAATAGATTCTTTTGATACGAGTGAATCACCAATCTGCATTCCACGAGCTGCAAAAAAAGCATTCGCTGACGCGCCCACAATAAAAATATGTCGTGCAGATTTAAGAAATCGTGCGATGACTGGGACTTTCGTTTCAATTTTTGCGCCGCCGATAATAAGTGCGGTAGGTGGTTCGGCCGCATCACGAACACAGGCAAGTTCACATAATTCTTTTTCAAATTGTAACCCAGCAAACGACGGAAGAATTTTTGTAATCGCAACTGTCGACGCGTGTTTACGATGTGCATTTGCAAACGACTCATTGATAAAAATCTCTTGACCGGCGGCAAGTTCTCGAGCATAATCCGCATCATTCAATTCCTCGCGCGCATCAAACCGTGTGTTTGGCAAAAAATTCAACTTTGCTTTGAGTTTACTTTCGAGATATTTTTGCACTGGAGCCAGCGACAACGCTGCAACTTTTTTTCCATTCGGGCGGCCGCAATGTCCCATTACGGTAATGATAGCCTTCTTCTTTAAGAGGTATTTCAATGTTGGCAATGCGGAGTCCAGCCGATAAGCGGACTCCCCAAAAATTTTTCCTTTTATAATCTCAACATCAGAATCAATGCGGACCAAAACGTGCGTGCCTTTAACAATCGGCGCATCAAAAAGTGTTCGTAAAGCCATAGTTCGCCTCATTAGTTATTTTGATTTCGCTGCGAGCTCAACCATCTCAATCAATCGATGCGAATAACCCCACTCATTGTCATACCATGCAAGAATTTTCACGAGGTCACCGCCCACCACTTGCGTAAATTCAAGGTCAACGATCGCGCTCGCTGTATTTCCAACAATGTCGTGTGAAACAAGTCCGCCTTCCGACACCTCAAGAATTCCTTTCCAACGCTTTTCTTTGGCCGCAGCGCGCAGCACAGTATTCACCTCTTCTTTGGTCGTTTTCTTTTTTGTAATAAAGGTAAAATCTGACAGCGAACCAACCGGCGTTGGAACGCGAATCGAAATTCCGTCAAACAAGCCCTTCAGTTCCGGAATCGTTTCAGTCACGGCAATTGCAGCGCCGGTCGAAGTTGGAATCATATTGAGCGCTGCGCTCCGACCTCGTCGAACGTCTTTATGAGGGCCGTCGACGAGTGCTTGATCCGCGGTATAAGAATGAATTGTGGTCATTGCCGCCTTCAAAACCCCGAACCTCGAATGAATAATTGCGGTCACGGGCGCAACGCAGTTCGTTGTACAACTCGCATTGTTCAAAATTTTTGCGCCGCCAATACCACCAGCATCATTAACGCCGCGTACAAATGTTGGAACGCCACCACCCTTTGCTGGCGCTGATAAAATCGCCTTGCGCGCGCCTGCTGTGATATGTTTTTGCAAACCTGCCTCGTCTGTAAATCGGCCTGTTGATTCAATCGCAACATCGACTTTTAATTTCGCCCATGGCAACATCGCTGGATCTTTTTCAGCCAGCACAGGAATTTTCACGCCGTCAACAAGTAGCATTCCGTTCTTCGCCGAAACCTTGTGTGGCCATGCGCCATATACTGAATCATTTGCCAATAAATAGGCCAGATTTTCTGCGTCGCACAAATCATTGATCGCAACAAACTCAATTCCTTTGCGACCAAATCCAGCTTTAAAAACCTGACGCCCGATACGACCGAATCCATTAATTGCAACACGAGTTGGCATAGAAAATAAAAACATGTGTCGACATTATAGCACTTATCCAGATTACCAAAGGGATAAACTATGAAAAAGACTCAATCGAGTGGATAACTTTTTTCTTATCCACAACGACTGTTTAGTTATCAACTTTTGCCCCTTGTGCACCATTTTCAGCGTGATATGCTCAATCCAAGAATCGACATCATTCACTAACACGCATTGTATGACCCATAAGGAGGGCCAGAAAAAAATCACACTCGAGGCAATATTCACAGAACTTCAGTCATTCAGAACTGAAGCTTCTGAACGTTTTAAAAAGCTCGATACTGAGCTTGAGGAACACTTTACCGCAATCCAAGCAGATCTCTTGGAGCTTAAGACAGATGTCGCTCAATTAAAGATTGATGCCGTTCAATCAAAGTTAGATGTGGCTGGAATTAAAGCAGATCTCAAAGAATTCAAACAGGAGTTCAAGGGATTCCGCGCAGAGACGAATGCCTTTCATAATGGCTTTGGCATGAAATTGGGCCGCCAAGATGTATTTAATTTCAAACTAATTGGGCTGTTACACGAAAAAGAAATTTTGAGTCGTGACCAATCAATAGACTTTCGTACTGCCTAAAATTGCTCCGCAAAAAAAACCGGCCGCTGAGGCCGGTTTTTGTTTCTATTCGCACGAGGCGACAGAGCGAAAGATTATTCCTGTCCGAGATGAAAACGCACGAAGCGCTTTACATGAATATTTTCGCCCATGCGTCCGCCGGAAGTCTTAACAAGTTCTTCGATTGTCACGGCCTCGTCCTTGATGAATGGCTGTTTTAACAAACAAGCGTCTGTATAAAACTTTGCGATTTTACCATCAAGAATTTTTACCATGATTTCTTCTGGTTTGTTTGAACCTTCCATTTCTGCCTTATAAATTTCGCGCTCCTTATCGATAACTTCTTGTGGAACCTGTGATTCGTCGAGGTAGAGCGGATTCATCGCAGCAATGTGCATTGCGACATCGCGCGCGAGCTGCACGAACGCTTCATTTCGCGCAACAAAATCTGTTTCGCATCGTAATTCTACGAGCACACCAATTTTATTATTGTTGTGAATGTAAGAATACACGATTCCCTCGCCCGCAACGCGATCAGATTTTTTGCCTGCCTTTGCGATTCCTTTTTTGCGAAGTAATTCCATCGCGACTTCCGCATTTCCACCCGCCTCCTCAAGCGCCGATTTTACATCAACAATTCCTGCGCCCGTTTTTTCACGAACTTCTGCAATGAGCTTTGTATCGATCATACAAGTTGGATAACGTTTGTAGTTTTTGTGGTTGAAGAATTATTGGCGAACAGTAACTATTGGTGCTGCATCCGTTCGATGCTTTGCAACCGGCTCTGGTGCTGCTGGACGCTGCGCTGTACCTTCGAGAATTGCGTCCGCGATGCATGATGCAACGAGCGCAATTGATTTTACCGCGTCATCGTTTGCTGGAATTGCGTATGTAACGAGTTCCGGATTCACGTTTGTATCTGTCATCGCAATTGTTGGAACTTTGCGTGTAATGGTTTCTTCAATTGCAGTTTTTTCGTTGCGAATATCAACGATGAACACTGCATCAGGAATGCGCTTGAGTGAGCTTACGCCCTCAAGATTTACACTCTTCTTTTCATATTCTGCCTGAAGTACCGAGCGCTCTTTCTTGGTGTATTTGTCCCATGCGCCACTTTCGCGATCTGCACGCATCTTGCGATAGCGTTCGAGAAGCTTGCCGATTTCTTCAAAGTTGGTGACGAGTCCTCCGATCCAACCTTCGATAATAAATGGCATGCCGCACCGCGTTGCTTCCTGCTTAATTACTTCTTGTGCCTGACGCTTTGTGCCAAGAAACAAAATTGTTTTGCCCTGCATAGCAAGGCTCTTTGCGAATTCACTCGCTTCTGCAAGTTTCTCTTGAGTGATTTCAAGATTAATTACATGGATACCTTGGCGCTCGCCAAACAAATACGGCTTGCTCTTCGGGTGCCAGCGTTCTGAACGATGACCAAAGTGCATGCCCGCTGTGAGCATGTCTGATAATTCTGGGACTTTCATAATTGTAACCTTTTAACTACGCCGGCCTCACTGCGCGGACCAGGTTTCCCTGGCAGGTCGCGCGTGGATGTATTAAAAACAGCCGGGTGATTTGGATGAATAATGTGTGCATAGTACCAGAGCTCTTTTTTTGTGTCAACGGAGGCCTGGGGCTCGACTCCCTCTGGCCTTGCCAAACTCGCGGTTTTGTGTTACCGTGATTTATTCTGATGACCCACTTTCGGGCTCCACAGAATACTGGAGGAATCATGCGGTACAAGCCATTGTGCACAGCACTTGTCTGTTATGCGGCGGCAAGCATCACGCTGGCACCAACGAACGCTTCGGCGGCGGGTCGTAAAACATCAGCCCCCGCAGCAGCAGCGCCGAGCATTGTAAACCAATACGAAAAAGAAGCAGCCCAAGCAAAAGAAGATTTCGACGCGAAGCTCTTTGAAAAAGCAGCGTGGGCCTATCTGCATCTGTTTGAACTGACCGGCAAGCCGGCCATGCTCTACAACGCGGGGCGAGCCTATGAGGCGCTTGGTAATCTCTGGCGCGCGATTGAAATCTACGACCGCGTCAAAAATTTCATGGGCGCTGCCGACGACATGAAGCTCGATGCTGCCGCGCGCTACACCGCGCTCAAAGCTCGCGTCGCCGCGGTTGAACTTGCAGAAGCGACTGCGCGACAAAAATTGATTGATCTCAGTCATGCGCCAACCGCAACAGTGCGCGAATCTGATCCGCCAGCAGCCGCCCCTGAGCTTCCACTTGTGAAATTCGGCGCAGCAACTGTGCTCGGGGTTGCATCACTGACGACATACATTGTCGCACGAGGCACGGCAAGCGACGCGCTCGGGACGGCCGTAGTTGTGCAAGCCGATAAGGATCGGTACGACGGACTTGTTCGCTCTGCGCGCACAGAGCAGTTTGTTTCAATCGGACTCGCAGTGGCAGCAGTCGGCATTGGTGCGTGGGGCGTGTGGGATTATTTGGGCCCACCCTCGCAAGCAAAACCGCCAACAGCAAGCAAGCAGCAGCAGACAAACTTCCGCCTTGCGCCAACCGCGACCCCTGGCTACACCGGCATCGTCTTCTCAGGATCTTTCTAACCAGTCGCCGCTGACAGTCTTCATACTTAACATATGAGGTATCTGTCAGCGGCTTCTTTTTTTTAAAAAAACTTATCCACAAGAAAACATGTAAAGCGATTTATTTACATACCCTTGACGCCTCGCGTGGCTGGAGTAGCATGAGTTGTTGCCGCCCGAAAAACTTTTTCGTTCGGCTTTGTCTATAAACCTCCAACACATTTCGAGGAGTGTCTCAATGAATTTGGCCGCGGGAATCGGACGAACTATTTCCCCAGCGCTGGCACATCGCCACCAACTTCCGGAGGATTTACGGGCCTACTACTTAGGCATCACGCGTCACACACAAGATCAGTTTTTCGCAGAAGAGGCACGCAGAGTAGCTACACTACACAGGCTTAATAATTCCATAGCAGTAACACGCTGTGGCGATGGGAGAATGCTCAGCGGAAAATGTTTGGGACTACCCTTGGGTAGTTATCAACCCTACCGTTTCTTCGGAAGTGTCCCGCCGTTATTCGGTCTCAGTACATTCCAGGATGATTTGATTGGCCGCGCACGTCGCGCACAACAAACGAGCAAAAAACAAGGACTCCTACTCCCTGTTATGCTCCACGAATCGGGAAATGATCGCGACCTTGGTTGTGCATTTCATAATTGCGACAAAACCGCTGCGTTCAATTCAGCCATGGAGTTCGTGCGAAATATCGAATGCCTGCCGCACACGCTGCGCATCACTCCCGTGCTTGCAAAATATGATACGGACGACGGAAAAGTCTACGTATTTTCAGCACAGGAAAACCAGTGGATCTCTCTTGCGCACTTAACAGAAGCTGACATATGTCGCGCATTCGCGAAAATGAATGGCGGTGTTGTCGAGGATCTGTTGGTGCTCGCGGAGGGACACCGATGGTTTCTCCAGTCCGAAATCGCAGCGCATCTTGCCCGCGAACACTGCGAACGCATATTTGTCATGGGCGGTCGCGTTGGCGGAGCAGATTTGACAACGCTCGCCCTAGTTGTCGACCACCGTTTTGGTGGAATCGCGGAATCAGCGCGCGTTGGCATTGGAGTATTGCGGCAAAATCTTCTCCAAGATCCAACCAGATCTAGCAGAGCGCTGTTGCTTCCTCAAGTTCCGTTCGACGATACAGACATGCGCGGCCTCGCAGAGATTTCCGCTCGAAATATCGTGCAAACCATGCGCGATGTTGCTCATCTTTGCGCTCCTGACGTATTCGACAGACTCGACTTCGTTCCTGCAATTGTTGACAGCGATTACACCGTTGAGCTTCTCGCGCGATAACCCACGCGAGAAGCTCGCCGCCTCACCCGTTTGCCGCACTGGCACATGGGTAGGGCGGCTCTTTTTTTATCTTGACAACCAAGCCGAATTCTGATACAAATTAGTGCGCTTATCGGAGTATCCGTCTGAGCGCTTTCCAGAACCTTCACAACTCAACGGAGATATCAAATGGACACCGTGTTACTCTGGCAAAATCTCGTGTTCGAAATTCCACTTCTGCTGGGAATTGTCCTGGCACTTGGAGTTGCCGCGGGTGGTGGGCACGACAGCGCTGGACATGACATCGGTCATGATAGCGGCCTCGGTCACTCGTTGGGTGGCCATGATGCGCACCACGACCATGATCATGATGATGATCACAATCAATTGAAGCACCTGCGGCCCGATCTCGCTCCGCAAGTGCGTGGCGCTCGGACCTCGTTGCCTCGAGGATTGCTGGTCATTCTCGGTATTGGCAAAGTGCCAATTACCGTTTCGCTCATGCTGCTCATGTTGGTGTTTGGCGCCGCAGGTTACTGCGGCAACAAAGTGCTGACGGAAAGCGGCATGTCAATTGAAGTCGGCGTATGGATTTCGCTGGTTGGCGCTGGAGCTCTTTCGCTTCTGATCCATCGGTTGATCGCAGGCTTTGTTGCCCGGATTTTGCCGACAACAGAAACCTACGCACTTACCGCCGATCAACTGGTCGGCTGCTGCGGCATTGTGACGCTTAGTGTTGATGAAAATTACGGTCAGGCGCAGGTCCGCGATTTGCGTGGTGACCTACAACAAATTGGATGCAAAACGACGAATGGAGCGCTCACAAAAGGCAGCCCTATTCTCATCCAAAGTTACGATTCGCTTCGGCGAATCTATACAGTGTCAGCGGATGTTCCGTCGACGCTGTCTTCCCGCTGAGTCGATGAACAGTAGTAATCGACAAGCCTGTTTGTAAGTTTTCACCGCTGCAGGTAAAAATGCAGCACACTGGAGAATCCAATGCCACTCGGCCTACTCATGTTTCTCGGAATTGCGTTTATCGCGGGGCCAATCGCCGCGAGCATTATGGGGCACCCAATCGGGAGCCTCCCAACCTCCATCCTGATCGTCGTCGGCATTGTGCTGACGCTCGTTTCAGCGCTCCTACTTATTATCACCAAACTGTACGTAAAGACGAAAGCCAATGAGGCATTTGTCCGCACGGGCATGGGTGGTATAAAAGTTGTTCAAGACGGCGGCGCAATTGTGTTCCCTGTCATTCATCAAATTGTCACGGTACAACTCGGCTCGAAACGGCTCGAGGTTAAACGTGAGGGCGTTGATGCTCTCATTACGAAAGACAAGCTGCGGGCTGACATCAAAGCAGAGTTCTTCGTTCGGGTTCCGCCTGTCGAAGAAAGCATCAAAAGCGCCGCGCGTTCATTTGGTGATCAAATGAACAACGACGCATTTGTGACATCGCTTGTCGAAGACAAATTGGTGTCGGCGCTGCGCAATGTGGCAGCGACGAAGACACTTGAAGAGCTCAACACCCAGCGTGATGAGTTCATCAAGCAAGTCACACTGATGATCGAAGGAGATCTTGCCCACAACGGATTGACGCTTGAAACAGCGACGATCTCAAAACTCGATCAAACGGATCCGAAAAATCTCCGCAGGGACAACATCTTCGATGCGCAAGGATTGCAGACGATTGCCGAAGTCACCCAGGCGGCCCAGACGATCCAAAATCAAAGAGAACGCGAAGGTGAGCTGGCACGTAAAACTCAGGACGTGAAAACCCGCCAAGATATTCTGGCGCTCGAGCAGCAGCAAGCTGTTGCCGAAGCAAATCAGAAATCAAAAATTGCTCAGGTCAACGCAGAACAGAACCAGGCGGCTGGAACGGCACGCATTGATTCTGAACGAACTGTTCAGCTGGCGGAAGTAAACAAGCAGCAGCAGCTCGACGTTGCCGAGCAAGTTCGCTCGCAGGCAACGGAAGTTGCGGAAAAAGAAAAGAAGCGCGCGCTTACGGTTGCTGATCAGAGCGTCGAAGTTGCTGAACGGGAGCGTCAGGCAGCGGTTGCCACTGCGGAAACGGTCCGTGTTAATGCTGAAACAGCACGCGCTTTGGCGGAAGCTGAGCGCGAAACAGCAAACCAGGCAGTGATCACTGTCGGGATTGTGGCCACGGCCGAACGTGACAAGCAAAAGCAGGTCATTACGGCGCAAGCAACAGCTGAAACAGCCTACGTCTCCACGCAGCGTGCGGCGGATGGCGCGGCCTACAAGCTGAACGCTGAGGCCGACGCGAAAAAGAAGGCGGCAGAAGCAGAAGCATCAGCCATCACAACGAAGGCGACGGCTGACGCCATTGCGGTCGAAAAGAAAGCTGACGCTGAGTCGAATGCCAACGTTAAAAAGGCGGAAGGCGAAAAAGCATTGGCTCTCGTGCCGATTCAAGTTCAGGCGGAGCAGGTCAAAGTTGACCAGTCCCGCGTTACCGACGTTTTGATTCCCGAGCTCGAAGCTCGTGATAAAAATGGTAAAGCTGCGCAAGAGTTTGTGATCGCGCAGCTCCACATCAACCGCGAGGCTGATGTGCGGATCGCGACAGCTCAGGCCTCGGTTCATTTGTTCGAGAAAGTCACAGCAACGCTCATCGGCTCGCCGAGCGACCTCGCAAAAATCCAGGACTCGTTCATGCAGGGCACATCAAGCGCTCGCATGATTGAAGGTTTCCTGGGCTCAGCTGGGCCGAAAACGACCAATGCGATCGAACAGAGCCTGCAAAAAATGGGCGACCTCGTCAGTGCAGTTGCGGAACACGTCGGCGTCAAAAAGTCGGGTGATGCGCCTGCTACGCACGGACGCGAAAGTGCGACCGCTGCCCCGGCAGAAGCAAAGGCCAGCAAAGGCAACAGCGCATCTGTCTAGGGTAGCATCAGTCTCGGCCCCAGGCCCATCACGGGTTCTAACCAGAACACCGTGAAGCCCACGTTCAGAACCTCAAATTCTGAACGTGGGCTTTTTCTTTTTTATACTGCCCTAGCTTGACTTTTTTAAATAAACAGGTACAATAAAGGGCCCTGAAAGTCAGGGCCCTACCTTACCGAACACGAACAACCAACGGCGGCACACATGTCAGTGAACTTCATTGAAAATACGATTCAACTCTTCGAAGCGCTCGCAGAAGTTGCGCGAAAGCGAAGAATCGGTGAGGCGAGTGAGTGCGAATTGTTTCTTGCAAACACCACACATTGCATTCAAGAAAGTGATTGTATGGATGGGCGGATCCCCGAAAGTGTTCTTCCTTATAATGCTGGACGTTATGTCACGCTTGCGGGCGGAATTCCAAATACTGGCGAAGCCAACCTTTTGCGGATACAAAACACCATCAAAACATCTGCGGAAAACGGCCGAGGATTTCTGATCCTCCCTGGCATTCACACAGAATGCGCAGCCTTTGAGAAGAATGATGCGGTGGCAACTGCTGCTGGCCTCAAATTCCTGCAAAATATTAAACTGGCATTCCCAGGCGATACAGTGCAGGGATTTCTTCGCCGGTACAATGTTGTTACTGGGGCGATTGATATTCTGCGTCCGGATACACTCGAGTGGTTTGGTCTGGAGGACTTCGCACTGCCGGACGGCGGAATAAATGGCAATGCGCGATTTCTGCGTGGCGCGAAAGCGCTCAAACTCTCTGACGAGCTCGTCCATGATCTCGCGCTTCTCGCAAGCTGCTACCGACGCAAACGTCAGTCGCCGGGATCTGTGGTTCAGCGTCACTCTGAGCGCACAATTGTCTGCGGTTCGAATATTCGCCCATGGCGGGTGGGAAGCGATTTCCTAACCTACCGCACTGACTTGCTGAGCAATGCCGAGCACATCGCGAATATTAAACGCGCGGCCGAGGTTGTCGACCATTCGCTTGCTGATCGCGGCAACCGAACGTCACCGATTCTATTATTTCAAGTCTTTAGCCACGAAGAACTCGAGTATTCAGCAACAATTGCGACTGATCTCGAGGCCTTTGCACACAAACACGTCACCGTGCGCAAAGTACAGGTCATTCCGTATGTGCTCCAGCGAAGCGGGGTAATCCAGCAATTTGAGGAGACCACACGTGTAGCAGTTCAATAAATCCTGAAGCGCCACACCGGACGCGCGAACACAACCGTTTCTGTCGAACTCTCCAAAGAGTCTGCTGCAGAAACGGTTTTTATTTTCATTAAATAATCCGAGAGACAAAATAAAATACGACAGTTACCCTACAGCCATAAGTGCTCCACAGCTCCCACAGATGCTCCCATGCTTCGGTGGTGTAAAAATATATTTATATTTACAATTTCCACCCTGCTCTAGCGTCGGAATTTACGGCAGCCTACATCACAGCAGGTTACTTTTCGCCGTAAAAATAAAAATAAAAGTTAAAAAAGAATGAAAAATTAAAGTTTAATTCACCCCACCGCGCCAGCAACGCCA
>CALRDW010000014.1 GCA_943355025.1 Candidatus Magasanikiibacteriota bacterium | reverse complement strand
CCCCCGAAAAGTTATTAATTACGAAACACCGTATGAAGCTTTTACTAAACTTGTTGCGTTAGAAGGTTGAGACTGCCCTTCAAAAAAAACGAATACTCCCTCGGCCGACCTCGCAATAATATCAATCTCTCCTCCTCGAACACTAAAATTGTTCGATACAATTACAAAACCGCGCTGTTCCAAATAGCG
This sequence comes from Candidatus Magasanikiibacteriota bacterium, assembly GCA_943355025.1. Taxonomy (GTDB): domain Bacteria; phylum Patescibacteriota; class Patescibacteriia; order Magasanikbacterales; family 2-02-FULL-50-9b; genus CALRDW01. The sequence goes on along the minus strand of CALRDW010000014.1, from coordinate 26,937 downwards.
CCGCGACCACTCCTCTGCTTTATCCCCCTCCTTTCGCACAGTTTACCGTTGAAAATATTTATCGCGCGTTTCGTATTTCTGCGTTTCCTCTTCCAATTTTTCACGTCGAGCTTCTGCGTAGCGCGAAATACGAAACAGCCAGAGAGCAGCTGCAATACCGAGAAACAAAAACCAGTATCGATACATAAAAACTGGGACGCGCTCATAACGCGCTACAAGCAAACAGAGACCAAGCGCGCCAATCCATTCAGCACCAGAGCCGGCTCGTTTTAAAACTTGTCGCAGCCAACGATCCGTTATTTTTTCATGCCACACTTGCACGGCAATGCCACCGACAAGCAAAACTAAAAACAAGGTTAGGAGAACGGCTCCCATGCCTGTTGTAATTAAACGTGGAAAACCAAACCAATACTCAACGGTAAAAAATTGCATACACCCATCAGGTCTTCTGGAATCTTAGGCCGTAATGGTACCTGCCTGGCCTAAATTCGTCAACAAACCGAAGGCCGAGTCCTTGCGCACTGCGTAGAACCACATCTTTATCAACGCGCTCTTCAATCGCAGGAGCAAATGGAACTGTATTTCCACCAAGCCAATCAATTACAATAATGTGTCCGGCAGCGCGGACAGCGCGCAGCGCCTCACGCAGCATGTTGTTATGCGCTACCGCATCAACTTGATTATTAATAAGCAAAACAATATCAAGCGTGCTTGCAGGAATTTTTGTTGCGCCCATTTTTTCCGCATCTGCAACAATCGAAAAAATATTTGTGAGACCGTCTGATTTTGCGAGACTGTCAATCGTCTGTGCAACATTCGACTGTATGTCGACCGCATGCACATAGCCATCAGTACCAACTAATCGCGCAGCGGGAAAAACAAAATGTCCGTTGTGACCACAACCAAAATCACCAACACTCATGCCACGACTCACACCAACAGCGCGAAGAATTCTTTGTGGGTCAAGAACTTTGCCGCCGATAGGAGTGAACGTGTGTGTGGTTCTAATCATAGTATTATTGAGCTACATGTGAGCCAAAAACGGAGCCTACTGCGCCACCAACCGCGCTTGTGAGTTGGCCCGTTACTCCTAAAATTCCAAAAAAACAGATGAGTGTTCCGATAAGTTTATATAGAAGGCGCGTTCCACCACCGCCCCATTTTGCCTCAGCCCAGTTATTGAGGCCGATAAATGCAATATAATCATCGGTCTTCATCACCATGTGAAGGCCAACAGCAATCATTCCTGCGCCAATTATAAATTCTCTTGTTGTCATGAAAAACAGTATATCACAAACCAATCATTGACTCCTTTTTTTCCTGGGCCTGCACACGCTCGGCCCACCTTCGGTCCCTTCAAATCCCCACAACAAAGTCTATAAAAAAATACCACCCCGAGAGGTGATATTTTTTTATAGACGCTGGGGGATTCGAACCCACGACCCCCTCGGTGTAAACGAGGTGCTCTAACCAACTGAGCTAAGCGTCCGTAGTGAGCTGAAGCAATCCGCTTGCGGAATTGCTTCTGCGAACGGAGGACGCGCAGACCCGAGCAACCCTGTGGGTTGCGAAGGAGCTTGCGTCCGAGCGAGCGAGGCGCGCAGACACGAGCAGCCGAAGGCTGCGAAGTATCTGAGCGTCCGAATGCTCTCTATAATCTGTTTGGTGCGGACGAGAGGACTTGAACCTCCACGGGGTTTCCCCCACCAGCACCTCAAGCTGGCGCGTATACCATTCCGCCACGTCCGCGTGAAAGGTTGGCGAACTATAACATAATGCCAAGTGACCGTCAACACATTTAAAGACCCAATACTCCTACCAGCGCACCCCAATCGGGTACGTTTCGCCATGGGCAAACCGCACCGCTCGCCGTGGGTTTTCCTTAAACTTTAAAAGCGACGCGCGCGAAATTGGGTGCAAAATACGATTTTGTAGCATCGCAAACTCACCCTTCTTTGCATCAATCACAAACAACGTTCCATCAGGATGAATGTCGAGTCGTGTGAGTGGCACATGAAATCCTAGTTTTTCAAACACAGCCCGCGAGTCCAAAAGTATACGCGAATTACCGTACCCCAATTTTATTTGTTGCGTATGTGTTGGAAACCAATGCAATTGACCCTTTGTATTAACAATATATCGCGCACCAGACTTAGAGTCTTGCACAATTGAACCTGGTCGATATGGAAGTAGAGACGAAATAGTATAGCCGGCTATGCTCATTTTCTTTGCAACCCCTGTCACTCCCCACGAAGCGGCAATAGCGCGACTCAATGCCGGACATACAACTTTAGAATTCGCTATCAACAAGAAATACTGGTGCGACTTTGCATCTTGAATAATTGAACCGCCGAGTGCGAATGCGTTAGGGCGCTGTGGACATGAAGGTGCTCGAAACGAAACGGATGGAACCGATGATGATTGCTTTTGTTCTTCATTTGCAAATGGCAAAATCTCTGGGCCAGAGAATTCATCTGGCTTTGGAAGCGAAGATCCGGGCGGATTCGTTATAACAGGTTCTGGAGCAGGCGCAAAAGATGGTGGTGGTGAGGACACAACAGGGGCTGTTGTTGCCAAAGAACCACCGGTTGGATCATACAAAATATCATCATATACAACTTTCGAAATACCACCTGTAACATTATCGAACTTCGCATACACTCGCTGAACACCAGGTTTCGAATTTAATTTGTATGCGAGCGAACTTTGTAACGGGCGCCAAACCTCCCCAAAAAAATCAGGATTGAGAGACACGGCCATTTCTGATGCATTTGTTGCACCAAGCTGCAAAACAACACTTGTTGTCGCAGTGGCAACATTATCAGAATTTATAGATAAAAATGGGCTCAGCACTGGTATCGGCGCAAGTAACCCGAACCCAGAAGATGAGCCGGATGATGAAGCTGCGGTTAAATCTGCGTAGGCCGCTTTGAGTGTCGATGGATATGCTTGATACGTAATAACAGCTTTGTCCGCATGATTTGTCGCAATCGAGAGCGGCCCAACACCTGAACTTGCGACAACCGTTCCACATGAATAACTCGCGGCATCTGTCCCAGAGCAACCGGAATTTCCGGAATCACGATACGCATACTTTAAAGTCGAGCCACTATAATATGCAATAACAGGGGTCGTCCCGCTAACAAAAGCAAGCTGCGGTTTGCTATTTGAATCAATACTCGACACGGAATCAATAGCCTCGGTGTTCCATCCTGATGACGACTCGTAACGCGACAAACGAACCTCGCAATATGAGCTACAATTAAATGCATTAGCTGCAATATATGTCACCCAAATTTTACCGGTCGTGTCAATTTTGACGCTTGGGTTAATTATCATGCCAGCGCCGGACGCAAGATTATTACTTGTCCATGGAGGCCCCGCGCTGCTCGATGTCACCATATACAATGTTGTATCGCTTTGAACAACATACACAACAGCAATTTTGCCCGAGCCATAAGCCATATCAACCGTAGGATTTGCTGCAAGCGTGGCAATACTGCTTGTTGCAAACACATTTACCGATGCAGTTGTACTCGCAAAAACAACGTGCGGTGTAGCGCCAACATCAACGCGGCCCGCAATATAATACACAGGGCCCGCCGCAGCTTGCACCTGGCCATTTGCAAAATAATCGCCCGGATTTACACCATTATAATCATATGATGAGAAACTCGCACCTTGATTTGAGCTTTGATAAACTTTTGAAGTACCTCCAGTTACCGCGCCCACAAAATAATATGCGCCATTTGCGAGTGACGAAGTTGTGAACATTGTTATTCCGCTCAAATTCGAAACTGACCCGACTGTCACGGCGCTCGACCATGCAGAACCACTCGTAGATGTCACAAATTGAACGCTGCTGAGCGCCGCGGTTTCAAGACCGATAGCAAATTCTGTGCGGTATGTATCCCAAAGAATCCGCGTACTTGAGGCCGTTAAGCTTGAAGCGACTGTTGTTGTGGTCCACGTTATGCCCGCAGCATGTACAATCGTGCTGTGGATAATGTAAAGAGCGAAAAAAAATCCGGCAATTAATAACCAGCTGCTTTGTCTCAGCGCATTTTTAAAATCAACAACGAACTCATCTCGCATAACGAGATGAGTATATCACATCTGCAATGAATCCGGCAGGCGGCTTACGATTAATTTTAGTTGAAACGGCGCAAGTTTGATTACAATTTGATTTTCTTTATACAGATGCCCATCAAGTTCGACGGACATCGTTTTTTCAAGCTTGAGCCGAACTTCGTTAAAGGGAAAAATACTTGCTGGTGCCATGGTTGAACCAAAAATACTCCGCTTCGCGATTGGTTGCAACACAATTTCAAACTGTCGATCATTTAAAACTGGCGAGTAACCCGGTGGCATGAGCCCTCGATTCGTTGGTGGCACATTCCAAATTGAACACTCCATTTTTTGCGCGGTTGCGCTGATTGTCATGCTACCATTGAGCGACATTGTGACTGTGCTGAGCGGTACTTGGCAGTAATCAATAAAAAAATATTGGTTGAATTGGCCAACATCAATGGGTAAAACCCTGCGGCGGGAAAGCACCGGCGCTGAAGCGGCGCCAAATGGAAGGCCGAGCCGCGTTGCTAAATCTAATTTTGGCCCAACAGGAACCCAACCAAATGTGATCGGCAGATCAGCAGATTGCTGAATAATTTTCGTGAAACACGTATCATCACCAACAATTATCACCGTTTTCAATTCCTTCGAACGCCGAATTTCTTCACTGATTATTTGTCGCGGCGACAGAAGCGATGACAATCGGACAATTTTTCCGACAATACCAAGATCCGTGAGCTGAGTTTCCAAATTACTCACTACACGATCATATTGCCGCTGTTTGAGAGCGGTGTCGTACAAATACAAATACATACTTGCGCGCTATTTCTAGGCGCTCACCTCTTCGTCAATGAGTGAACGAGGCATCGTAAATTCTGTGTCGCCATCAAATTTTCGTTTGCCTGATTTTTTTGTGTCGGAGGCTTCAACAGTTCCAAGCATCGCACACTTTCCATGCAAAATTGCGCCTGGCGAAACAATGAGCGTTTTTGCTTCAATATCACCGACGACGCGCGCAGTTGGTGTAAGCTCAAGTGTATTTTTTGCACGAATGTTTCCCTTTACTTCTCCAGAAATTTTCGCACTGTCCGCTCGAATACTTGCCATGATTTTCGCACCTTCTTCAACTTGTAAATATTTTTCTGTTGAAACATTTCCTGAAACAATTCCCTGAATCAGAACATTCCCTTGCGAATTAAAATCGCCTTCAACTTTAACAGATGGTCCAACGATTGTCTCAACTTCGTGTGGGGTTGTATTAGTTTGCATAGGTGGTAAATGAGAGGGGGTTGTGGATTCAGAATCACGAAAAAGAGCCATATGTGCGATTGTATCACTTTTGTGTTCAAACAACAATTACATCTCGCTCACGATCGGCAAACCAAGCATCTGCATATGTGTCGAAAGACTCGCCTGTATATTGCGACAGAGCAAAAGTCGTGCCGCTCGAACCTGTGCGTCCGTATCCAACACATGGCTGTTTTCGTAGTAGCTCGCAAAATCTTTTGCAAGTTCAAAGCAGTATCGTGCGAGCTCCGATGGATCATTCGCAGCGGCAGCACTATCAACAACATCGCCGCCACGCGCAAGCTTTACCCATAGCGCATGCTCGCGCTCGGTCCACGCAAACTGTTTTGGCATCCGCACCACTCGGCCCGCTTTTTTAAAAATACTGCTGATGCGCGCAAGTGTATATTCAAGATATGGCGCTGTGTACCCTTCAAAAGAAAGCATCTCTGATTTATCGAACACGATAATCTTTTGTGGCGACGACCGCACCATTGTAAATTTAATTGCAGCAATCGCAAGTGCGTGCGCAACCGTGCGAACTTTTTTTGCGCTCCACTCTGGATGACGCTTCTCAGTTTCTGCAATTGCACCATCAACAACTTCGTCGCGCAATGATTCGTATAAAACAACCGTTCCTTTGCGGCTCGACATCGCACCCTCTGGCAGCGTCACGAGATCGTACGAAAGATGTGTGAACTTTTGCGTGAATCCATATGCCTGCAGCGTCATGAATAATTGTTCAAAATATAAATCCTGGCGATTGTCGGTAACTATTACAGCCTCGTCAACGACGTATTTTTTAAACTTTTTTTCCGCGAGTGCAAGGTCGCTCGTCGCGTAATTTCCAGCGCCATCAGATTTGCGCAAAATTAAAACGCCTTTTTTCATGGCCTCAAAATCCATAATTACAGCGCCCTGTGATTGTTTTGCGATTCCGCGTTGAAGCAATTCCTCTGCAATTTCGTGGCCGCGCTCTTTTATATCACTCTCATTAAAACTCGCATCAAACTTAAGCCCTAGTTCTTTATAAATCGCTTTAAATTCATCGAGCGACCACTGTCGCGTTGTTTTCCAGAGTTTATGCCATTCTTTGTCGCCGCTCTCGAGCTTGCGAAGAACATCGCTCACCTCTTCTTTCCATTCTGGATGTTCTTCGAGTAGGCGCGTTGCTTCAACATACATTCCCGCGAGCCAGCGCCCCTTTTCTTTCGGCGGTTTTTCTTCTGAATGAAATTTTTTGTACGCCCATACTGTTTTTGAAACACCCGAACCAACATCATTGTTGTATGTGACAGCCATGACATTCCGACCGGCGCCACGCCAAATATTTACCAGCGCGCTTCCATAACATGCGTTGCGCATGTGCCCAATATGAAATTCTTTGTGCGTATTTGGCTGACAATACTCAAACATGATGCGCGGCGATTTTCGAAGACGCGTTTTAACTTCTTTTTTTCGCAAACTCCCAGCATGGCTTAGTCCTGCGACAAGCCATTCTGTGCGCACTGAAATATTTACATATGGGCCGGCAACGCGGACAGCAGCAATCGCGTCGTGCGCGCCTTCGAGCATTTCCGCAACACGCGTCGCCGCCTCAATCGGCTTTACCGCCCATACAGGGGCAAGGAAAAAACATGCAATTGCAATATCACCAAGCTCTGCGCTCGGCGGCTCTGAGGTTTGTATTTTTTCGATAACCGCGTCTGGAACACCGGATTCTACCAGTTTTTCTCTGAGCACGACCAAAATTTGACCCAACATAGATGTATCCATCATAGCTGATAACCCCTGACCCCTGCAACCATGCTATTTGTGTGGGTGCACATCAAGATAGCTCGCGAGCTCTTTGAATGAAACACAGTGAACCTCCGGTTTTCCGCACGTCTCTTTCAAAAAATCGTGAAGCGCTGCCCAATAGACGCCGTCGTTCCAGTGTGCGAAGTGATGCCCAATAATAACGGGTGCGCGATTTCCGCTATAACTCTGTGCAAAATAATTTCGATATGAATTCAAAACCTGCTCTTTATATACCTGCCATTCGGGATCAGTTTTTTTCACCATGTCGTGCGCGCCAGTTTGCGCATAATAAAAATTATAGTCCATTGAGAGTAATTTTTTGTTCGTGCCTGCAAGCTGAATACTCACAAGTGGAAATTCCCAGAAGTCCCCATGAACTTTGTGTGGCCATTCACCAAATTTACCGACGAGACTCGCATCATATGTGTATCCATGCGCCTTGAGCACAGGCCACAAATCTTTATTAACGCTCAAATTCGGCGCACGAAATCCAATAATTTGATCCTGCGTCAGGTGTAATTTTGGATTTGTTGTAAAGCGCACAAATTGGTCAAACTCTGATTGCCATTCGGCAGCTGTCCATTTCAGGCCGTCATAATGCCCGTTGAGATGAGACCCAATATCATTTCCCTCTGCAAGCGCCTGGTTCATATATTGGATACGACGCGCAACATCGCTCGCACTATCTGCAAATCCAATGCGTGAACTGCCGACTGGAAAACCCGGAGGACTGTATTCAGTTTTATGTTCTGGATCAAGCATATACACACCACTCAAGAAAAAACTATAGTGGAGGGGCGTTCCCTGTGCGCCAAGCTCGTGCGATAGATCAAGCACGTTTTGCCACATTTCAAGCGATTTTGAACCATCAAATGAAATGGCAATGAGCTGTGGCGGCTTACCGGAGGGCGCTTTCGAAATAACTGTTTCGATTGCCGCAGTCGAGGTAACTAACGCCGTACCCTCTGTAATAGGTGCTGCCTCGGTACTCGTCGTAATCAAAACCAATTCAGAGTGATTCGTTAATGAAAAAGCCGACTGTTCTTTGCTCGGTAACTGGCGTGACGGCAAAATACGCGCCGCCCCATGCGGCGTGCGAAAACAGCCCGCACCAATAAGCAAAAAGATTGTTGGAATTGCTATAATCAGCTTTCGCATATGAGTGTATAATAATCGGTGTTGGTTTTTGTTGCAACTATGCTATATAATAATCCACATCATTCAATCAGTCTCTTTGATTTTTTTCTTATGAAGAAACTCGTACTTATTTCAAGTGCGCTTGCGCTCGTATTTGCTGGCGCAGGTTGCTCCGTCAACAAATCGGTTTCAACAAAACCGCCAGTCGCACCAGCTCCTGCTGCTGCACCAACCGAGGCTGCCCCTCCCACAGAGGCGCCAGCCCCAGCAACTGATGGTTTTGTTAGTGGAATGCGCGGCGGCCTTGCAGCAAACGGGATCGTTTATACAGAGGTTAGCGCAATGCCAATGGTTGCAAAAATGGCAACAGCGGCAAAAATCAAGGACGCAATCAAATTTAAATCAGCTGATGCAACTGTTTTGATGATTAGCCTCAATGATGGGAGTGGTAGTGCAGCGGTGCAGGCAGAAATCAACACTCAAATGAAGGCTGCGCAGGCGGCTTCAGCATCAGTACGCATCGCATGGCTCGAAGGCAACGCAACACATCTCGTTGTTGCAAACTATATGACGGGTTCGGAACCAGGCGCGCAAAAGATGGTTGAAGCGCTCGGCGGCATGCTTCCATTATCACTACCACCAACAGCTCCAGCCCCCGTTACTAAGCCTGTTGCAGTGCCTGTTATAAAAGCAGAGGTAACAAATGGCACAGCCTTTAAAGTTGGCGACAAAGTTTTGGGTGATTACCACAACGGTTCACGTTGGTACGTTGGAAAAATTTCAGGAATCGACGGTCCTGCAATCAGCGTTGCATACGACGATGGATCAAAAGAAACACTCGGGCCTTTAAATGTTGCGCATTTTCCGACGGGTGCAGCAAAAGTTGTTGTTGGTAGCAAAGTCGTTGCAAAGTGGTCGAGTGGTAGTTTCTATGGAGGCAAAGTCACAGCAGTCAGCGGTTCAACCGCAACTGTTGCATGGACCGACGGCAGCGCACCAATCGACGTTGCGTTGACCGACATGGTAATTCAGGGAAAATAATTTCTCTTGTACTTAATAAAACCGGCCGCGCTTCTTGCTGCGACCGGTTTTCTGTATTAAAAAACGCACGTGTCACTGAGGACTCGTGCGTTTTTGAAAGCAAAATGGCTCGTTTACTCTCACTTTAAAGGTTCTCATATCACGCAAGCCGCCGCAAAATTTGTGGTGTGCTGAAAGACACAAAGGTGGTGCCGTCGGCGGGAGCAACGAATCGTTCATACGGTAACTCGCCGAGAACTGTATTCGCACCTGGATTTGCATGGTGAATCCATCCGCGATCAGCCATGGTGTCACACCCAATCATGATATTGCCCTGAACAGCGAACTCAATCATACCACCAGTCCATCCATTTTGGAACCAAGAATACCCGCACATTTTCAGCTCAGCTGGCTTTAATACCGCAATCGCACTTCGCATATCGGCGATACTCAGTATAATATGCAGCACACCCAGATGGTTAATCTGAAGTCGATACTTTTCATCATACGGATTTTTGAATCCGAGTTGTGCTGCCAGATCTTCATAGCGTGTTGCTCGGCCAGTCTGTCGAAGACTTGCACAAGCGTCGCTGTGTTTTTGTGTACGTGATAACTTGAGCGATTCTTCGAAAACGCTGATATCGAACTCCCCGCGAGCAGCCTGGCCCTGTGGATCTATGATTGAGCGCGCAGTTTTCAGGCTGAATAGCATCTTGATCGCAGACCTCAGCCCTCCGACTGGTAGTTCAATGAAGGATCACACGTTGTTGTGTAATCTTCGGAAAACACTAGCATTCTTCCCCATAAATGTCAATGTGGCCAATGTCGTGATTTGATTTTATGCGGTAACCGAGGGCCGCGTGGTTATTCTTGGACAACGAGCGTGCCCTTCATGTCGCGGTGCCCTGGCCCGCATGGCACTGAGCAGTAAAATGAGAAACTCCCGGCTTGATCAGCCACAAATGTAATTGTTTTTGTTTCGCCAGGACCAAATCTTTCATTGATATTGTATTCACGAATCGCAAAACCATGATCGGCATCTGCGCCCGTGACATGCAAAATAACCTTATCCCCTTTTTTTACGCTAATTTTATTTGGATTCCAATCCCAGTTTTTCGCAGCAAGATTAAATTCTTTAACCGCCTGAGCCTTCGGTTTTGCAACTACTGGTTGTTTTGGTGCTGGTGGCGTGATTTTAATCGCTGCTGCTGCCGCCGCCGCTACTTCTGGAGCAGGTTGTGCCGGTGGAGCAGCAACTTCAGGAGCAAGAGGGGCTGACGACGGCGCGGGTTGATTTATTGCCGCGACGGGTTGTTGCGCGTCAGTTGAATTACAGCCCGCGCCAAGAGCTATGATCGAAAAAATAAGGGCCGTTGATGTAAGATACGATTTATTCATAAATAACTTTACTTTTATTTTATATATACGCTGCCAAAGACGTTTTGGATTCACTTATTGTAGAGATTACACCACACAAAAAATCCCCGCGGTCGCTTGTGGCGAATACGGGGAGGATCAATGCGTGAGGTGAACGCGAGTTATGTCATTCACATCAAACTGAACGATGATCATGCATGGGCCGCGAAGGTCATCCGTTTTGTAGTTGAGCACCTCATGGTTGCACACGCGCTTGTCATTTGCAAGCACAGCACCAAAGGTACTCGTACTCGTGTAACGACCCGAGCGATTCTCGTCTCGACCACAATACGCCACTCTCAAAGTAAGAGAGCTGAAGAGCTTGTGATATCGACTCATGTGCTCAGGCTCATGAGCAAACGTCAGGGTTGAGAAAAATTCTTTGATGTCTCTCCCATGCAAAATTCGCCACGAACTAAGCCCGACAGCGTCATTCCATTCACGCACGATTGCAATTGGTCCCTCGATAAACGGAAGTGCGAATCCAACGCAGCTGCGCTGGTGCAAATCAGAAAGATCGTCAGTATCCTTACCATTACGAATGATGCGCGCATTTCCTATCGAGAGTGGTAATGAGTGCAATCGTCCACCGGCACGATCTTCATGTTCAATCATCATGTCGTCATACAAATCATTGTGCGGATGATTGTACGCTGCTGCTCCGAATAGCTGGGCTGAGAAACCGCGAGTGCTCGCGATAGGAATTTTGTTATCAGCCATCGTGACTCCTCTTTTGTAATAGCGCTTATTTCATGGGCCGTTGGTGCGCCGCGCTGTTCCGCACACCAATTTGCACATGAAAAAAACCACGGCAGTGAGCCGTGGCGCGAATATTGTGCGGAGTGGTGATAAAAAATTATCTAAACACAACACAATCGCGGCGGCTCAAGCCGAAACGACGTTCAGGGTGCAGTTCAACTGTGTTTATGCTGAGTATCATATGACTATTTAAAGCGTATCAACAAATGCACCGTTTCGTCAAGATGCATAATATTTCTTCAAGATGTAGAGCAATTCGGGATGAAACTTTTCTCCACCATCAATTAACGCATTGATCTCAGGAATCGTAAAAAATTCGACGCGCGCAACCGCTTCCGGATCAATTATAAATGGTCCTTCGTGTGTTGTTGTGAATGTCGTAAAAAATTTGTTTGGCGAATTCGGTGCGCCATAATCATCTTTTGCCAATATTTCGAGCCCACTCGTTGTTCCCAGCTCTTCTTGATATTCTCGCAGCGCAGCCTGCTCATACGATTCTCCACTTTGCACATGACCGCCGACCGCGGTTGACCAATGGTCCGGACAAAATCTTAGATTAGAATTTCGCAGCTGCAACAACATCTTGCCCTCTGTATTAAAAATTAATACATGTACGATGCGGTGACGAAGTGATTTTTTATAAATGTCTTCTTTTGGTGCAGTGCCGATTACAGCATCGTATTCATCAACAACATCAAGAAATTCCACGGGCTCGATCATTTTAAAATTTTGATTCGTCATAATTTGATTTACCGATCATCCTTGACAAAACCCTAAAAAAATGTGACAATCTGGTGTCCCACTTTTGGTGGGCAAAATTTAACAGGGGGTACGCAATGCTCGGATATTGTTATAAGTACATAGCTAATAACTGGGGAATCGATGGCGCGTCCGCGGATCATTTCGGAAGCATCACAATCCGCATGATCATCAACGACTTGTGGGATGAGAAATTGAGACTTCAGAGAGTGTACCAGAAATTTGTGGTGGAGGCGAAAACACTTGAGGCCTGCACAACAAAAACCCATTATGCTGAACGCACATCTCCGGTACACGAATTCTCGCGCTGCGGTGATTGCATATATCGGGAAGCTAGCGGCAGACATGAGACATTTCATTGTTCACTGTACAGAGCTGCTGGTATAAATCATGAGCCAATACAGGGCCTTGCTCCCTGCCGCGCGCTTACGTCAGAGACTGAGCAGCGCTTTCTGCTTTACGGTCTTCGGAGCAAATCTGATGAGGTATTGCGGTACATTGTGGACGTCGACGCCCAAATCTGCTGGCTTCGTTCAAAGGAACGAGACGCTTACCCAAGACCACCCCTTCCTGAACATCGGCCTGACGGTTGGTTCCGTGCTGGTTCAACGATCGCTTGGAAAAAATCTGTCGAAAGTAAGCATTTTTCTCCCGCGCTCATTACGAACATTCCAGAAAGACCCTCAGACGGCCGGCAGGAACTTAGGCTGCAATTGAATGGCGAAAAGGACCATTACTTGGTGTACTCCAACGACCCTCGAATCATGAAGTTTATCGAGCTAGAGTTCATGCAGTATCATCCCGAATTTGCCCAAACATGGGCAAAAACGAGTCGGATGATAGGGTCCTATGGCGGTCCTACGCTCAAACAGCTCACGGCTGCTATGCGGAACGGACTGGGGGCTGAGGTATAACAAGCGAAAAACCGCTGCATATGCGGGGCCTTATTACAAAAATGTAGTGCGGCCCCGTTTTTTTACATTACTCTTTTTATTAATAAAATTGACTGCCTTTTTAATCTTCCCCTCAAAATCCTCATCCATATTCACCGCCGCGAATTTATATTTCGCAGCCTCTTTTTCAAACCACCGTCCATACCGAGAAATCATATCCCCGATCTTAAAAAATGTTTCCTGTTTTTTCGTCCCACCAATCACCCAGTCGTTGGGCGTTGAACTTTTCTTGACGTCGGCCACAAACTTTTTGATGTCGCGCTTCACGATAAACAGCACGCGAAAATTTTTGCGTCCGTATTTTTTCATGAGGCGCGCCGCGAGCGCTGGCGTCACGTGGTAGCCTTCGATGATGTAGTCATTGCCGTCCGTGATTTCGCAAATCGAAAACATGTCGATCGCACCCTCGGTGGGCCGCCGATGAGGTGGATCATGACTACGAATTTGACGGTTTAATGTCTTTGGCAGCTTCAATGACACGGCGCTGATCTTCGTTCACTCGCTCGATGATGCGTCCCAAAAAAGCCTCTTTTTCTGGAGTTGAGGCAGAGGTAATCAATTCGTGTAATGAAAGTTGTTTTTTGGGTTTGTGACCAAAAAATTCTCTTATTTTTTGCATCATATAAGCAGGGCTTCTAATTGATCTTTACTATAGGTGATTGGGGCTAAATCGTCAATCGAGGCATCTGTTTTTATTTGATATAATTTTGTATTGTAATCACGCGTTACAACCCACAAACGAACCACGTCTCCGAACTCTTTTTTAATCTGTAAAACCACTTCCGGTGCACCAAAAAATTGTTCGATGAACCTTTCTTTTAGAACACGCCGTACTTCAACTAATTCTCGCGCCTTGGTGAATTCCCATGCACGTATTGGATCCTGATAGACATATGCGACAAGCACTAGGCGTCCATGACTCAATGAGCGCTGTATGTTGGTACGCGCTTTCTCACTGTAGGCAAACGTACCATCAACAATGCAGTTCTTTTTTGTCTCGATAGCGTGGTTGAATAATTTTTCAACACCGATCACCGCGGCTTTCTGAAAAACGTAAGAGTTATTGCCTGTATATCCAGGCATCATTTTCCGAATTTCATCAGCATCGATGTGAATAAGTTTCGCCGCATCACTATAATGTTCAGTCGCAAGCTCATGTGCAAATTCAGTCTTCCCTGCGCCGGGTGAACCCGCAGTAAAAATACTGATTGACCTTTCATTTGCAACAGAAATTCCGTCCGTAAATTTTGCGATGATTTCATGTGTGTGAGTTTTTACATAACCCACTGCGTCATCAAAAAGTTTTTGCTCATCTGATGTTAGAAGCTGCATATTTTCTATGTCTTAACTATACCCGAACAGAAACCGAATGTCAAGATAGGTTTATCCACTTGTTATGCACCACGTATCAAATATTTTCAAAAACCTCATTGTTTAAAATAATCATCCTCCCCATCCGCGCCCGAGATACGCGCTCGCACGTTCGCTGCCGAGCACAATGCAGTACGCGCGCGAACGCTTATGCATATGTATTTCGTGCGACAGATACTGCGTCACGCTCACGAGCTCGGCCTGTAGATCGCGTGGGTCTGCGCCGTACATTTCCGCAATTCTGCGCAGCGCGTCTGACGGAATTTTTCCCTTTTCAAAACCGTGATAATTCTGCATCAGAATTGCTTGCTTGAAATTTTGATCAAATTTAAAAAGCTGCAAAATTTCTTCGGTGATGGATTTGAGAGTTTCACTCTGCATACGCCTCCACAATAGCGATTTTATCTGCAAGACGCAACTATCGAGCAAAAACTTCCTCACTCAACCTCCGCCACATCCGATTCTGATGCTCCGCAATAAAATCAAACGCATCAGTCACGACATCCGGCCGCGCAGCCCAGATGCGTTCGAGGTCGCCTTTGTTGGCCATGTCGAAGTGGTGGACGAGCGAGTGGACTTTGAAAAACATGAGCCCGTTCGGGTCGGTGACGCCGAAACTTTCGACCAGGCGCAGAAGGTCCTGGTAATCGACATTGTCGAGGCGCTCATAGGCGAGAAACGCGGCGAGACGGCCGTCCCAATCGTGCGCCTGCAGATACTCGAGGTGACCGCGATTGAAATCGCGCAGCCATGGCAGATAATTTTCTCCCTGCACCAATTCGCGCGTGAGGTCGGCGCCCAGGCTCGTCGCAAAATCGATGTACAATTCTTCGTGGGATCGGCTGCCACCAAATTCTTCGGTGATGTTGTCGATAATCTTTTTCTTCTGCGCATGATTCGGCGCATGACTTCCCATGAACCACAAAAAATCATGAAAGTGCCCGCGCGCATGATAAAAAATCTTCGCAAAATAAATCCGCTGCTCCCTCGTCAGCTGCCCTGACTTCTCCGGCTGAAACAAATCAATCTCACAATGTGCCGCGAGATTACGTTCGTCCCAGGAGGTGAGGAATTCGGGGAGGGTCATATCTTATTTTATCAACTTCATGAGCGCCACAAATACATAAATCTTATTACGCTTCTGCTTCGGATCCAACTCTTGGATGATGCCATTTTTTAAAAATACATCAACAAGATTCGACAGTGTCTGATAATTTTTTACATGCGAAATCTTTTGTATTCCACGACGTGAAAAAATCGGTTTCATAAAAATCGCTTCCACAAAATGCACCGCGTATGTCGAACCAACATCGAGCGCCTCGGCTTTTGTTTTTTCATACAGCGCACGTATCAAACTCACCCGCTCGCACGCATGAACCGATTGCTGCTCAACGCCGCGCAAAAAAAACTCAATCCATGCAGACCA
Organism: Candidatus Magasanikiibacteriota bacterium; assembly: GCA_943355025.1. Lineage (GTDB taxonomy): Bacteria > Patescibacteriota > Patescibacteriia > Magasanikbacterales > 2-02-FULL-50-9b > CALRDW01. Next base: position 10,938 of record CALRDW010000014.1, on the reverse strand, counting down.
ATTCTCGTTCTCACTCACGCCGCGAAGCAGCGCATAATATTCCTGACGATTACGCTCAAAATATTCACTCAAATATAACCACGGTTTTTTGAGCAGACCCTGCTTGTACAAAAACAATGAAATAATCAAACGCCCCACGCGCCCATTCCCATCCCAAAACGGATGGATCGCTTCGAACTGATAATGCGCAACTGCAATCTGCACCAAAGAATCTTGTTCCGCATTGTGATTCAGATATTTTTCCAGATTTGAAATCAGCGCAACAATCTGATGCGCCTCAGGCGGAATATAACTTGCGCTCTCAATGGATGCGCCATGCGAACCGATGAATACCTGCCCTGCACGAAATTCTCCAGGTGCATGCGCTGCGCCGCGAGCCGATGTTAACAAAATTTTGTGCAACTCCTTAATCAGATTCTCGGTAATTGGAAAACCTGCATCAATTTTTTTGACGCCATACTCAAGTGCAGTCCGATAATTCAACACCTCTTCGATGTCGCCGCGTTTGCGCTCTGAAAGTTCTTGTTTAAAATCCGCTTCAAACTCGAACACATCGCGTAGTGATGCCTGCGTGCCCTCAATTTTTGAACTTTCAACCGCTTCGTGTGTCATGAACGATCGTTCAAGCAGTCGAGGATTCGGCAACTGATCGAGCGTTGCATCAAGCCGTCCAAGAGCTGTATGCGCCTTTGTAACTACAGGCAACAGCTGAAGATAGTCAATTTTTATCGGTAATGGCGGTGGGGTGTGTGGTTTTTTTTGCTTAGTTGTCATATCTACAGGCACTGACTGGAATAAGGATTTTGTTATTCTAATGGGGTGGAATAGTGGATTTCTTATTCCAGAATAACACAGATTAGTGGAATTAGCAAGCCGGCGTTTGTACACAACCTCCGACGATTTGTCGAACGACAATCACTATCGCAACTCGGACGGCCAGTCCGTTCACTCGCCCGCGTACGAGCTGCGCGAAAACACCATCCCCGCGGGCGCGTGATGCACGCTGCGCCGACGGCACGTTCAGTTTCAGCCAGCATCGACGCGGGACATGCTCGCATCATGGAGGGGTGGCGGAGTGGAATTAAAAAAATTTCTCACTCCATCTAATGCGAAGGCATAACCAATGCCGACATTTGCAGATCGTTTTATTTCATTAGAAATAATTTTCATTTGTCTCTGACTTACGGCAAGCACGTCCATAGGATCTATGCCGCTAAATTTTACACCTCCTGCTACAGCTGACAGAGCTTCAATATTCCCATCAAAACTTTCTATAAGTTCGTCAAACATCTTAGTAAGACCTTTAGCAGCGCGCGTGATTATACCGATAACCTCACCTGTTTCATAATCAATTAATGGTCCTCCTGAATTTCCTTGATTTACACTCGCATCAATTTGCATGTATTTAATACTGCCCTTACAAAACTTTGATGAGATTATTCCAGAATGGATTGATAAATTTTTTTGATCAAAAGCATAACCCAGTAAACCGATCGACGTTCCAACAGATATTTTTTTCTCTGGTGCACAAAATTTTAGCGACGGAAAATATCGAAGTTCATCGATTTGTAAAATTGCAAAATCCCAATTTTCCTCGGGGGACCCTTCTTTAAGAGCCGCTCCAAACTCTTGCTTGGTTAGTTCTTTTTTAAACATTACAGTACTTCCATCCTGTTCTACAAATTCAATCACCACCTTGTCAGATGGTGGACAATAAAAAACATGATTATTCGTAATTAAGTAGCCATCAACAACAAAACCCGATCCTGACGCAATTTTTTCAGCACCCCTCCAATGCTGAATCGAACAGACAGATTGCCACGTTTTAAGCCACAACTTCTGGTACATAATCAATTAATCCATCTATTTCAGTCTGGTTGCTCCATTTTTCTTTGATTTCCTGCGCACGACACCGTACTCGTTCAATAAGCTCCAAGTTGTCGTTGTTTGGAATAACCTTGTCTTCTCTTTCAGGAGAAATACCAAGTTCTTCAAGTTGGCGAAACACTGTAGTCATTGCTCGTTCAGCATCACGGAAAAATACGCTACCTCGAATACGAATGAACTTCCATCCAAGTCTCTCGAGAATGGCCTGACGGTCCATATCTTCTTGGAGTTTGTCGGGACCATGCCACTGTTCGCCGTCACATTCAATACCGACTCGTTTTCCTCCCCCGGAAACAACCATATCAATACGATATGCACCAACTTGATACTGGGGTTGAACTTTAAAACCATTCTCCATCAGTCGTGAAATGACTCTTTCTTCAAATGGAGATTCTGCTTTCGTAATAAGATTCTCGCGCTCCCGCTGCCATGATTTAGGATCAATCATGTGTTCAATCAAACGCTTACGAATGTCGCCTGGCTTCAAATCGGTCTCATTGTTCAAACTATGCACAAGCCACATCTGGTCCTTGGCTCGGCTTGCGGCCACATTGTAGCGCTTCTTAAATAACTTTCGATTAGCATCGCCATCTCGGAGATTTAATGGACCACCTGCTGGGGAATCCACCATAGACAAGAACATAACATCACGTTGATCACCTTGGAAATGTGCCGCATTTCCGCAAAGAATCTGATGCCGCTGAAATACATCTGCTGTGAGTTTTGTGCGGATCAGATTCTCGATTTCGCCAGCCTGTAAATCACCAAGAAGACTGATGACTCCAAATGTCTTCCGCTTGTATTCTGGTTGCTCAATCGCTGCGCAAATAAGTGACGCAATTGCTTCTTGTTCGGCCTTATTTGTTTTATTATCAGTAACCACACCACTAACGCGATACTGGATAACATTCGGGTGAAGTGAAATAGAAGATTCTTCACGAAGCGGTTTTATTTCTCCGTTGTAGGACAAATTATTACTGAAAGCGATGATGTCAGGGGCGCAACGGAAATGTTCTACCAGACGGATCACATTACCGAATGTTGTTTTTGCGAAATCATAAATTGATGTTTCTCCGTCATAGAATTCCTTATGTGGGATGTCGCTAAGATAGGTCCGGATTAATTTCATGATCTCTTCAGTCTCAATACCCATAGGAGCTAGAGGGGTCACCTGCTCATCGTCTCCCACAACAACAGCTTGCTTGCCCAAATACAAAGCAAACATAGCGAGCGAGTCAGACTGACTCGCTTCGTCGATAATAACAACATCAAATCGAGTGTTTATTGGATTGAAGTTCTCGACGACTTCATTGAGAGGCATAATCCAAACCGGGACCGCTCCCTTTGCCGTCTCCATCTCTTTCCGAGCTGCGGCGCGGATTGTTTCATCTTTTTTTCCTTTGCCACCTTTTGTCTTCTTCGCCTGCAAGGTCGCATACGCGTTCAGTGCCTGCTTCTCTTCATCTGCAACAGTCTTGAGTTGATTCAACCAAGTCTGCTTTTCAACCAAAGTGGAAGTAACTTCGAGAAGCTGATTATTTAGACCCTCAATACGTTCTTGTAAATCTTCAAGAGATACGGCTGCTCGGCGTTCTAGCTCATCGTGCAATTGCCTCCATTCCCATGCTGATTCTGGATTTCCTGGTGGCTGAGTATCTCCATGTTTTGCAATACGTGTTTGAATAGCCGCAGCCCACGCTGGAGCAAACGGAGTAATTTTTTCGAGCAGTGAATGCCGGGTCTTCAACTCTGGTTCGACACTCTTGAGACGGTCGAGCTCTGCGTACGCCTGAGCGTATGTTTTTGGATCAGTATCAAGCAATGATTGACGAAGTTCTCTAGTAAGAGTTCCATCATTTTTTGTTTCTCCAGGCATTTGTTTTTGCGAATTCAAAAGCCTGCCCTCGAGAGAAAGAAGACGCAATGCTGCCAATCTCGATTTAAGTATTTTTTCAAAATCACCGAGTACTGCTGCTTTCAAGCGAAGTAGCTGAGCATTTTCTCCCATCTCAGGTTTTGTTGTCTCAAAATAAACTGACCACTTAAATCCAAGACGATTAAGTTCAAACTCAAGAGGAGTCCACACTTGATTATGCCAATCCAAAGAATCTTTAATGCCGGAAATAAATTGACGGCAAACCTGCTCAGGCTTGTCTCCAAGTTCTTCGACTGTTGGCGCACCACCCTGAACCATTTGTCGATTCCATCGAGCGCATAGTTCCTCTCTTAAACTAATGGTACGCAAAAATGCCTGGATTGTGTGTAAGTGTTGTTTATTTTTTAAATCAATCGGCTTTCCACCTATCTGTGCATTTTCAAGAAATTGATGCCAGTGTCGTTTAGTCACACGAGTGAGCATGTTAAATGAATTTCCGTTCTCAACAAAAGCAACAATCTCGTCGATAACAGGTAATGTCTGGTGTACGGGTCGAGTATCGGTAATAGTTGGACCATACTCCATAACAAGAGCATTCGATTCCTGGATTTTTTTCCAAGAGTCCTCAATGAATTCAGCCAAAGAAAGCCAGGCTTTCTTTGAAACCTCTCCATCACGACCAGCTTGTACTGCCTGCATTTGCCACGAAGTACTGTCCTTAAAAAATTCAATTGCTTTTGTTGCTGAATCGATGAGTTTCTCAAGTTCAGAGTGTTCAGTCGGTTGAACACTCTCGCTCCAATACTCTTTACCAAATACTACATCCTGCGTTCTAGCTTTTTTCAGTTCTTGGATCAGATTTGTGAACTCAGCAATTGACGGGAGAGTGCTAAGATCTGGGCGATCAGATTTTATTTCTTTCTCATCCGAAATGGAAATAGTATTCGTTTGATAAAGTACTGACGCCTCTGCATGTGTAATAGGTAAACCTGCTCCGAGTTTTACTGGTCCAGGTATCCAATCATCAACAGTTTTGCGTTCGCTAACTTTTTTCGCTGCCTCAATTGGTCTAATGCCTTTACCACCAAAAACAATCTCTCGTATTTCATCCTCGCGAGCATCAAAAAGTTGCTGTCGTAAATTACGAAGCTCTGTTATTATTTTTACTCGCTCCTCTCTTGTTTGATTAGTGGTTTTTTCTAGACGATCTTCATCCTGCGAAAGACGGACACTTATGTCTCTTACTGAAAGTTGAAGTTCCTCGATGTTCTGTTTTTCTTTTTGCAAAACACTAACACAAAGAGACTGTATATTGGGAACGATTTCGCTTCTCAAAACCTTTAGGGCTTTTGGGGTTTGAGCAGTTACGAGTACACGCTTACCTTGTGAAAGTAAGTGTCCGATCAAATTCGCAATTGTGTGAGTCTTACCAGTACCAGGTGGACCTTGAACCAAGACAGTACCTTTGTATTGAAGCTGTTTCGCTATTTGTAATTGCTCCTGGTTTGCCGCTTTACTCAAAAGTATCTCGGTGTCCTCGTTCCCAAGAGTAGATACTTCCATATCCTCTTCAGAAAGAATTATATTTTCATGATCGATACCCAAAATCTGCATCATAGCGATCGAAAACTCCTCTCCAGTTTCAAGACGTTTTGCGATGTCTTGGATAATGAGATCGATGGCATGCCCAAGCCCCGCGCGACGCTGACGCATAAAAATAACTGGATCACGCTCAATGGTTATGCTCTCCGGATTTTTCTGTTGATCCGTTTCTAGATACTGACCACCATTTGGGAAAAGGCCTTGAATGAGTCGGCGAAGAAATCCTGCCGTATCTTCTTGCCCGAGCGGGTCAAACTCCATTTTCTTTAGTTCATCCGAACATTGCACGAGTTGCTGCGTATCAACATTCGGTAGTACACGCAAAAAATCCAAACAAAGCTCAGGTGGTTGCTCCCTTCGTCGAAGAATAAACTGCGGATGTTTTTTCTCTGGACGGAACTCAAGCTCCAACCGCTGCAAAAGAACAGGGTGTCTGAATTTTCCATCTGACTCATCATTGCATTCAAGTATACCTTCTCCAATTAAAAGTTCGACACGTTCACCCTCGCGCTCCAAGTGTCCGTACAGCTCATAAATCCTTTCAAAGAATTGAACTGCCTCCCAAGTAGACTGTTCGTTCTCAGCCCATTTATTTCTGATTTTGGTCCAAGAATCAAAAGCGGACTCCCGTTCAGATACATCCTCGAATTGCTCGACAGACGTCTCTTCTCCTTTTGTTGCAGGAGCCACATTTCGGCTTTTTCGGACCTCTGCTTTCTGAGAAATTTTTGTCCATCCTGGCAAAACCCAATCCGATAAAATCGCTGGCGGTTTTGGGCATGGTGTCATGCTTGGTCGCGCAACTTCGAGAACAACATCGTTTTCTTGCCGACCATCTTCTTCCATTTCCGATTTTACTGGAGTGAGATACTCATTCAATTTTACAGATGGATGTTTAGGGAGAGAATTCAACCAGAGAGTTGCGATTTGTTGAGATATATCAGTGACGACAGGGGTACGCAAATCATTGTATGCTTTAAGAAACTCAAAAAGATTCTTTAAGCGGTCTCGAATTATTTTGTCTTCCTCAATAGATCGATTCATATCGAAGTTACCTTCTCGATCTTCACAAAAAACCTCTTCCCCTTCTGCACCACAACCCCTTCACCCTTCATCTCAACCATCCCCGCAACATCCTTAACAACCTCTCCATCAATCTTCACCCCACCCTCTTCGATCTGCCGGCGCGCATCAGACTTGCTTGAACACAATCCTGATTCAACGAGCACATCAATCAATGGCGCCTGCGTCCATGAGACTTTCAACTCCGGCATATCTTCCGGCACACCGCCCTGCTGATGCACGGTCTTAAAATGTTCCTCAGCCGCGCTTGCCGCGTCCGCGCCCCAGTACATCGCAACAATCTCGCGGCCCAATCGCATCTTTAAATCGCGCGGATTTGCGCCCGCCGCCAAACTCTCGCGCATTGCTGCAATTTCGTCGAGGTCAACGCGCGTTGCGTTCATGAAATATTCCAAAACCAATTCGTCGAGGAGCGACATCACCTTGCCGTACATGTCGGCCGGTTCATCCAATAAATTAATCGTGTTGCCCCAGCTCGATGACATCTTGCGGCCGTCGAGACCAGCAATCAGCGGATTCAAAACAATATTCTGCGCGCCCTGGCCGTAGTGCGGCTGGATTGTGCGGCCGGCGAGCACATTAAAACGCTGGTCAGTGCCGCCAAGCTCCACATCCGCGCGAATCGCAACCGAGTCATACCCCTGCATGAGCGGATACAGCACCTCACGCAGCGACACGCGCTTCCCGCTATCCAGACGCTTCGCAATATTTTCGCGCGCGATAAATTCCGCAACCGAAAACACATTCGCGAGCTCGCCAATTTCCTTGAACCCGAGCTTCCCGAGCCACGTCGAATTAAAATGAATCTCCGCGCGGTCGAGGTCAATAATTTTCCCCGCCTGCGCCACGTACGTTTCCAAATTCTGCTTGATCGCCTCCTCGGTCAGCATCGGCCGCTCCGCATCCTTGTCCGACGTGTCGCCGATGATGCCCGTGAAATCACCGACGATAAACACCACCTGGTGGCCAAGCTCCTGGAAGTCGCGCAGTTTGAGCAGCGGAATTGACCGCCCCAGATGCAAATTCGGCGACGTCGGATCAATCCCAAGTTTCACGCGCAGCTGGGCGCCCGACTGCAATTTCTTTTCCAAATCCGCGCGCACAATGACTTCCGCCACGCCGCGGTCGAGCAATTCTGCAATTTTTTTCTTGTCGGTTGAAACGGTGGGCATATAATTCAAACAATATGCAGGTATAGTAGCGGAAATAAGCCAGATTGACAATTTTCAAAACTTTTGTTAGGATGTTTTATGATTTGGCTAAAAATAGCCAAAGGAGCGACAATGAAACTCGACTTCACATACAGCGGTAATAAACCCTACGCCCTGAGATTGTTTGATGCACTGCTCGATCAAATTCCGCCTGGCAAAACCTTTCAGATCAACATCGTGGTAGCAACACATAGCGATTCTGTTGAACAGCAACATTTTCTCGCAGGACTTGAGTCTATTCTCGAAAAAAACCGCATGGCTCAAGGCGATCTCGCGCAAAAACTCACCTCTGCGGGATTTCCAGTAACACAATCAACAGTAAGCAAGTGGGTCAGAAAAAAACAATCTCCTTCACCCGAAATGATCCATACGATCGCTCAAATACTGGATGTACCAGTAACAGCACTTTACAACTGACACGGCTCCACCGCGGCGTCTCTTGCGACAGTACCCCGTCGTTGACAATCGGACCGCCGTATGATTAACTTGGTGCATCGACGCAGATTCGCGTCATGGCACAACAGGAGTTCTCGTGTTAGACAACCAGTTAGCAAAGAAACTCACCGATGTAACCGACTTGGCAGATAGAGTTCGGAATGCTGATTGGGCTGGCATGGGTGTACAAGGCACCGTTCAGGAGCTCAAAAGCGCCGTGCTGCACCAAGGCCTGACTACCGGAGATCCGTTCCTCGATTATTTCGCGGCCCGCGGGTGCACCGAGCGGCGGGTGCAGGACTTGTGCCGTGAGTTCCTTAAAAAACTCGAGGCGAGTGTGGGTCAAGTTGTAATCCACTCCACAAACGTGGTCCGGCGTGTACCGTTTACTCATAGCCCGTTTACCATGTATACGTCGCTCACGTTCGCGCGAATCGAAAATCCGCGCGTAGTGATCCCGCCGCAGTATCTCAAAGATCGCGACTACGAATGGACGATTGATCTCGGGATCAACCGGCAAAAAATCGTATCGGTCAGCTTTGACAACTGGGAATTTGGAGTTGCGACAGCAACAACGTTTGGCGGCACCCTACAAACAGGGTTCTCTCCCGAGGAAGCCGCTCGTGCGATGAGTCAAAAATGTCGGCACGAGGAAAAAATTGAGTTGTTTACTGAACGCTGGAGTGAAATTCTCGTCACGCCCGACGAAGTCGACCTGTGGTGTGTGAATCACAAGTTCGCTACCGATGTTCGTCGGGTCTACCTCCAGGCATGTTCTTTCATCAACGCCTCTCAGACGCCGTGAACCACGAATTTCCGCCCACCCGCCGCATGCACTTTGCACAGCGATAGGTCGGGCGGTTTTTTATTTTTTACTTACAGTCTCATTCCACATGCGTCCGTGCTATAGCGCAAACCGCCGTATATGAGCTATGCTGTAAACACTATGAATTCCTCATCAAACAAATCTCACGCTGCAACTATTTGCCTGCTCATTCTCCTCGTGCTCGCAGGATTCTTCTGGTTTTCCCATAAAAAAGTTGTAGCGCCCGCACCAGCCGCCACTCTCTCAACAGAAGATGCTGTTCGTGTTCGAGCGACCGAAGCCATCGTTGCGCTTGTTACTAGCGACATTGCTAAGTTCGCAACGCTTGTTGACCCGAAAAAAGGAATTCGTTTTTCAATTAATAGCCACGTGGATGTCGCGCACGACAAAGTGCTCACTGCGTCCCAACTCGTCCCGCTCTACAACAGCCCGATCAAATATACCTGGGGCGTAGCAGATGGCAGCGGTGAAAAAATAATTTTACCGTTCAAAACTTTCGTGCAGCAAAAACTCGCGGACCACGATTATCCGGCCGCACCAGAAATTATATATGATGGATTTAAGGGCACAACAAACGTAATTAATAACGTGGCGCAGGTTTACCCAACCGCACACACCATCGAATTTTATTTTCCCGGATTTGATGCGCAGAATGTTGGTATGGATTGGCGCGCGGTTCGCATGGTTTTTGAACAGTCAAACGGCGCTTGGTATATCGTCGGCATCATCAGCGACAATTGGACGATATAAATAGCCATGAAAAAAATTATCGCTCAATTTTAACCTACCGCCGAAGTTGCTCCGGAGTTTTCAAACGTTTCCCCTGAATAGTGGCTATCCATGCTGGCTAACTTACCGTCACGACGCCAACTGAAATTAGGAACATGGTCAGAACTTACCCAATTGTGAGGATCTGGGAGATAGCTGCCTATTAAATAACTTGAACAATCTCCGTGTGGCTGCCAATCATTAATTACTTTATTCTTCTGATTAAGATTGGTCGCAAAAAGCGTAAGCCAGTCTTCGGGTGTCATACCCTGTTCATTTGAATAAGTCGGATCTGTTTTAAGAAGTTCTAAATACTCGCGCGGAGACATGCCTCCTTCTATTTGCTCTCTCCCTGCCCGTGCCGTCCCCTTTCCTTTTCGAGGAATAATCGGATTTTCTTGAATGAGTAGAATATGATATCCGGGAAAGATAGCTGCTGCTGATAATAATTCTGTTTTAGTTCTGCCGTTGTGATTATTTCTGTCGAACCGCTCTGGATAATAAATGAGTGTTCCAGATTTGTCTGTATTACCATATGCGCCGAGCGCATAAATAGGCTCATCCTTGTTGAGCTCTAATTCTGTTCCATCTTCTGCAAGGAGTTTGTTTTCTTGTTTGTGCTTCTTAATAAGTTCTCCAGTTTTTTCTCGGAGAGAATTGAGGGAAGAACCGAACGGAACAATCAGGAGGCGAGTAAACCCTTGATTCATCTTCAATCTGATATTAGGAATTGAACGAAAGTGGTCTTTAATCGCATCTACGCTTGGAATTTCATAGAACTTTTTATCGATTGCTGTGATGCCGCGTTTTCCATCTTTGGTTTCAAGAAAATTAATTTCTTGAAGTGATTTTATTTGAGAGTCATACCCATCTTCGATATGTTTTTCAAAAAAATTTCGAAACGCATCTTGAGAGAGGTGATCTGTTTTAGAACGAGCTTCTGCTGCCAGAGCAAGGAGTTCCTCTTTGGAGACTTCTTTCCCCTGCTTTGGAGTAGGGTCTGAAGTGTCTCCTAAAATCTTTCTATATTTATGTACTCCTTCTGGTCCGAGGAGTTCTCTAACAATCTCTCTGTTCTTAAGAGGGTCTGTGTCTTTAAATTCTGGTAATGGTTTTTGAAAAGGGTTAGGAAGCATGGAAGCAGTATAGCACTTGAATGAACGTATACTCAAAGAAAATGCAGATGTCTCGACGGGGGCTCGTGTATATCTCCCCCTGAGAGGCATCTGCATTTTCTTTGAGCGTATGTT
>CALRDW010000013.1 GCA_943355025.1 Candidatus Magasanikiibacteriota bacterium | reverse complement strand
CCTGCTTTTGCTGTTCCCTTTCCTTCTCGTGGAATCTGTGTGTCTTCCTGAATAAGAAGAATATGGTAGCCGGGGAACGGATTGGTGTTTGGTGTGGAAGAGTTTGCTCGGTTTGACAGGGTGGACGAAAGGAGTTCTGTTTTAGTTTTACCGTTGTGATTTTCTTTATCAAATTGTTCTGGATAGTAGACGAGCTTCCCTGACTTGTCTGCATTGCTATATTCGCTCCATGCCCAGAGTGGTGTTGCAGTGTCGAGTTCTAAACTGCTTCCATCCTCTGCGAGAAGCTTGTTTTCTTTTTTATGCTTCTTGATAAGCTCTCCTGTTTTAGAGCGGAGGGTGTCGAGGGAAGAACCGAATGGAACAATAAGAAGTCGGGTGAATCCTTGATCTATCTTTTGTTTGATGTTAGGAATAGAGAGGAAATGGTTTTTGATGGCTTCTTCGGAGGGGACTTCTCTGAAGGTGCCGAGGATGTCAGTGTGACCAAGTTTGTTTAGAGAGGTTTCTGACTCTCGCTCGAGGAAACCGATTTCTTCTAATGACTTTATTTGAGAAGCATACCCTTTCTCGATGAGACGCTCGAAGATTGGTTTAAAAGAGTCTCTGGAAAGAGCGTCTATCTTAGAGCGAGCCTCTGCTGCCATGGCGAGGAGATCTTCTTTAGAGACTTCTTTGTCTCGCTTTGGAGTAGGGTCTGAAGTGTCTCCTAATATCTTTCTGTATTTATGTACTCCCTCTGGTCCGAGGAGTTCTCTAACAATCTCCCTGTTCTTAAGAGGGTCTGTGTCTTTAAATTCTGGTAATGGTTTTTGAAAAGGATTAGGAAGCATGGGAGTAGTATAACACTTGAATGAACGTATACTCAAAAAGAATAAATGATACTTCGACGGGAGTTCCTGTTTATCTCTCCCTGAGAGGCATCATTTATTCTTTTTGAGCGTAAGTTGAATCACTGTATTGTATTGTATTGTACTCTACTTATAAACTTCCGAATTCTGTTGAAAAAATAAAGCGCTTGGCACACACGTCTCATCAAGAGAATATGTGTGCCAAGCGCTTTTGCATATCAGGGAATTCGTGAAATGGGCAACTGAAATTCGAGGAGCGAAAGTCGTCCTTCGCTGACCTCGTGGCGTTTTTCCTCCGGGTCGTCGGCCGGCTGATCGGGCAGTGGCCAGACAAGTCGCGTTGAAACAAGTCGTGAAAAATCAGAGAGCGGTTGAAAAACATCTTGGGGCACTTCTTTGCCATCATGCAACTCGGCTGTGAGCTGCCCAAAATATCGAAAGATCGGCTCGCCATGGGGCGTCTCCGTAAGATGCTGACGAAACGTCAGATTGTGTAATCCTGCTGCACGCCACGCAAGCTGTGTGCTGTGCATGGCGCCGTGCCTGTCCTGCCACATGAGCACGACACGCACATTCGCGAGACGGGCCGCAGATTCTGTTGCGGCGAACGGTGTAACTATTGTCATGATCGGACGCATGAACGCAAGATCCTGACGTGGATTGGGAAAAACGAGCCGCACAAGTGCGACATTTTCCGCAATCAAGACTCCTTCTGTTGGTGCAAGCCCTGTATTTCTCAGATGCAAACACTGACGCAGATCAAGCTTTTTGAGAGGCGGATACTGTTCGAGATCGTCTTCGGTTATGGGCGACGGCGCCCGCGACTGAATCAGAGCCTCGCTCCGCCGCAACGTTTTCCCGGAATTTCCGAGAGCGCTTTTTTGACTTGGAACTGACATGTCACCCTCCATTCGGGAACTAACTTTCCCGATTGACTGATTACCCTACCGCATGAGCGCGTTTTTGTCAACCCCGCGCTAAGCGCTGTGCTCACGCGAAATTTTCGCTATATATTCACCAAATTCACTCGCAGACATAACTTTTGCCTCTTTGCTTCCTCGAACACGAACTTGCCATGGCTCACCAGAAACCTCTTTGTCACCATACACAACTGAAAACGGAACTTTTTCCGTCTCTGATTTACGAACCTTGGCGCCAATCGTTCCAGCCTCACCATCAATTTCAACTCGCACGCCGACAGCACGAAGTAACCGCGCGGCCTCTGTTGCGGCTTCAATATGTTTATCAGCAACAGGCAAAAGCTTAACTTGTACTGGCGCAAGCCATGCAGGAAATGCACCCGCATAATGCTCGATCAAAATACCCAAAAATCGCTCGACTGACCCCAGAATCGCACGATGAATTACAACTGGCCGTTTTTTCTCACCATCTGCATCCGCATACTCAAGTTCAAATCGCTCTGGCAGATTCATGTCGAGCTGAATCGTCGTAAGTTGCCACTGGCGACCAATCACATCACGAAACATAAAATCTAATTTTGGACCGTAAAACGCGGCCTCACCGACGCCAATCTCATGCTTCCATCCACGCTCAGAAATCAAATCCTTAAGCGCCTGCTCTGAGCGTTCCCAAATTCCAGCGTCCCCAATATACCCTTCTTTTTTTGCAGGGTCGTGTGTTGAAATACGCACCCAAAAATCACTAAACCCAAAAACGCCGTAGACTTCCGCCACCATGTCGAGCATGAGATTAATTTCGCCCGCAATTTGATCAGGCCGTGCAAACACATGACAATCGTCCTGCGTCAGCGCGCGCACGCGTGTGAGGCCGGACAATTCACCACTTTTTTCATAACGATAATTTGTTGTCGTGCATGTCCAACGCATCGGCAATTCACGATATGAGTGCGGCTGCGTTTTATACAGCATCATGAAGTGCGGACAGTTCATCGGCTTTAAATAATAATCCGCTTCTTCATGTAAATGCATCGGCGGATACATCGCGTCGTATTTATCAAGGTGCCCCGAAATCTTATACAGCTCACTTTTCGTAATGTGTGGAATCCAAATTGGGACGTACCCACGATTTTCTTGCAACTCAATAATAAAATTTTCAATGAGGCGACGAAGCACTGCGCCTTTCGGATAAAACATCGGGAGTCCGCCGCCAACCTCATCGATGAGCGTAAATAACTCAAGCTCTTTGCCAAGCTTACGGTGGTCGCGTTTTTTCGCTTCCTCAAGTTGCATGAGGTATGCGTCGAGCTCGGCTTGCGTTTCAAACGCAACGCCGTACACACGCGTCAGTTGGTCGTTTTCCTGATTGCCGCGCCAATACGCGCCCGCAAGCGTCGTGAGTTTGAATGCGCCAATTTCTTTCGTTGATGCAACATGTGGCCCACGACACAAATCCATAAACTCACCTGTCTCGTAAATTGTTGCTACTGCTGGTGCGGCCGCGTCAAAATCTTGCAACTCCTCTTCTTTCAAATTAGTTGTTCCGCGCTGCTTCAAGTCCGTAAGCAGCTCAACTTTATATGTCTGGCCGCGCGCGCCAAAAAATTCAATCGCTTCATCAATCGACATCTCACGGCGAACAAAACCCGCGCCACGCGCCGCAATCTCGCGCATTTTTTCCTCGAGCTTCGGCAAATCCTCAGCCGTTAATGGCCGCGCTGTCCGCATGTCATAATAAAAACCATTTTCAATCACTGGTCCAACACCAAACTGCGTTCCCGGATATAATTCTGAAACTGCCGCTGCCAAAAGATGAGCGGTTGAATGGCGCATGGTGTCGACTGCGGTAAATTCGTGCGGATGTTTTGCCATAAAAAATAATAACAGGAGCCTCGCGGCGCCCGTTACTATACTGAAATAGTGCCCCTACCGTCAAGCTATTATGCTGCTAGTTTTGAATCAACGGAAGCTGCTGCCTCAGGCGCCTGCGCTGTTCGCGCAACATCAATCGCCTTAGTCAACTTTTCACCCGACAATTTGTCTCCACGAACAATCTGAATATTCGGCGTTAATTTGAGTCGACGCGCATTTTTCTGAATGTCAGTCACGAGATTTTTAACTTTCTCGTCATCTGAAAGTTCTGGCTTTGCCATTCCTTGCGCCTTTTCAATCGCGGTGTAATGTTGTGGCCGCAAAATACTCTTCGTAATAACGAGCACCATTGGCTGTCCTGGTTTAAGATTACGCATCTTAAAGAGTGCACCCGTGCGATTATCATAATTTATTACTGGCATCACATCCGCACTTTCCTTAAACTTTTCCGCGAGCGCGAGATCCTCCGGTGCCACTGGATCCGATAAATCGCCAATACCTTCTACTTTTGCTTTTGCTGGTGGCTCTGGTTTTGGTTCTGCCTTCTTTGGCGCCTCTTTTTTTGGAGCTTGTGCAACATCAGGAGTGGCCGCTGTTTTTTCTTGCGGCTTTTCGGCTGCAGCGACAACGGGGACTACTGTTGGCTTCTCTTTCTTCGGAGCTTCCTCAGGACTCTTCACAGGTTCTGTTGCTGCCATTGTCTCAGCTGCCCAGCCTGTAAGTCCTGCGGTCGAAAGAGCTGCGTCAATTTTTGCTTTTGGTATTTTTGGTTTTTCAATTTCGCCAGCGACCGTTGGGGGTCCAGCCAATTTATTTTCTGGTTTCGCACGCGCACCACCGGTTTCACTTACTTTTTTCGGTCCATCGTCGCCAAGATTTTGCACAATCTTTGGTCTAATTGTTTCAGTTGGCCCCTTCGCGCCTGGGCTTGGTTCGCGAGGCGTTGGTATTGGCATTGGAATTGGTGGTGGAATTCCGCCAGGAGGAATCGTTACTCGTGGCCCACGCGCCGCGCCGCGTTTTGGCGCGCTTCGAACCCATTCCGTTGTCGAAATAACGGGAGCCTCAGCCACGTCGATAGGCGGTGGCGTCGGACGATCAAGCACACTTTTAACAATATCAATCCCTTTATGCGGATCAAGTTTTGTAACACTCTTAATTCCCTCGATAATTCCACTGCCGTCGCCGTGTCGAACCGCAGTTGCTAATACATGTTCTTTGTCGATTGCAACTTCAACGGTTGCTTTCATCACGCCCTTTGCGTCGAACGCCAAGCCCTTAAATGACCCCCATTCAACATTACCCGTGGTTTTATTAAATGGCAGTTCGATAAAATGCCCGTTTGGTGGTTGTTCGCCGCCAATATACACATGTGCGCGCATAGTGCTCAGCACACCACTCACATCTTTATTCACAACGTGTGACGCAATGTTTCCGAATTTATTATCAGTTGTTCCATCCCAATTTTTTGCGCCACCCTGGACAATACTCTTTGCCATTTCAAGTACCGACAAATCATGGTTCGTCCCCTTCCCAACAAGCGCAAGCTGCAGCTCTTTGCCGTCTGAGCCAACATAGTGGCCCTTAATAATATCAAGTCCTGGAATTTTTATGAGTTTACCACTCGCGTCTTTCGTATCAATCAAATCAACACGCGACCCGGACGGCGTTGCATACTGATCAGCTGTGTGCACAAGCGGTGTGCCGTTAGCATGGTAATCAATCCGACCGTGTTGCTCCAACAATCCATGCTGTTTGAAATACGCAAGCGCACCGGCTTTGTCGAGTTGCTGATTATCGGTAAACGATTCTGACTTAAGATCCCAGCCGTGCGCTTTGAGCAGGTCAGTTGACGCAGAATTGAGCGTTCCATCAGGTTGCAAACCAATTCCGCTTTCAATTACCTTGCCTGTGCCATCAACAACTGAAAATGTCCCGTCAGGCATGTGTTGCATGGCAAGTCCCTTTGGTAATTCAAATGTGTGTGCGCCTCCGTCCATAACTTCTGAATGAAGCTCCGGTGAAAATTCGCTTCCATCAACGTGTGTGATCTCAGAGTGAAAATTAAAACCGTTTGCTTTCAAATCATCGACAACACCGTCTGGAATTTTCCCGCTCGGTTCCAAATCAAACGTCTTTGTCATCGGATGCGTGCCAAAATTATCCATGAACACGCCGTGCCCTTTGCCGTCCGAAATAAATTCGACGCCATCTGGTAGTTTCACACTGCCATTACCAATCGGCGCTTCGTGCAAAATCGCAACAGCCGCCGCTTTGTCCGGAGACACGTGACCCAAAACGCTCGACCAGTACTCGCTTGTATCGTGTAAAACTGGCCCACTCCATTCAACAAGTTTGTGCATAATCGCACCGCCCGCCATACCAGCTGCAGCGCCAATAAGCCCTGCCTTTGCCATCTCACCCCACCGATATTTGCGAAAACCCGCATCCTTAGACTCAATTTCCCCAAGTTTCGCAGCAACAAATTCTGATTTTTCTGAATTAAACGCTTCTTTAAACTTTTCATCCTGCGGCATCTCGCTTTGAACGCGCTTGATCTCTCGGCGCATTTCATTCAATGTAAATAAGCGGGTCTTGAGCTCAACACCTTCTTCCGCACCAACACTCACCAGATCAATACCATTGGATTTTTCAATTTCAAGAGAGCCGAGAACATGGAGAAGTTCGGTTCGCTGTGCTGCAGTAAGTTCGCCCCCCTTCATGGCTTTCAAACTGTCGACTGACTGCTTGCCGTCAAGCAAATCATAATTGTGCTCACGCAGTCGTTCAGATTTTTTATCACCAACAGCCAAGCCAGAGGCCTCTCGACGCATTTCCAAACCGCGATCGCGCTTTGATTCTGCACTTTTACGAATAGCAGCATACGCACCCGCCGCAAGAGCACCGGCTGCTAATGGCCCGAGAAATGCAGCGCTCGTACCAATAATACCTAAAGTCACTAATTTGCGTGTACCAAGATTAAATGCAGCACTCGCAAGAATACCTGCGGTAAGAGGGCTAATAAATTTATTTGCAATTTTATTCCCCTGCACCCATTCAACCACGCCTTCAAGTGCTCCCATCTGGCCTTCCGGAAATCGATTAACCAAATCGCGCGATTTTTTCCCGAGTTGTACATCAATCGACATCGAACGCGCAACATATTCCTTAACCGCTTCTTCGTTTTCTTTTCCGTGTTCCGCAACCGCCTCCGCAATCGCTTTATTGATGTCTTCTTTAAAGCCCTCTGCCTGCTTAAATAAATTTGTTGCAAACATGATACCCTCTTTGTCCGATTTATTGTTTGCGTTCACCCCTTTTGCCGCATCAGCGCCAAATTTCTTGTCGCCCAAGTGTGGACGAATAACGCGCCGTTCAACTTCGTCATCAAACGCCTGTCGGTCTGGAATTTTTCCTTGCGCATAACGCATCAAAATCGCAGCGACCTCTTGATTCACGGCTGGATCATGAACGGCCTCACCCTTCTCTTCATCTTCTGTGATCTCGTCTTCATATGTTTTCAAAATTTCGTCGAGATACGCAAAACTTTTGAGTTCGCTCCCTGCGGCAATTTTCGTGTCGCTTTGGCCTTTCATGCGCGCATCAATCGATGCCATCAAATTTCGATTATTGACGATCGCATCTTTTGCCTCACGATAAAATTTATACCGCAAACCCGATTCGCCCATGCGGGCAAACATTTTCTTAAAAAATCCGTTTTGTTTGCTGGTTAAATATTCGTTGAGTTTTTCTTCCGCCTCACGATGCGCCAATTGTTCAACCACAGCTGAAATATCAACGATCTTAAGATCTATTTTTTTCGGCCCTTCAAGCTGTGGCGCTTTCGGCGGCCCCTCCATCATCGGTGGAGTTGGTGGGGGTGGCAGTTCACGCAGCCCAGCAGGTTTTGGAAGCAGACCGGCCGGTTTTTCCTGTGTGAGCTGAAGCGGCGCTGCGTCAACGCCTAATAATTTTTTATTATCAACGCCGATCAAACGCGGAGACGCTTCTGCGGCTAATCGTGGCGTCTCGCCAGTCGTGGGACCGCCAAGTGCACGTCGCACTTCGTCCTGTGATATGTTTGCGAGCGGAAAATTATCAGGCTGTTTGGGTTGTTGATTGTCTCCTGTTTTCTCCGCGGCCGATGGTTGATGAACAAGTTCTAAAGGCATACGTGTGTCAGTTAGCTTTCGCGCTTAAAAAAGTATCCTTAAATTCTGCAAGTGATTTTCCCAAGATGTCCTCACTATTCGGCACACTGACCTTCAAAAAATTTGTTAGGTGCTCGGCGTCAGGCGCTTGTTCAAGCAAAACCTTAAAATCTTCCATTTTTTTGTCTGGCAGCGCGTTGAGCAAATCGAGCATGATGTGTTGCTGCAAACGAGCCAGCGTTTCTTCCATCATGGTCGTACGAAGATCTTCGGTCGTCGGCGCAATGTGCGCTTCTTCGAATAAACGTTCGAGATACGTGATAAGCATCTGCGGCGCGGCGGCGGCAGCTGCGTCTGTTGGTAAGGATCCAATCATAAGAAAAAAATGATGGCGTCAGTATACCACATGTTGACACCGCGCGCAGTCGGTGGTACTCTATTCGCATATTCAGCGTGGGAGACCTGGTCGTCACCAAGGTCGTTCGTACCACACAACTCAAAGTTTATGCCAAAACAAGGCAAGACCTACCAAGCAGCAGCGAGCCTCATCGACAAAAAGAAATCATATTCAGTTGATGATGCGATTGCACTCATCCAAAAATTTCCAAAACGCGAATTTGATGAGACAGTAGAAATTCATTTTCATCTCGGCGTTGATCCAAAAAAAGGTGATCAGCAGGTTCGCAGCACATTTGTGCTCGCGCATTCAGCCGGCAAACCAAAGCGCATTATTGCATTCGTAACAACAGGTGACGAGGCGGCTGCAAAGGAAGCTGGGGCAGATATCGTCGGCGGCGAAGAACTCGTTGAAGAAATCATCAAAAGCGGTAAGCTTGATTTCGACATCGCGGTTGCAACACCAGCAATGATGCCGAAACTTGCGAAACTTGCGAAAACATTGGGTCCAAAAGGCCTCATGCCTAACCCAAAGACGGACACAGTTTCAGCAAATGTTACAAAAATGATTGGCGAACTTCGCCGAGGTAAAATCGCATTTAAGTGCGATGATACAGCAAATGTCCACATTCCCGTTGGCAAGCGCTCGCAAACTGCGGAACAGCTTAAGGAGAATATTCTCCTTGCAACAGAGGCAATCAAACGCGCGAAACCAACCAGCTCAAAAGGTGTGTACATCCAGAGCTCGTTTGTAACAACGACAATGGGCCCATCCATCAAAGTTGCGCTCGCATAAATTTAAAAGCTCAATTTAAGCAAAAAGCCCACCGATTTCCGGCGGGCTTTTTGCTCTCTTGACATGTTTGCGAATATTTGGTAGCGTATCGTCACGAATGGCTACAGTGGCCTGAAGTTCCAGTGCCTTACAACGCTTCCTTGGAGAACACGATGAACTTGCCTTTCAATCCCTTTGCTCAATTTGAGCACGATAAAGTCTACGAAGTGCCCGTCAGCCTGATCGATCCGAATCCGTTCCAACAGCGCCTGACCTTCGATGACGATTACATCCTTGAACTGGCCACGTCGTTCAAAGACGGCGGTTTGCATCAGCCCGTGAAATTGCGGCCGAGTCCGGTTACGCCGGGGCGGTTCCAACTGATCTACGGCGAATGCCGTCTCCGCGGCCACAAGAAAGCCGGCCTCGAGACCATCAAAGCGTTGATGGATCTCAAGATCGTTACCGACGCGGCGATGGAAGAGGTTGCGCTGATCGAGAACACGGGCCGGAAAGATTTGCGGCCGATCGAAGAGGCCAACGGCATGCAGCGTTTGTCCGAGCGCTATGATGGCGATTTCGACAAAGTTGCGGCCAAAACGGGCAAAAGCCGCCAGACCGTTGAAAAGCGGATTTTGCTGCTCCAGCTGGACCCGCGCGTGCAAACCATGGTCGACAACGGCCAAATCACCTTGCAGGCGGCGGAAAAATTGACCGAAGTTGAAGAAGTTGAGAAACAATTTGCCTACGCGACCATGATCGCGAAAGGTCAGATGGATCTCAATCGCTTGACCGGCCTTGTGAACAACGCGCCGAAAAAAGGCCGGCCGCCGAGCACGGGCACCGGGAATCCGAAAACGGTTTCGTTCAAAAAAGCGAATTCGGACACGATTTCGCTCGTCGATACGCTCGGCTCGTTGAACTACGCGAGCATGAAGCCGGATGAGGCCGACACGCTGCGGCAACAGCTGACCGAACTGGTCCGCGCAATAACGGAAAATGTGAACCCCACTTTGGCCCAACGCGCGAACAGCGGCAAAGGCGGACAACAAGCCACGGCCTAACCAGGCGGCGGCAACAGAAACGTCGGGCTAACCCCCGCCACGCAAACGACTCCGGACTCACATCGCACTACCAAGTGCTTTGCGAGTCCGGAGCGTTTTTTTATTTTCAAAAGGGTTAGGAAGCATGGGAGTAGTATAACACTTGAGTGAATATACACCCAAAGAAACTAACTTTACTGTTCGGGGTACGTGTCGATTTTCTCAGCAGAAAATCGCACTCATCACAGGGTCTACGCAAGCTCGACCCGCGTTTCACGCCTCGGCGCTGCTCGTCCGTGTTTACACGGACACTGGCCCGCAGCGCCTCCGAGAGCCCCCTCGCAATAAAATTATTTTCTTTGGGTATGTATTGAATCACTGTATTGAACTACTTATAAACTTCGGAGTTCTGTTGAAAATAAAAAAGCGTGCAGGCAATACGACAAATCGTAATACCTACACGCATCCTAACTACTCATCTCCTTCTACGACTGAAACACAAATGGTTCTTCGCACACGCCGCAGAGAATCGTTGTCGCAGCCATGGTTCTTCGAGCCACACGGATGTTGTGTCCACAACCGCAGACCGCTTTCTTATACCGCCCACCTTTCATCGCTACATCTGCATCTTCAGCAATATCCTCTTGTTCAGAAGGTTCGCATCGGTGCATCAGCACTTTAGCAAGTCGCTGCGTTTCCGCGGCGTACAGCTGCAGCGTCTCACGAGTAGGTCTTGTTTCCGAAAACCCGTAGTGATCGACCTGCGTAACTGATAACCCCAACTGCTCCGCGGCAACTTTGAAGTGCTTGTTGTGATAATCGCTCGCGGAGCAGTCATAGATGTCCCGCACAAAATTAAGTGCATGAGCTGCTTCATGGAGCAAGCTCCCCAAAATTTCAGACGCCGGCCGGTTAAGCATCTCCGCAACAACAGAAATCTCATGAATTCGACCTTTTTTTTGCTTCCACCTAAATGGCGCAAAATGTGCCTCGGTCTTCTTCATGCGACTCATTGCTGACGAAGCGGGAGCTGGCAAAATCATCGCGGACGGAAGGTCCGTGTGCTGCGCCTGAACAGCGGCCCACATTGCCGCAAGCGCTCCGATGAGCGGTAATCCTGTCGCATTTTTCCATGATTCTACAGGCAGTGCTTGCGCGGGCGGCGCACTCAGTATTCGTTGTTGCAATTCGCGCGCCTCATTTTCTGCTTTTGCACGAGTTTCAGCTTCAACAGCTGCTTCTTCTGCCGCTGCTTCCGCATCAGCAGTTTCCTGACGTTCGCGTGCAGCGTCTGCAGCAACAGCGCCTGCAATAATCTGATCACGCTCTGCCTGAATTTGTTGCATCTGCCCATCGCTGAGCGGCTCCCAGCCAAACCCGAGCATATTCGTGTGACAACCAAGGCACAAACCGAAATCAGGGTAACGCACGCGTTTAGCCTTGCATTGCAGGCATATGCGGCTCGCAACCGAGCAGCCCGTGCATGCATCCCCTTGCATACGGCCGCATGTATCAATACTGATAACCCGCCCGTTTGCTTGTTGACACGGCACGCCCGTGAGCCAGAGCTGCTTCGGTTTATCCGTTGCCGGATCAGCCAATGCATGACTCAAGCAATACGAGCACAGCTCAGCACCAGCAAACGCGAGCACGTCGAAACCACACTCGGCGCAAAACCGCGTCGCTGCAGCACATCCATAGCAATCCGGGCATTTCTGCGTCATCAAACACTGACGAGCTGAAATATCCTGGCGCGCTATCAAACAGTACTGCCGACCAAGTGTCCCAACTTTACGCACACGCCGACTTCGCAGCGCCTCAGTAATATGCGGTGCATACTGGTGAGGCGCATGGGCCGCTGGCAAATCCGGCGACTGAACTGCGTGCATTTCCGCCAGCGCTTCAGTGTTCCCCTGCTCAAAAGCAGCGAGAAACATCTGAAGGTGCTGTTTATACTCAGTAGCAACCGTCTTCGTTGTTAAGACACTTTGCAAATGTTTTGCGGGCACGAGTGTCTCTTTTTCAAGCTGCGCGATCGTTGCTACCGGTCGGTGTGTCATACGCCATACACGAAACCTTCGCGCGACTTCCGATGAGTCCAAAATTACCGTCATTACGCCTCCTTTTTATGTCTCAAGTTGTGATAGGGCCAACGTCTCTTCCCCGTTTTGGGGATAGCATATCTAATCACAAAATGAGCCGCGTGTCAACTGGAACAGCAGCAAGGTTTTATACCTCCACAACTTATTGAACCACTGAAAAAGTCAACCTACGACCAACTTTGGAAACGGTCCTAGATTTTTAAGCCGCGCAGCTTCTAACTGATCAAATAATTTTCGTTGCTGTGCCGAATCCACGACCTCATCAACTTTTTCATCTTCGCGGCGGAGCGGCATGATGAATTTATTTTCTGCCTCGGTTACGCGCTTGTCGGTGTAAGCCATGAGTTCCTGCTTTGCCTCACCAATCAACTTTTTAACATCGTCCTTCATCGCGACTTTTGTCTCAACTATCTCGCGAAGCTCATGGAGTCCTGTTGCGAGCGTTGTCGCAATATACTGAAGCATTTCTGTGCTTTCCTCTGGTGTAAAAACCTTACCCCCATCCTTTGGTTGCATAAGTATTAAATAATTTTCTAAACAGACCGACTATACCACATACGATTCAAACCAAACAAACAACTTTGTCAAGAATAAAAAACCGCACCGAGAGAATCACACAACTGTGTTCCCCGGTGCGGCAACGCGCCTTTAGTTTACGGATTGTTCTTACGTACACCCCTGGTAACAAGGGCCATGAGCTTGTGCACGTCATGATTCAACTTGTCATGAGCGCCGAGTGCTCGGCACATTAACATGTCAAGACGTGAGATCGGTGGCTGCTCATCACGAAGTGCATTCACTCTCCGAATTTCACATCGCAGGTCGAGCACACGAACTTTTTCTCGATCAGCCGCAGTTTGCGGTCCGAGATGTGCAACACGAAGCTTTTCGTCGAGCTCCAAAATCGACTCAACAAGCAGCGGCCGTTGTAGTGGCCCACGTTTTGCTGGACCAATAATGCCCTTGCACACAAGCCGCTCGTACGCCTCACGAACAAGTGCTGTGTAATTAAACCGTTCGCGGATAGCAATCATCGACGTTTTTTTCGTCTCGAGCATGTACTGCCCAATGCAACGCTGCATGATCAGGCTGCACAAACTCGCGTCAGCCCCTAGAGACGCGTAGCAATAATAATAGAGCGTGTACAATTCTTTGAGTGTACCCACGATTCGGGTCCGTCCTGGTCCAGCCGTGACGCCAATCGTCTGCATGATCCGCAAAAGATAATCAAGGTGATAATCTTCGTACGAGCCCGGTGCGATATGTAAGCAATCCCGAATCTGCTCATACGTACCATAGCTGCGAAGAACGAGCAGCTCCATCACTCGAACGAAATAAGTCCGCCCCTTCTTTTGTTCGTGTAATAAGGTGGGAGGCCATTCAACGATCGGCGTTTCAATGACAGCAAGGCCTACTTCTGTCGTTGGTACAACAGCAAGCGCCGTTGATTCAGCTTTTTTCACGCTCTCTGGATCTCGTTCTGGTTCAAATTCCGGTTCAGCGAGAATCGTAATAACGCGCGCTGCACTACGCTCTTCCGATGCGTGAGCTCGACGAAAAAACGACTTACGCTCGGCAGTTTGCTCTTCGAAAACCTCTGGCGCGAGTGGTTCCCAACCAAACCCAAGCAGCTGCGTGTGACAACCGAGACACAAACCGAAATCAGGATATCGCACGCGCTTATTCTTACAACTAGTGCAGACACGCGAAATTGCCGCGCAGTTACCGCAACCATCTCCTTGCGTACGCTGACAGGTTGTGACACTGATCGCACGATTATTCGCCTGTTGGCAATCAACGTGTGTGATCCACACATGCCGCAAACGATCCGTATCTGGATCTTGCAGTCGCTGCGTCAAACAATACGCACACAATTCCGTGCCACCAAACGCCACGACTGCATAGTTACATTCGACGCAAAACCGAGTTTCCGCCGCGCATCCATAACAATCGCGACAATTCTGGGACATAATGCAGTGACGCGCAGAAATTTTCTGACGCGCAACCAAGCAATATGGTCGCGCATTGATGTCCACGAGACGCCGCTGATGGGCCTTGAGCGCATCCACAGCAAACGGTTCATACGAGGCCGTCTCATGCGGCGGTGGAAGCACGCTGTTCGAGCGTCCCGCGTGCAGTTCGGCGAGCGACTGCACATCTCCGCGTTCATGCGCGAGCAAAAACTCGGAAAGATGCGTCGTAAAATCCGGCGCAACACCCGCAGAAAGAATCTTTTGGATCCACTTCGCTGGCACACGCGTTTCCTCTGCTAGATCCCCGACCGAGGCCGTTGATCGCTTCGCGATACGCCACATACGAAACCGGCGTGCGACTTCTTCTGGTGTCAAATTATTAAGCATCAAGTAGTCCCTCCGTGGACTGCTCCATACTAACCACAAAACCGCTGAGTTGTCAACCCACCCGCTACTCACATGGCCCAGACGCTTCACTTGACATTTAGCCTATTTTATACTAGAATCGCACCACGTTGTTTTTTGACAATTCAACCAAAAAAACGAACAAACACACGTAACTTTTGCACAAGGAGTTCCCATGAAGCTCGCGGACCTAAACCTCCCTATCCAAGACCACGCACGGCCCATTCTTGAGGCGGTGCGTGGGTCGCAAGTTCTCATCATTGAGGGCGCAACCGGCTCAGGAAAAACAACACTGCTTCCCTACCTCATGTACCGCGGCGGTTTTGCCAAAAAAGGTAAAATTGCATGCGTACTGCCAACGAGGCCGGGCGCAGTACTCGCATCCGAGTTTGTTGCGGAGCTACTGCAGGATTCGCGGGCCGACATTGTTGGTCATCAAGTCCGCGGCAGCCGCGCCGTTTCTCACGAAACAAAAATTGTGTATATGACCGAAGGTGTGCTCGTGCATGCCATCCGCCAAAATACGCATTTGAGTCGTTATTCGCTCATCATTCTCGATGAAGTCCACGAGCGCAAGGTCAACTATGACTTTTTGCTCGGGTACCTCAAAGGATTGCTGGCGATTCGTCCCGATCTCAAGCTCATCTTGAGCAGCGCGACCATGCGCACGGCTGAGTTGTCGAAATTTTTTGACAACGCGCCCGTGTATTCGATTCCGGGGCGTTCATACCCGGTCGAAGTGCGGTACAGTCCTCTGAAACCGCGCGCGATTGAAACTGGCGGGTATCTCAAACAGATGGCGCAGCTCGTAAAAGAAATTTACGCTGGCAGCGGCGCGGGGCATTGCCTCGTGTTTTTGCCGGGCGCTGCTGATATTGAGAACATGATGCGCATTGTGAATGACCTGAATCTTCCGAATATTGAGTGCATACCATTCCATGGCAGGCTCGAAAAGGAAGAGCGCACGCGTGTGTTTGAATATACAACAAACCGAAAGGTTATTCTCGCGACCAACATTGCTGAAACGTCGGTGACAATCGATGGGGTAACCCATGTCATTGATAGCGGCATTGCGCGAGAAGGCGGATTCATACCGGCAACGGGCGTGAAGTCGCTGTACGTTCAACAAATAACGCAAGCAGCGGCAAAGCAACGCGCTGGTCGTGCAGGCCGCACAGCTCCTGGTGTGTGCTACCGAATGTATACTGAGGATAGCTTCAGCGCTCGCCCAGAATACCCGGCACCACATATCAAACGAGAAAATCTCGTGGATCTCGTGTTTCTGCTGATCGAACTTGGCGTTACGCATCCAGAAAAATTGGACTTGCCAACGCCGATTACACCCCTGCAAGCGGATACTGCAATCAAGCAGCTCCAAAGCTGGGGAATAATCGACGACGCCCGCGCCCTGACGCCGATTGGCAAAAAGGTTGGATGGGTTGGCGGAGTTAGCGTTCAAATGGGACGAATGCTGTTGCTCGCGGCTGAGGCAGGAATTGGAACTGAGGCAGCGGAAGTTGCAGCATACCTTTCAATTCTTAACTTCAATAGCGAGGGCAGCGGCGAATTTCGCCTCGGCGGCAAACATCAGCAATATTCGGATGAACGGGGCGACCCAATCACCTTTTTGCGGATGCTTCGCGGCTACACAGAACATCGCGGCAACGTGCAGTGGTGTTTTATGCAGGGACTCGATATTCGCGTGCTCGAAGAAGCGCTGCTTCTACGCGATGAAATCGTTGAGAATCTTGAGTCGTTTGGCTATCGATGCCAAGGACAACAACAGAATCTCGATAAAGTACATCGCGCACTCGTTGGCGTGTGGGGTGGAACACTGTGCATTAATCAGCGTAGCACCCGTTACCGCACTGGCAACCTGATGAACATCAAGCACAATCCACTAGACCGCAAAAAAAAGCGGATTCCCAATTTATGTTGTTGCGTTTGGCCTGTTCAACCTCGACGGCATCGTACGCACGACCAACACAATCGCTGTGCCTCCGGACATGGTGAATGAGATGATCAGTGTGTATGGCGATCCGAGCGTGGTTGTTCAAACGCCGCCTGACGGTAAAACGCTCAAGGCGGTTGGAACACTGCGGATCGAGTCGGCAACTGAAACGCGCGTCGTTCGGATTGATCTGAATTGTGCGCGATCGCCCGACAGGACGCTCAGTCTGGTCTCGGGACGCACGATTATTGCCGAAGAATCCAATGTGCCGGTGCGATGGCTCCGTCTTTCCGAAGACACACAAATCGCACTGGCCCGTAAATCAATCATGACACTTGCCGCATGTCCAAAAACGTATGGTGCGCTGTATGACAGCGGACTTACGGAACTGGTATGCGAAGAGGTGTGTCGCGCGCTCACAAAACTCGGATACATCACAGCAAAACCGCCCTGCGCACCGAAACCTGCTTTGGCTCCGGCCGAACCAGTGATCGATGACGCTCAGGAATTTGTCTGTGATGGACATGTCGATGATGACGATGATTGGTTGGTCAAAGATCTGTTTGGGCAGCCCATTTCAGCTCTTGGCCTGTCTGCGTTGACAGCGGTGCGTCTCATTGGCTCTGGCATTAAAACTGTCCAGGAGCTCGTGGATGTACCGCGTTCAAAGCTGCTCAACCTTTGCGGTGCTCAAGAAAGCTCTGCTGACGAGGTCATCGATCGGCTCGAAGAATTTGGTATCTCGCTCGCGACTGTTGGCGACATGCGACAAATGCAGCGGATGCTCGAAGGGCCCGAAGAAACCACCATGGAATTGAAATTCACCGAAGAGGAGGCGCGCAAGCATCTCGGCGACGATGAATATTTTCGATTTCTGCGGTACCGCAACGCAAAAAATGCTCAAGAGCGAATCGTTGCGCGCAATGAAATCATTGTTGCGAACGCGGGTCTACTCGGGTACAACGTCAAGCGATTTCTCGGAATCCTGGCGCGTGCGTTCGACAAGGCTATCGACGAATTCGACCTCATGCAAGAAGGTGTTTTTGGTCTCATGACTGCCATTGTTAAATTCGAACCCAGAAGTGGCTTCAGGTTTTCAACCTATGCCGTCAACTGGATTCGACAAGCGATGACTCGCATGATCCAAAACCAAGGCATCATTCGATTGCCTGTGCACGTGCACGAGGAAATCAATCGGTACGAAAAATGGCGCCTGGCGTTCGTCAAAAAGCAGGGGCGCGAGTCGCTGCCAGAAGAAAGCGCGCAGGCATTGAAAACATCGCTTGAGCGCATTGCCTTTCTCGATGAGGTGCGTAGGCTTAGAGGCGCACTGTCCCTTGACCTAACATACGGTGACGATGATGAGCCGTTTACGATCATGAGCACGCTTGCAAGCAAAACCCCGTCTCCTGAAGATGAGATTTTGCGACTGAACGGCGATGCGCGAACAAAGAAAATTCTCGACGAAGTGCTCAGCTCGCTCGGCGTGCCGATCAAGTCAATGGGAATCTTTCGCATGCGACTTGGTCTCGACGATGGTGAGTCGAAAACTCTCGAAGAGGTCGGCAATATCCTTGGTTTCACGCGTGAGCGGGCGCGGCAATATGAAAGCGCGGTGTACGAAGCCTTGGAAGACCCAGCTGTCAAAGAACGCCTCGCGCGCGCAGCTCCCTGGGCCAAGTACGTGGATGAGCTCGACGAAATCGAAGATGACCAGACCGAAAGTTTGGTTGTTAACGAGGAAGTCTTGTTTGAAAAACGTCCGGAAGTTCAGATGATGCGCATCAAGGATGCGAAAATTCGGCGAGCGCTCGATGAGGCTCTTGCCTCGCTCAAACTCACCGAACGTGCGATCAAGACGTTCAAACTTCGCCATCCGTATCACGGAGAGCGGCCGCTTGAATTTGATCGCATCGCACAGAAGCTCGAGGTAACCGAAGAGTGGGCGCGCATGATGTACGGAACGGTCATCAAAGCGCTCTACACGACGGAGGTCTGGGAAAAAATCAAGCGCGTTGCGCCTTCGACTCCACAGCCGCGTCCGGTCGCAGTCGTATTTGAGAGTTTCAAGGAAACTAATACTCTCAAATTGTCTGTGTTCGGCTCGGCTAAGGAATCGCTCGCGCAACAGGTTATTGGCGCAGTTGCCCTGCAAGCAGATATGACGGTTGAGGAAATGCTTGCGCACTCACGGCAACGTGACGTTGTGCAGGCGCGTCAACTGGCTGCGGTTATCCTTCGAGATCACCTCAGCATTTCCTTTCCGGAAATCGCACGGCATCTGCGTTACAGGGAGCACTCAAACGCGATGCACAACTACGAACAAGGCAAGCGCCTGTTTGGGAACGTTGTGCTCGATCATGAAACAATGGAGGTTACCCATGCGAATTAGCGGGACGGTTGAGGTCGGAGACGTTCGTCTCATGATCGACATCGATGCCCCGGACCATGAACGCGTTATCTGTGTTACCAACGTGTCTCCACAATGTCTTGTTATTCCTCGCGACCGCTGGCTGTTAGATCACACAGATCTCTCAGCCAGCGCGCTCGCGGAGCTCAACCAGGCAAACGTACGGACACTCGGCGACGCGGTTGACGAATCGTGGCAGGTGCGATTACCAAAAAATCTCGTACACCTCTCGGATGAGGTTCAAAATGCGGTCGACAGACTTCGGTCTCTCGCGCTGACATTTGATCAAGAGTCCGCGGAAGAGGTGCACAGCGGCTTGCACGCGTTTCCGGTTTCAGAAAATCCGGAACGTCGACACGCTCCAACAGCAGAGCAGCCACCGCTCACGTTGACACTGTCGCGGGCGCTCGTCGGTCCAAAGCCGCGAGAAGAAATTAAACCTGAGTCTGATCTTGCGAGCCTTGGCCTGGCCGCACCACTTATCAAAGTGCTGGGAAAAATTCCAGTGGTGAGTGTTGGTCAACTCATTTCCCGTGGGCGGCGACAAACGATGATGACGGTTGGCGTGAAAGCGTCTGACTTGTCCATCATCGAGCAGAAGCTCAACAACAATGGGTTCCAATGGCCAACGTAGCACAGCAGCAACGAAAGCAACGAGGACCTCTGAGCTTCAACAAAGCTCTCGCAGAGTTTGAGCGACGCATCGGTATAAGTTTCCAGGACAAATCGTTCCTGGAAACAGCACTAACGCATTGCTCATATCTCAACGAGAACACTGATGCCGTAGAGCACAATCAGCGTCTCGAATTCCTCGGAGATGCGGTGCTGGAAGCGGTGGTCACGTACCACCTCTACACCACCATGCCCGAAGCAAACGAGGGCAAACTCACCAACATGCGAGCCGCGCTGGTTAACAACTTCGTGATTGGCAAAGTTGGTGAGGAACTAGAGATTGATGCTTACCTACGCATGAGCCTCGGTCAACGAAGGGATAACCAACTAGCCGAAAAACAGGTACGCCACATACGAGCGTGCGCTGTTGAGGCGGTGATTGGTGCGATTCGTCTTGACCGCGGTTCGGGAGTTGCTGAATTGTTCATCAGACAATTCCTCCTCCCACGCCTAGAACGCATCAGAAACGCTGATATCCGCGATCCGAAAGAAGCTCTCCAAGAAATGGCGCAAGAGGTCTGGCATATCACTCCACACTACGTGCGCCTCAATTCAACCGGGCCGGATCATCAGAGAACACAAACTGTTGGTGTGTATGCTGGAACTCGCCCGCTTGCCACAGGTGTAAGCGACAGTACCAAGCATGCAGAGCAACGTGCAGCGCGAAAAGCGCTGCGAGAAGAGTTCGATGTTCAATTCTTAGTCTGGGACGAAGTGAACCCGTGAGCCAAACCGGCCACACGAGTTCAAACTACGCGCATCTGTCATTCATCTCGAATGACGGTGCGCGTTTTTTTATTACATTTCAATTATGAACGCTAGCCCAAAATAAGAAATCCCCCTCCAAGATCTTTAATCTGCTTTTCAAAAAAATGTTTAAGCTGATCTACTGTCAGTGGCACTAACATGTGAGGTAGTACAACTACACGACGTACTTTTGCGAATTCGGCTGCGATAAATAACGGATCGAGTTTTATTTTAAACTTCTCCTGAGCATCACTCCGCACAGCCTCAAACGAACGTTTTTTCAAAATAAAATAAATATCCACAAAATCCTTTGGATCAAAACGATCGAGTAGCGCCATTAACTTATTCGCAGATAAATCACGCAAACTATCAACAAGAACTCCTTCACGTTTTATGCGCCGTCCGAGACGTACAAAGGGATAATTTGTAAACTCAAGTTTCAAATCCTCTTTCCCAAATTTCAAAAAAAATAAATGCCGATCGTGTGTTCGTGTGTATTCAATTTTTTTTGCTTGCAATTCAGTACTCAATGCAGTAACAAAATTGCGAACCGATCTGATATCGATGTCTGTTGTGGTAAAAAAATCCAAATCAACCGATAAACGATGGTATAAATAATATTCAGCAAGTGCCGTGCCCCCACTAAAATAAAATTTTTGTGCGAGTGCTGATTTGCTAAAAAAACGAAGTGCTTTCTGTTGACGTGCCGTTAAAATTTTTTGTTCCATACAAGAAGTTCGAGCGCTGCACGCTTATTTTCATCAATACGAAGTCCTGCTAAGTGTTTCCTGAGCAATCGCTTACTTAACTTATGCCGGCCTACACCAAAATTAATCAAACGCTCGAGCGCCCATCTTTCGTCTTTTTCAGCCTGTTTTTTTGCTGCCTTTTTTTTATAATCCCAGAACATAGCTCATCAAGCATACAAAATTTTAAGCTTTAAAGCAAAATTATGATTTTAGCCAGGGAATTGCATCGCGTCTAACTCACTCGGAACAACGGTCAGCATTTCTTTGCCTGCAATATAATTAATTGCATATTCTTGAAACTTTTGAGCGGTAATATTAAAACCGATAAGCGTTCCGCCCTTGAGAATATAAACTTCATCAAACGGAATGTTATAAATAAGTTGTTGCTCATCAATTTTCTGCACGCCACCTTGTGGCAACACAATTCCCGTGTCTACATACCATCGCATGTGCGCAGCGTCGCGCGAAAGTACGGCGACGTATGATTTTTCAGCTGGAGAAACGGCTGCCAAACTTGAGGTGTAATACGAAAGCGGTTCGCTCCCCCGCGGCGCGATCTGACAATAATTTGCAGAACCGGAATCTGCACATGACGGGGCGTGTGACTCCCGCGCAGCTTTGAGCTTTGTTGCAAACGACACTCCTGTACGACACTCTTGGATTCTGTCAGAGAATGTAAGAAGATCCGTACGAAGCACGAGTTCTTGCATGATACTCACATTAAACTCGCGCCACGACACACTCCGTTTTTTTGCTGCGACCAAATTTTCTTGAATGCGATACTGCAAAGTCGTGTCTGTGTCTCCCTGCTGACAAAAATTTGGATCGCTAAACGCAGGATTCAAACGCACAAGCTCAGGCGCAGCGTCTGCAGAAAGCTCACTGAGATATTGTGTATCAAGCCTATCGTGCTTCAAAAAATATCGGTCAATATTTTCTTTCGCAATCATGCGATCGACATTGATAAACGAAATTATAATCAGCGCGAGGAGACCGCCAACCATACCAACATGCACGAGCACACGAAATTTCAAATTGCGCAAAATCGCGAACACGCCAGCCGCGAGGAGCGCAAACACAAAATAAATAAACCACTCAACATACAGCCGCAGAACCGTAAATCCGTACGCATCTTGATAGAGGTACATGCGTTTGAGCGCCGATGCGCCGACAACAACGAGCTGCGCGATAAGCAGAAGTTCAAGCGCGCGCACGAGCCATGGATGGTCATGATGCGAATACGAGCGATAAAAAATGCTGAGAAGTACACTTGCGAAAACAAGAACCCACACGAGTTCAAAAAAACCGTCGCGTGCAATCTCGGCAAATGTTTTGCCCGCAGCCAGAACCACGGCCGAGTCGCCGAACAAATATTTGAACTGCACAAACACAAATACCGCGAACAAGATATTAACAAGGCCGAGCACAATCGCGGCCGTTACTGCACTGATGCGCCGCGCCGGCCCGCCACCACGCTCTACGAGCGTATGTTTTTCACGGAATGCGAAATAAAATATAGTCCCAAAAAATCCTGCGATAAAAAGTGATCGCAGAATTCGCCATAGATTAACGCCAAAATGTAATCCGGTTAATTTCTCAAAAAAATCATTTGACCATTGGCTGAATACGGGATCCGCGCCCGCAAACAGGGCTGCAAATAAAAGTAACACCGGAATTGAAATGAGCAGTGCGACAAGTGCTTTACGAAGTGTGTTCGCGTTGTTACTCCGAAACGTAAAAAGGTCGCGACCAACCGCGTCGAGCGAATTAAAAAATAAAAACGGCGAGCGCAGAGCTGCAACATTTAATAATCCCCACGATCCCGAAATTTCACCGCGGCGCAGCGTCAATAAAATCGTATACAAAATCATGAGCACAAAAACAATTTTTGGCACAACGCTTTGCACGAGCATGTTGTCGTATAATACTGTCGGGATTGCGGTGACAACGGCCGCGATCGCGAATGCGTGTGCTCCCGTCATTCTGATGACGCGGCCACGTGCGCTTATCACATAAAATCCAAACAAATAAACAAGCGTAAACAAAAGAAAGCCCAAACCCTTCGCCTGCTCCCAAAAAAAGATGTCGTACAAAACGCCGAGCAAGGCGGCAAAACCAATATACGAAAGTTTAGTTATACGATGGTTGTCGTCTGATGAAGTCGAAGTAAGGGTAAACATAGGTGAGAGGATAGTAAAAAAACCGTACCATACCAGGCAAAACTGGTCAACACGTCATTATAAATGTTTGTATTTTTTCGAGTGTTTGGTACAATGCCGAACATATGAGCGAACCAACCTCCCGTCCTTCATGGGACGTTTATTTCATGGATATTGCACACGTGGTCGCGCGCCGAAGTAATTGCTGCTCGCGCAAAGTTGCGGCACTGATAATTAAAGACAAGCGCATAATATCAACCGGCTACAACGGCACGCCGCGCGGAACCGCAAACTGCGATGAGGGCGGTTGCGCGCGCTGTTGGGCGCGAATACATGGCGGCGAAACAGCGGGCAGTGGAACGGTTCAGGCAGGTATGCAGCTTGAAGAATGTACCTGTTCGCACGGCGAAGAAAACGCGATCGTGCAGGCGTCGTACCACGGTGTCTCAATCAAAGGCGCAACGCTTTACACAACATTTTCACCCTGCCTTATGTGCGCAAAAATGTGCATCAACTCAGGCATCACAGAAATTATTTTTGCGGCAGAATACCCGTTGAACGACACTGCGGGCAGACTTCTTGAAGAGGCCGGTGTCACACTCAGAAAACTATGAAAAAAATATTTGGCTTTGTTGGACATATCGCGTCGGGCAAAGGTGCGGCATGCGACTATTTAGGGTCACGTTACAACGCCGGATACCACAGATACTCGAGTATTTTACGCGATCTAGTTGGACGACTGTATTTACCGACAGACCGCGATCATCTTATTCGCATATCCGAGGTTCTGCGCTCGGCGTTCGGCGAAGATACACTTGCGCGTGTTATCAAAGAAGACGTTGAGCGCGACACGCATGACGTTGTGTGCGTTGATGGCATTCGTCGCCTCGCGGATATCGCCGAACTGCGCAAACTCCCCGGCTTCACACTTGTCTATATTGAAGCAGCACCGCAGATGCGATTCAACCGCTTAATTCAACGTACAGAAAACGAAGATGATCAGAAAAAAACCTTCGAGGATTTCCTTAAAGACGAGGAACGCTCGACGGAAAAATCAATCGACGATGTTGCGGTCGATGCACACATCACGATAAATAATGACGGCTCAATTGATGATCTTCACGCAACTCTCGACAAGCTTGTTGCAGCCTAGCTAGCCACACATATTTCTGTGCTCATTCCGCAAATTCACAAACCACGCCGCGAACGCATCGCAACGTATAGTTTTAAAGAGCCGTTCAAAAGCCCACCGATGGTGCTGTTTTCCGACGTACATTTATATGGCAAGCTCAACAAAGCCATTAGCGTCCCGCCGGAAAATGTACGCGAACTTTTCAAACTCCTTCAAAAATATACGGACGACGGATATGAGCTCTACGGCCTTGGTGACATTTTGGAAGGGTGGCGTTCAAACGCGAAACAAATTTTAAAATATCATCCAGAATACATAGATTTTTTAGTAAAACACGTCCACATTATTCGAGGCAATCACGATTGGACCGCGTGGCGGCGCATCGAAAAAAAATTCGGCATCAAAACCGAAGAGTCGATCCAAATCGGACCAATTTATCTGTCGCATGGCCACAAAGCAGACCCAATAAATCGAACCGCTGGTTGGTACAGTCGATATGCGACAAAAACAGCAGGCCTTCTCAAACGTGCAGGCATCAACACCGACATTATTTTTCGCAAAATGCGCGGCCGAAGCACACCACGTCTCAAGGCACTCTACCGCAAACACTCCCTCAAACTACAAACGACGATTGTGCCAACTGCATCAATTTTTTGCTACGGTCACTTACATATCCCCTACATCGACACAACGCTACCAGAAACCGTGGTCGTAAATCTCGGCTCAATTGCAAATCACGTGCGCATTTTTTCGTACGTTGAAATTACACAAACAGAACTTATTCTCTGGAAAATAACACTCTAGGCGCGACCGAGCATTGTCTGAATACACAAGATGCTCTATTATTGACGTGACCAGACACATCTCTATGACACACAATTATTTTTCAACCACACTCATAGCACTTGCCTCGGCAGCACTTCTTGGTGCAGGTTGCGGTGGCAACAGCGCCCCAGCAGCTCCACACGCCCCCGTGCCGATTGAACACGCGCCTGATGCGATAACAGTAGAAGACTTATTTCCTGTTGGCACGCATGTTGCAGCAAAATCAAAAACCACTAATCGCTGGTATTCTGGTGTCATTTCTGCGGTCGACAACAAAAATTATAGCGTTCGGTTTGATGATGGCACTCCAGTGGAGGCGGGTTATGACGTGAATAAACTCGCGCGCATCCCCGGGGCGGTGCACACATTTGTTCTCGAGCAACCAGTTGTCGCAAAATGGGTTGATGGTGTGTGGTATACAGCAGCGGTTACGGCGCTTGACGCAGGCGCGGATAAAAATCAAATAAACGTCAAATTACACGACGGTTACACATATACAATAACAGATCCCACGACCATTCTTGCAATTGGCGCCGCAACAGAGCCGGCTCCGCGACCTGTAACGATGCCGACCATTCCGCCAGTAGAAACTTCGCCGACCCCAGTACTGCACGCAGCAAATCCAACCACACCACAACAAATTTTTGCACTCAATACAAAGGTTTACGCGAAATGGCGCGATGGCAGCCACTGGTATCCAGGTAAAATTACCGCGTTTATAAACGGAACCTACACGGTTATGTACGACGAGGGCGATTCGGAAATGAACGTACCGCTGGAAGGAATCGCGCGCGCTGCGGACTCGCCAAAAAAACTCGCGATTGGAGACAGCGTTGTTGCACAGTGGACGGATGGCGAATGGTTCACTGCGAAAATCACAGCATCGACCGCTGATGGGGCGAATGTTACATTCTATGATGGAACCGAAACAGTGCTGCCAAACTCCGCTCTCCGCATACCTGGAAAATAACCAAAAAAATGGTCCCAAAATACGGCACAAAACCCCTTGACGGGGGTTTTGTTTTTTGCCCCAAGCTCTGCTAAAATCCACGCAGAGATCTTTGCCACGGCTCGCGCTTATTTCGCCCTTGCCGTTTTTTATTACTTTTTTATGCCGCTTGAATCCCACGATCGAGATGTCTTTGCCATTGTAGGCCTGGCCCCGGAAACTCAAGCTGTTGCGTTTGCAAAATATTCGCGTTCCCAAGAATCGGTTAAAACAACCATTGAGGATTTAACTGACGAAAAATCCGCTGAATTCCACGAGAAATGGGTTATTGGCTATGGCGATGCTTCGGTTGCTGACATGGCAATGATTGCGATGGCGCTCGAAAATATTTCCATGATCGCGACCAAGGCAATCGAAGATCACCGCCTCGCGTCATACCAAGAAAAATCGACGCGCTATGTCCCCTTTGATCCAACACGGTTCCACAAACCGAAAAAATTTCTTGAGCTTGGAGCCGCGGGAGAATTATACACACACGCAATTGAGGAACTCATGGCTGGCTACACGGAACTCACCGATGGAATGATTGCGTATTTCCGCGCAAAATATCCACGGCCTGCGGACACGACGGACCGTGCGTATGAAAACAAATTGCGTGCACGCGCGCTCGACGTTGCGCGATACGTGCTCCCTGTTTCAACACTGACTAACATGGGACTTATCGCATCAGCGCGTGAAATTCGATATATGATTTCGCGTTTGCGCGCATCGGGCAACGAAGAGGTACGCGAAATTGCGGCGGAACTTGAGCGCGCGGCGCTTGAACCCGCATACAATCCGCAAACGAAAAAAGTTGAGCCGCTTTTTGAAAAGCTCACGCAATATGGTGTGCCAGACGACCTCGTATCCGAGGTGCGCGTCGCGCTCCGACTTTCGGTCAAAGGTGCACCGACGCTGATCAAACATACGGAGCCCCGCGAATACTTACTCAAGAAAGATGCGATCGGAAAACTCGCCTGTTTATTTTTGGAGGACGACGATTACGGAATTGAGGAAACGCGCGTACAACTCGTGAGCGATGCATCGCCCGAAGATGAGCTCGTCGCGAGCTTGCTCTATCCGCACACGACAGTTTCGTACGAAGCACTCGTGCATCGCTCGCGCAAATTAACGTTTGAACAAAAACGCGCGCTCATTGATTCGATAAATGCAAATCGAACCAGTCATGATAATCTCAGTCGTGAATTTGAAGTTGGCAACCATTTTGTGTTCGACACGCTCATGGATTACGGCGCATATCGCGATTTGCAACGCCACAGATTAACGTCTCAACTCAGTCAGCCAATCTCAACCGCGCATGGCTACGAAATTCCGCGCGACCTCGAAGACGCAGGACTCTTACCGCTATACGAAAAATTATTACATGCGAATCGCGAAGCGTTCGCAGCGCTTTCCGCAATCGATGGCGAAGAGGCGCGCTACGTTCTCGCTATGGCGTGGCGCAAACGCACGCTATTCAAAATGAATTTGCGCGAACTGTACCACATCATAGAATTGCGCTCGCGTTCTGGTGGCCACTTTTCATATCGCACACTCGTATACGATATGTATGAACTCGTGCGAAAACAACACCCACTTCTCGCCGAACACATTCGCGCAACGCACATGAATTTTGACGCAGATTTTTACGGACGCTAAAAATACACACCTATGTTTATCATGGTTGACGGCACAGACGGATCAGGCAAAAGTACAATCGTTCGCGCGTGGCGTGATATGCTCGAGGCGCGTGGCAGTCAAATTTTTGAAACCGTTGCGTTTGAAAAAGCGAACGGCCGACTCGCAACAATTGATGATATCGGCGACGCGACCGTAATCTTGTCCGGCGAGCCAGGCTATGCGGGCGTTGGAAAAATTCTACGCGATGTACTTCTTAAAACTGATGGTGGTGCAACGCCGCGCGAAATCACAGAAGCGTTTGCCGAACAACGACTCGAGCGCTACGAAGCGCTCATCATCCCCGCGATTGGACGTGGCCTGACGATTTTGCAAGATCGTGGAATAACCACGTCGCTTGCATATCAACCAACC
The DNA here is from genome assembly GCA_943355025.1 of Candidatus Magasanikiibacteriota bacterium. Classification (GTDB taxonomy): domain Bacteria; phylum Patescibacteriota; class Patescibacteriia; order Magasanikbacterales; family 2-02-FULL-50-9b; genus CALRDW01. The sequence continues at coordinate 3,516 of CALRDW010000013.1, read as the reverse complement.
ATGAGCCAAGAAATAACGGAGGAATTTGTCGCGGCACTTCCGGGAAACGAACTCGCGATAGAATACCGACCAGACGTTGTCGTGTTGTGCGAAGTTCCGCCAAACGTTGCACTCGAAAGAATTGCAAATCGCGCTGATAAAACAGATGACTCGATTTTTGAACGACGAGAATATCTCGAACGATTGACGATGCGTCTCCACGCAGATTCATGGAAAACATACCTGACGAAGCGCGGCACACGATTTATTTCGTTCGACGCTGCTCAACCGATTGCGCTTGCGATTAAAAACGCACAACACCTTCTTCTCGATTTGCTATACTAACGTGATATGAATCTTGAAACAATAATCGGACTTGAAATTCACGTTCAACTCAAAACAAATTCTAAAATGTTTTGCAGCTGCGACAATCGCAGTGAACTCATGCCGCCAAACACGGCGATTTGTCCGATTTGTCTCGCACATCCCGGCACACTTCCTGTTCCAAACCGCGCCGCAGTCAAATTTGCAATCACTCTTGGCCTGGCGCTTGGTTGCAAAATAAATCCGCGTCTTAAATTTGATCGCAAACATTATTTTTATCCCGACCTTCCAAAGGGTTACCAAATTTCTCAATTCGATGAACCGATTTGCGCGGACGGATCATTTGCGCTCCACATTCCGGGAACAAAGGTTGACCGTGACTCGCTTGTGGTCGGAATCGAGCGCGCGCATCTTGAGGAAGATTCGGCAAAATCATTCCATTCTGGATCGGGAGAAACACTAATTGATTTTAATCGTGGCGGATCGCCGCTCGTCGAAATTGTAACGCGCCCAGATTTTCGTACGCCGCTCGAGGCAAAAACATTTCTTCAAGAATTGCGACTCCTTGTTCGCGCGCTTGGAATTTCAGATGGTGATATGGAAAAAGGACATATGCGCTGCGACGCAAATATTTCTTTGCGGCCAATGGGCGAAACAGAGTTATATGTAAAAACAGAAGTAAAAAATATCAACAGTTTCCGTGCGGTTGAACGCGCACTTCAGTTTGAAATAGCACGCCAAACTAAACTTTGGGAAGCAGAGACGCCACCAGACGTGGGGACAACGCGGGGATGGAATGATGTTGAACAAACGACCGTTCTTCAGCGCAAAAAAGAAGCGATGCACGATTATAGATATTTCCCAGAGCCAGACATTCCACCGTTTGACGTCAGCGAACTTGTGCGTGAGGCGCGCAGCGCACTCCCCGAACTTCCAAGTGCACACCGACTAAGGTTTCAAACCGAATATGGATTTGCAGCAACCGACGCCGCACAATTAATTGAAAATGAGGACGTAGCAGCATTCGCAGAGCACGTCATCAGTGAATTTTATGAATGGGTAAGCTCGACTGATGCAGATGCAGACCCCGAGGCAGCACGTGCAAAGGCTGCGAAACTAGTTTCTGGGTGGCTCCTCTCAAAATATATGGGCGCACTCAGCGAGCTCGGCCGATTATTCACTCCCGAAACAATCACAGCAGAAAACTTTGCGGAATTTTTAACACTTATCTACCAAAGCAAAATTAATTCAACAACCGCACAAACACTGCTGCGCAAAATGATTGAACACGGAACAGGGCCGCAACATATTTTAGAATCCGAACAGCTCGAAGGCGCAAGTACCGAAGATGTTTCAGTTTGGATTGAGGAAGCAATCGCCGAATCACCAAAACAAGTTGAACAATTTTGCACCGGAAAAACCGCAGTGCTTCAATTTCTCGTCGGCTTAGTCATGAAAAAATCTCGTGGCACCGCCGACCCCCTCGACCTCGCTGACCGTATCCGCGAAAAATTACATAAAATGATCAAAACGCAAAAAAAAATTTTTAAGATCCCCAGGTTCTAGTTGCTTAATAAATCCATAATAACTAGAATAATTTTTTACGGACAGGCGTTTCTCTATTCGTTTTGTCGTGCGGTGAGAAATGTGTTGTACAAAAAATCCAAGATTCATCCCTAAAAAATGAATGCCGTGGCGCGCGGGTAACAAAATATCCATACGCGCATGGATCGTAAGACCGAGCACGTTTTTTAAAAAGCTGATTGCCTCAAAACGCATGGTTTCAAGCTGTTTGTTATCTCGTGCAAACATGATAAAATCATCCCCATAACGAACATAATTATCCGGTTTTAAAATATGAACAACAAACCGATCAAACTCATTCAAATAAATATTTGCAAAAATCTGACTAGTCAAATTTCCAATTGGAATTCCAAATTTACCAGTAAGCTCCCCCTCTCTCTTTAAAAATTTTTACAGTTTCATAACTTTTGATAATTGTTCCAAGCAGTACCAAGGCAACCGGATCAGAAACACGACGTTTCAGACACTCAGCCAGTTTTTCGTGCGACACATTGTCGAAAAATTTTACAATACCACTTCGCCAGAAAAACCCTTCTTTGTTTTTATTAAGCAATTTACGAGTTCGACGAATACAACCAATCAATCCTTTGCCGGCTCTGCACGACCACACATCAAAAATAAATATTTTATCGAATCGCTCAACCAAATACTCATACATAATTCGATGCACAACACGATCACGAATGCGGGCAACCGAAATATCACGACGTTTCTTTTCTGTAACTCTACGATGTCGATACGAACTATGATAATATTCCCCGCTCACAATATCATCATGAAGATTGACAAGGTTAGAGATCAAATGCGATTCAAACTCAAGCATCTCGCGCGTTGCTTTTTTACCTCGACGAAATGAGCGCCACGCATTCCATATATTTTCATGTGATATGACTAATGAACCACTTCCCATATTTGCGCATAGTTATGATTTATACAAACTGATTGTAGACATAAATCATAACTCAGAAAAACACTGGAGATACTCACTCTGTATGACTGCAGAAAAAAACTTGCTCGATCTTTTGTCATCCCTCATCACAGCAAAACACGCCCCAAAACCTCACCGGGCAATTTATTTACTCAAGGCTCAATCTCAACTTGAGATTCTTTCCATGCACATTCGTATGTACATGGAATTTCAGGTCGCCAATCAAACGCAGTTATACCAAGCGCATGCCCACATAGAAGAAATTGGCAGGATGCTCGGTGGCTGGCTGCGAGCCAGCCACAACCAATAATCCCCGCCGCGCCAGCAACGCCATAATTCTCGTTCACATTCGTCGGCTCGTTCCTGTTCAAGTTCGCCCGCCGATCGCCACGGTTCCAGCACGCGCCCGGGACGTCGTCAGAACCAGGGAAATAACTACCGACTAAATAATTGACGCTATCTTTCCCAGAAGCATAATCATTAATAACCTTGTTCTTCTGATTAAGGTTAGTTGCGAAGAGAGTGAGCCAGTCTTCTGGAGTGAGGCCGCGCTCTTTCGAATAATTCTTGTCTGTTGTAAGAAGTTCTAAGTAGTCGTTTGGAGACTTGCCTGCTTCTATCTGGTCTCTCCCTGCTTTTGCTGTTCCCTTTCCTTCTCGTGGAATCTGTGTGTCTTCCTGAATAAGAAGAATATGGTAGCC
>CALRDW010000012.1 GCA_943355025.1 Candidatus Magasanikiibacteriota bacterium | reverse complement strand
GGGGAATGCAGAACAGACGGCGCTTCGCGCCGACCATATTTTTTGCGGAAATTTGAATTCCGAATTTTGGCGGAGAGGGAGAGATTCGAACTCTCGATGAGCTTTCACCCATGACGGTTTTCAAGACCGTTGCCTTAAACCACTCGGCCACCTCTCCGTATATAATTTTCTATGCTACGGCCCACCTCTCCAAATTTATGTGGCCCGCGTGGCCACCCATCCACAGACACCTCAATTTGTGGGCTCAGTGTAACACGATAATGCACCTCTGACAAGGCCGCGACCAAATTGACCTTCCAGGAAAAGAAAAACAAAAAACACCTCGATTAGAGGTGTTTTTTGTTTCGATATCTTATTTATTGTACAAGAGCAGCTTCGGTCGCTTCATCAAATGAGCCAGTTTGCTTAAGCTTCATGCTCTTTTGAAATTTCTTTATCGCATTACGCGTCATTGCACCATAATACCCTTTGGCAATACCCTTTGGCAATTTAAGTGCGCCGCGTTCGATCAGTAAGGTCTGAAGTTGAGCAACATCAGCACCATGCGCACCTTCCTTAAGTACACGCGTAAATTCAATAACCACTAATGGCGCTGGTGACACAGGCAGAGGCTGCACAGCTGCTGGAGGTGCTACCGGTTCAAAAACAGGTGCTGGCAGCAGCACTACAGGTGGCACTGGCAAAACTGGGGGCAAAACTACGGGCGGCAAAGGTAGCGTCACAATCGGCGTATTCACCGCTACGTCTACCATGGCAGTAATATCGTTACTTCGAACGCCATCAGGACTCTCAAACATAACATGCACAGCTTTGGTGCCAGCTCCAGGAAGAAGTTTCCATGCTCGCGTTGTAACGTAAGTCTCCCATGTTGCATCGTGAAAATCTGCGTAGTTACTGACAACCATTTGTAATGCGTTCGTAGCTCCCAGTGAAAGTTTTACGCTTCCGTCTGCTGCCGGGGTTCCTGAAAATGAAACTGTCGTGTTTGTCGGAGGAGAAAGGGTTTTCGGCGTGCCAACGCTGTAAGCTGCAACTGCCACGGCTGTGTCAGAGGTATCTGCAGAGTCTGTATAGCGATAAGTAATGGTGCCATCTGCTGTCGCTTCGAGCACATTATCGCCTACACTTATATTTGACGGTCCTTTAAACGGAATGTTACCAGAAAAAATACCGGTTGCCGCACCCGTTTCTGTTAAAACGAGTGTTTCTATATCCTGCGACTGACCTGTTGTCGAAAGAACAATGCTCATTGTTTCCGCTGAGGCAGCATCCAAGTTTCTATTATTATCCTGCACGCGCACAAATATTGTCTCTGTAGAAGAATACGACGTCTTCGTATTATTTGCGGAATCAACCAAAGCTACTAATGAATAAGCGTTAACGATCTTGCCGGTGCCAGTCAGCGTTACAGTACCACCCGAATTTGAATAAGCGCCAGACACGGTCAAAGTTTTAGCAGTGCCAACACCGACTGTCCCACCAGTAATAGTCATGGCACCGCTAACAGTCATGGGCCCCGAAACAGTGAGCGCGCCACCAACTTGTGCAAGAGCACCTCCAACTGTTACTGAGCCCGAGTTAGATATAAACGTTCCTGAATTAATATTAAGGCCAAAAGAACCAACCATGGCAATAGTACCTGCGCCAGAGGTAATTGTTGCGCCTCCCACAGTGACTGTACCCGAAAAATTGCACGTGTTCGCGCCGCAACCAAAAATACCGCCAGCAAATGTAGACGAAGAAAAACTGATTGTTGATGAGGTAACGCCAATCGTTCCAGTATAACCACTTGTTGTATAAATACGTGTACCACTCGTAGCAAACGCAGTGTCAAATGTAATACTCGTGCTTCCTGAATTGATAAGTAGCGTGTCTCCAGTCGCAATTACTGCGTCCCAATTACCACGAAGAGAAGCAGTGCCGTTAACCGCGCCTGTCCATGTGACAGTTGCCGCGTGTGCTGGTGCTGCCATGAGTAAGCATGTTACAAGGCCGACTGCTGTCCCGAGAATAGCGACGTGTAACCGCAAACGCACTAATAGATTTTTTAACATACTTTTACTATTCGCTTGTGCGAGATTTAATTCAAAATTTAATATAAGAAGTATAGCACGTTTGATACCACGACTATAGAGCAGCAAGTTCCTCCACGTGGATAAGTCGCCCGCTTCGCTTTGCCGCTGTGATTAAAATCACACGATCCCCACGAGAAATAATCTTTCGTGCACGTGCTTCTTTGAGAATCGCGGCAACAGAACCAGCGCGTGTAAGTGATCGCGCTTGAATAGGGTATACCCCCGCATACAAATTAAGTATGCCAGCTTCTGCCGCTGTTTTTACGTGTGGAATCAGAATAAGCGAGGTTCTGAGTCGTGCCACAAGCGGCACAATTGCCAAACTATTGTGTGGAATAATTACGACGGTTGCATGGCGCATACTCGCAGTCGCAATTCTGATCTCTGCTCCGAGCTGATCCTCAGAGTCTGAACCAGCTCCCGACTGAACTCTTGTCTGTACATCGTCGCTCGACGGATTTTCAACCGCATCAATAATTGTACGCATCATTTCAACGGTTTGGGCGGGATATTTTCCGCTTGCCGTCTCACCCGAGAGCATGACCGCATCCGTACCGTCGAGCACCGCATTCGCCACATCAGAAACTTCGGCGCGTGTTGGCCGCGGATTTCGAATCATCGAATCGAGCATTTGTGTTGCGACAATAACCGGCTTTCCCGCTGCCAAGCACAAACGAATAATCCGTTTTTGAATAAGCGGAACTTGTTCTGCGGGAATTTCAATACCAAGATCGCCGCGCGCCACCATAATTCCATCAGCTGCATGAATAATCTCTTTCAAATGCACAATCGCTTCGTGCTTTTCAATTTTCGCAATTATTTTTGGCATGGTGTGTGGCCGAGCCTTAACAATAAGTTCACGAAGATGCTCAATGTCGCGCGGATCACGGACAAAAGAAAGCGCAACCCAATCAACAGAATGAGCCAAACCAAAAATCAAATCTTTTTTATCTTTATCTGTAATCGCTGGCACACGCAAACTTGCGCTCGGCACATTAATTCCCTTGTGCGATAAAAGTACGCCACCAGTAACAACGCGCGCGGTGACCTCCCTCGCAGATGTGCTCATAACTTCAACGCCCATGAGTCCATCGTCGAGCAAAATCTGATCTCCCTTCTTAACATCACGCGGCAAGCCTAAATATTGAAACGGCACTCCATTTTTTCGTTGCGGGTCGTTGCTAAAAACAATTGTCTTTCCTTCTTCGAGAACCATTCCTTGTGGCGGCAAAAGCCCCACGCGAATTTTAGGGCCTGATAAATCTTGTAACAAACTTACAACGCGTCCTTGTTTTTTTGCGACCACGCGGATAAGAGCGATATATTTTGCGTGCTCATCATATTCCCCATGAGAAAAATTTAAACGCGCAACATTGACGCCAGCGGAAATTAATTTTGTAATTGCGGCAAGACTATTGCACGCAGGACCAATGGTCGCGACGATACGCGTTCGCTTCATAGAAAGAACTGTTAAAATTTATGCTGACGCAGAGCCTCTAGGTATGGTGCGATATACGGAACCGCTGTGCGGACAAACGGCGGAATATAAATTAATGCGAGCACGAGTGGAATTGCGAGGAGTAATAACCGCACCCCGCCCATGATGGTCCCCCACATCATGTACTGTTCAATTTTTCGAAGCCGCCGATCTATATCATTGAATCGTCGTTCTGCTGAATGATCATCCATACGTTACTTTTTCTTTTTTTGTTTTTGTAAACTACGAACTTCTTTTGCAAATGTTCCAACATCCGTGAATGATCGATAAATCGATGCAAAACGGATATACCCTATTTTATCAAAATTTTTCAAATGATGCATCACTATCTCGCCAAGCTCGCCGCTTGTGATCTCGCGTTTACATTTTTTTTGAATTTCACGCTCAATGCGCGATATCAATGTATGAAAACTTTCATTGGTAACTGGTCGCTTGCGAAGCGCAAGCCGAATTCCCTGCTCAAGTTTTTGTCTGTCGTACGCTTCACGCGCGCCATCGCGTTTAACAACCGTGATGTCGAGCAATTCCATTTCTTCGATCGTCGAAAAACGCTCACCGCATGTTTCACATTCGCGGCGACGCCGAACACTGAGCCCGTCAGGAGAAACGCGTGAGTCAACAACCTTTGTTTCGGTTTTACACGCGGGACAGATCATACAGAACGCGTAAATTAGTTTGAACCACCAACATTCATCTTCTTACGAATGAAGGCGGGAATATCAACTTCTTCATCATCGCTACCACTAGAAATCTCGTCATCCATGCGTGTTGTGGATGAAGACAATGATTTTTTCTGAAATGTCGCAACCGGAGATTCTTCTTCACGCATTACGGGACGAATTGGTTGTGGTTGTATTCGCGTTGGCTGTTCTGCGCGCGGCTGCTCCTGCATCGATGAGTGAAACTGCTGACCTGAGGGCGCCGCATTTGATTGAGGCTGACGAAACACGGGGCGTGTAATTGGACGAATTGACGGCTGCGGCTCTTCTCGTTGAGGCTCACGAACGCGTCGATCCTCAAATCCAGTTGCAACAACAGTTATTTTTACGTCATCCCCAAGATCATTATCATACGTTAGACCCCAAATCACTGCGGCGTTTTCATCAGCCGATCCGGTAACAACCTTCGCCGCTTCAGTAACTTCTTGCATGCTGAGATTTTCTGGACCCGAAACAATAAACAAAATTCCACGTGCTCCATCAATCGAAATTTCGAGTAATGGCGATGAAATCGCAGCCTTCGCCGCGTCAATCGCACGATTTTCTCCAGAAGCGCGGCCAATACCCATGAGTGCCGAACCCTGATTCGACATAATCTTGCGTACATCGGCAAAATCAACATTGATTTGTCCATTCGTCATGATTAATTCAGAAATTCCCTGAACTGCTTGCCGAAGCACGTCATCAATAACGCGAAACGCTTCAGAAAGCGACGTTTTTTTATCCACCATCTGCATCACACGATCATTTGGAATCGTAATTATAGTGTCTACTCGATTTGTCAACTCTTCATGCGCGCGATCTGCAATTGTTTTTCGCTGCGTGCCCTCAAAAGAAAATGGTTTTGTAACAACGCCGACTGTTAAAGCACCGAGCTCGCGCGCGATATCAGCAACAACCGGTGCGGCGCCGGATCCCGTACCACCACCCATTCCCGCCGTTACAAATACCATGTTCGCGCCTTTCAAAATTTCTCGAATCTCATTCTGAGACTCTTCAGCTGCACGACGACCGGTTTCTGGATCCATTCCGGCTCCAAGTCCGCGCGTAACTGTTTTCCCAATATTAATTTTATTTGTTGCAAGAGAATGATGAAGCGCTTGAATATCTGTATTCAAAACGAGAAATTCAACGCCACGAATTTTTGATTCAACCATCCGGTTCACCGCAGAACCACCAGCGCCACCAACGCCAACAACCACAATTCGTGCAAACGTTTCCAATGCGGGTTTAACTTCAGGCATACATTCGAATACTATTTGTGTTCAATGTTCCGATATTATAAACAAAGAGAGTCGAGACTCTGCCTATAGAGTACAGGAAAAGTTATCCACTGGTCAACCCAAATCTGCCGCCCGATTGAGAGACACCTTACGGAAGAAGCGAGCGTATCCACTCGCGCACCTGATGACTCGCGGATTTTATATCCTTAAATGAATGCCCGAGTGAAGAAAGTTTTGCGCCACGAACGCTCTGCACCGCGCCATGCTCCGCACCCCACGCAACGAGTCCAATTGCTGACGCAAATGCTAAATCATTTACTTTTTCTGACAAGCTTGTAATATCAATCGGGTATCCGAGTCCTGCGGGCAAACGCAATTCTTTTTTTGCGAGCTCAACAAGTCCGTCGATGCGGGATCCACTACCTGTGAATAAAACGCCAGCCGGAAGGAGCCCTGAGCGTTCAACAGCACGAAACTCCTTATCAATTTTTCTAAAAATTTCCTCCGCGCGTGCTTCGATTATTTCCGCAACATATTTCCGATCAACAACCTCTTGTTCGGTCGCACCAAGCTCTGCCAAAAAAATCTCTTCTTTCCGACCAACCGCTTTTGGAAGCACTGTTCCGAATTGTGTTTTGACACGCTCTGCAACATCAATTGATGTACGGAGGCCAATCGCAATATCCGAAGTAATATGCTCAGAACCAATCGGCAAAATCGCGGTATGCAAAACATCACCCTCTTCATAAATCGCGATGCTTGTTGTTGATGCTCCGATATTTACAACAGCAACGCCGAGTTCTTTTTGCCGCTGCGTTGTTACAACGTCTGCTGCTGCTAAAATTGATAAAACCAAAGAATCAATCTCAAGTCCTGTGCGGTATACAACGCGGCTAATATTTTTTATCTGCGACGAAACGCCTTGAATAATTTGTGCATCAACTTCAAGGCGCACACCTGTCATGCCTGTCGGATCTTTAATTCCCGACTGACCATCGACCGTAAACGTCTTTGGAATCACATGCAAAATTTCGTAATTAACGGGTGTTGCAACAGTACGCGCAGCCTCAACTGCACGTACAACATCTTCTTCGGTAATTTCGCCGTCTGGTTTTGCAACAGCAACAACGCCCTTACTCTGTTGTGACAAAATGTGGCTTCCTGATATTCCAACAATCGCGTGACTCACCTGCGCTCCCGCAAGCCGTTCTGCTCGTTCCAAACATGCCGCAACCGAAGAAACCGCATCATCAATGCTGGTAATAATTCCTTTATGGATCCCCTCTGCAGGAACCTCTGCGCATCCTAAAATTTGTAACAATTCGCCGCTTCCTTGGTTGATAATTTGTCCTACAGCAATGCGAACTGCAGAAGAACCAATATCAATGCCCGTGATGAGCGGGGTACGAGACGAAAATTTCATGTTAGTATTGTATCACAAACGGAGCAAGGTGTGGAAAAAAAATTATGACTCCGACAACCGCAGCCGCGATACTCATGATAAGCACGGCGCCCGCCATCATATCTTTAATCGCACCAACGTAACCATGAAGACGTGGTTTGACCATATCAACGAAACGCTCCGTGATCGTGTTCGCAATTTCAAGAATTAAAACAAGCGCGATTGTCAGCGTCAATACAATATATTCCCACGCCTTGAGCGGTAAAATAAGCATGAGCACGACAACGGCAAGCGCCGCAAACATATGAATTTTAAAATTTCGCTCTTCGCGCCAAACCTGTACGAGCCCTCGAAGGGCACAAAAAAAACTCCTAAAAATACTCATATTTTTATGCGCGGCGACCAATAATAGTACCCAAATATGCTTCCTGGCGTGGCAGCATCACACGCGCATCTCGGGGTTTGATGTGATCATACCCAAGCAGGTGCAGCGTTCCGTGCACCGTCATGCGGAGCAATTCCTCACGATATGAAACCTCGTATTCCCGCGCCTGAGTTCGAATTTTCGAGCGACACAGAACAATTTCGCCTAAATAATCCACGTCTGCAAATGGACCCTCGTCAAGTTCTCGAAACGAGAGTACGTCCGTCACATAATTTTTTTTTCGATACACCCGATTGAGGCGCTGAATTTCTGTTGGACCAACGAACACTATCTGTACTCGAAGTCCACCGCGACCTTCTTTGCGAAGAACACTTGCGGCTGCACGCTGTAAAACGATGAGTGAGACTGGCTCGTTCATGGTGTTGAAATCGTTGTCGTCGTGAGCGAGACTCCTGGCAACATGTCGAGTGGCGTTACGATGTTTGCAGGTTTGAATGACTGGACCATGACGCGAAACGTCATGCGATAATTTATTTCAGCACGCGTGCCACCGTCATAATTCAAAACATAAATTGTGCTGCCGTCGGTAAATACTGCAACAGTCCGATCTGGACTTATGCTGCCGGAAACTTTGAAGCGATTCACAAATGGCGTATAAGTAGCCAAATTTTCGGTTGGAAAATTTTCGGCAAACCACGCACCAAATGTTTTGTCCGTTGGATATGGAAACGTACGTATCTGAACAAACTCGGATGTAATCGCTGTAAACATGGTTTCGCGACCAGTCGCCTCGTCGAGCGAACGTGCAACCCACGCACTTGGATAATATACCGAATATTTGTACTGCGGATTGATATAAACCGCAGAATATTTGCTTTCGATCAATTTACTCGGAGCTGCCTGCGCAGGATCATACAAATTATAAAGCTCTGTTTCATCAGAATAACCATCGCCGTCGCTGTCCTTTATACCACCATTGCTTCCCCACAGCTCTTCCTCAACATCCGTAACACCGTCGTTGTCGCCATCAACGGAATCCTTGTACGATTGGTGATCTGGCAATATCGCGAGCGCGGGCGATGATGTTGGAGTGGTTGGAACTTGAGGAACAACCTCTGGCGTGGTCGTTGCAGGAGTTGATGTCGTTGGCTCTTGGATGACTGGGGCAGGCTCCTGAACAATTGGAATAACGGGAGCAGCAGGTATCGCGGGTTGTACGGCCGGCTTCGGAGCACGCAGAAAAAACCACGCCGCTCCAGCACCGCCTCCGAGTACCAAAACCACAATGATTACAATAAGCGCGATCGGCGCGCCGGATTTTTGAGTGGGTTGTGTGAATGCGCCAGGAGGGCGCGCAGCTGCAGGCCCAGTTGCAACAACCGCTACGGGCTTTGGCGCGATTTTCGGCTGCATAACAGGCTGGTTTCCTGGCGTCGCTGCCTGAGGAATTTCCGCTGGCGCAGGATTTTTCCCGCCATAAAACTCCATAGGAATCGTATGAATTCTCGGCTCTGCAGCGCTGCTTCCCGTTGGTTGTGTGATAATCTCCTCTGGCATACGTTCAAAAGAACCATGAATTATTTATCGGAGCTTGCCGGGACCCTTTGGATTAAATCCGTTCATGACTTCCTGACCGTCAGAAAACCCATCGCCATCCGTATCCTTTTTCAACGGATCCGTTCCCCAAATATTTACCTCTGCCCCATCCGTGAGCCCGTCGCCATCCGTATCCGGATTATTTATATCTGTTCCAAGCGCGGTTTCCTTGACATCTGTCAAACCATCTTTGTCAGTATCAAGTATTGGGTCAGTTACAACTGGCGTAGGAGTCGGCTCTGGTGTTGGTTCCGGCTGAGCAACCGGCTGCGCTACAACTGGCGTTGTTGTCGCAACTATTTTCGGTTTGCTCGACGCATCAATGTCAACCGTGTCTGGTGGTAATGGTGCGGGGTCAGGAACTACTGCAGCAGGCTGTTTCGCTGCCGCTGGTACCGAAGCGGGAACTGATGCGGCATCCTTCGATTTTCCAAAAATTACCCATGCTGCAAACGCAACACCGCCTACGACAGCCAAAATAATAAATACGAGTATAATTTTTTTAAGTGCAGACGGAGAATGGAGCTCACTCTTTTCGTACAATTGTGGAATTGTTCCCGGCGGCGCAAGTGTGGGACTCGCCCCACCCCCTGCTCCTGGCGCTTCGGCAAATAAATCATCATGCTCGCTCGATTTTTTTGCGACTAATTTTCCTGCTTCGAGCGCTGTTGGCCCGCTCACCGTTGTTTCTGGTGACGCGTCCGGCATATAACCATCGCCTGCCACATCATGATCTGTTGCAGAACCATCAAACATGTCTGGCACTCCTGCCACCGCTGGAGCCAAGGGTGGAGCTGCTGGAGCTGGTTCCACAGGTGCTGCTGTCTGTGATTGTGATGGAACGTCGTCGTCTTCAAACATACAAATTAAAATTTGGGAGACTGATTTACAAGCCACTGATAATCAGTGATCTTTGGATCTTTTGTGTGCGCGTTCAACGGATCTGTGTGGCTTTGATGCACCTCATACTCATCAGTCAATCCGTCCCCATCCGTATCCGGATTGTTAGGGCTTGTTCCAAGCTGAGCTTCCTCTGCATCACTCAAACCATCATGATCTGTATCCTTGGTAAGCGGCACAAGCCTCTCACCAGCAGCATTATGAGTAACATTTCCTTGAAGCGTTGAAGCGCCGCCGCGCTTCAAAACATAAAATAAAATTCCTGCAACAGCGAGCACGCTTATCGCAACCATAATTATAGCAAGAATTAAGCCGCGATGCGATGGCGCGCCAGCGAGAACTGGTTGCTGAGTTGAGTGGTCCTGTAATTCGTCCATATTATTTTATAAGAGGTAGTTTTTTTGCATCTCCACCATTCGCAAATGCGCCTGTAAATAGCGCATCACTCGGCGTATAAGCTTGGCCATCTTGCTGCGCATGAAAATGAAACGCATTCCACTTCTTACCGTCATCAGTATACGCATCAGTGGGCGATGGCTTGATCGAAGCAACTAATTTCCAATACTGATTTGTAATCGGATCTGGCGCACCCGCGCGATAATACACATTCGCAACAATCCCTGCAAAATTTGGTGCGCCATTTGATTGATATACTGAAAATTCGTAGGAGCTATTGTAATACGCCGACGCAAGAGGCTTTGACATACTAACAATATACCTGTGTGTCGCTGGAATAACATCGCCAGCATATGCAACAACACTTTCTATTTGTGTAAATAAGCCACTCGTCAAACAGCCATCGAGCCACGCAATTGAGGCGGCCTGATACCCCTGATCATCATTCACTGTGTCATAACGCTTATTTTTATCAAGCCAACCGTTTGAACCCACAGGACAATTTGAAACCCAAGAATCATTAGGAAGCATGAGTGACTTGAGGGTAAGTGGCGATCCAGCTGGCAAAACAGAGCCGTTAATCGGAAAAAATTGAACACTCAACTGCTGCTGCCCTGGAACAAGGCCCGAAACAACAACTCGATAATCCCCCTCTTTACCAGCAGGCTCCAGCTCAACAGTCTGTTTCAGATCAGCCGTGCCCGTAAGTTCAAACGGTGGGGCTGTGTAGCTGAAGGCACCGCCTGCTGGACGAAGCTTAAACTGAACATTCGATAACCACTGATCTTGCGCATTAGGGTGTGCGAACGGATAAACAGCATACGTTTTTGCCACTGCCAAACATTGGTTTATTGTTGCATTTATTTTCGGGCCGACATCAATCGCAATCGGAGAAACTGTATGTGTCGCAGCCGTGCCAGCAACATGTGGCCAGCCTTTACCAAACAATGCGGAATTAAATACATCATTTTGAGCGCCCGCGTACTCAAGCAGTGTGCCGCCGCGGAATATTTCCGTAACGGTGCGCAGAGGAAACCAACCAAGAGTTGGATCAGTGTACGTAAGTTCAATGTTTTTAATAGTACTATATTGCGGCTCTTTCTTAAGCTGTACATTGTCCTCTGATTGCTGCGCGCAACTCAGACAAATAGTCGGGAACCGTGCGATATTTGTAATCTTAACACCTGTCTTAATCGTGCCATCCTCAAATTTAACTGTATAACTTCCAACGCCGACCGCTGTAATAACAGCTTTTTTCCATTCATGATCGGGAATAATAAGCTTGCCCGCAGCGTCCTTAAGTGAGGAGCTCACCTTGCCATCTTTTTTAACTTCGGCGAGAACAGTTGCCCACAAAAGCTCTGTCGGTGTGTCGCCTGTGAGAACCGTCATGCCAATCGCATATGGTTCTGGCTCAGTTGGATCTGCTGAAACAGCACCAACAAGAGCGACCATTGACGCGCGCGCAGGCTTATTATTGCTATTCGGTCCTGGATATTGAACGCCATCCGTAAATTCAATATTAAAGTCCCCTGTCGGAAGCGCTGAGAGCACAACCGCTGGCCACCACAATCCTGTGGATGGACTCTGCGCAATTATCATGCTGCCCTGCGTCGGCTTATTCGTCTTGATTGTGCCGCTACAATCTGGTTTGCAATATGCAAAACCATAATCGTATTTATCCGTGCACAAATACCCGATATCATTCTTATCACACACTTCCGATCCATTACGAATGCCGTCGCCGCAATATCCGCCACTCACATACGCTTTTTTGCAACTCGCCGTGCAATATTGGCAAGAATTTCCAGCGCCGTATTGCGCAAGACACTGGACATTATTCAAGCCACCAATTTTGCATGATGCATTCTTCGGGTTCTGGCCCGGTTTACATTGGGTCCCGCTGTCACACTCCTCGCCAGTTCCTGAATCAACTTTTCCGTCGCCACACCCAGCAATGTCTGGTGCATTTTTTGAATTATCTATAATTTCGCAGACTGGAGTTAGAGCTCCATTCAATTTAACATTATTAACATCATAAACATCTACAGCAACGGTTTTTTGCCACTGACATGAGGCAGTACACTTTCGAACACACGCGTCACCTGTCTGTGGATCTGATCCTGTTTCGTCACCATCGCATTGTTCGCCGCTATCCTTATTTACAATTTTATCTCCGCAATAAGGGCCGAAGTTTTTACAATTCCAATTACAGGAATCAATCTTTTGAAATCCATGCTTTGAGCCTTGTGTCACGAATGAACATGTGTCGCCCGCAAGACAATTTGCATCACTTACACACGCAACATCCGGATATTTTTTGCAGGATCCATATTGCGCCGCAGCCTTGCCAGAACAAAACTTCGTGATCGCATCCGCAAAATTAGTAACCGCTATAGCGCCTGTCGGTGAGAATTGCAGTAACCCTGCAGACGGCACGAAGTGTGGAAGGTTTTTCAGTTCGACACCTTGTCGACATTCAACGAAATCTATTATATCCTGGTCGGGAAAATCAGCAAATTTATATTTACGCCCTGATGGTTGTCCAATCTCGCACACCTCATTCGACTGTTTGATGCCGTCGCCACATGCGCCAAGCTCGTTAACTTGATTTTTTACGCCACAATCAATCGGACAGTGATTGTACTTACCATTATATTTCGGTCCTTCATCGCACGTTTCTGGACCATTTTTAATTCCATCACCGCACAAATTCACACAATTACCAGGAATCTTTGTACACGTTGCACTGCACGTTGCTGCGCGCGCTGCATAGAGACATTGAGCATCGGCGAATTTAAAAGATGAGTCTGGCGGATCGCACTCTTCAGCGCCCGGCGTTACTGCTCCATCACCACAAACGGCAGCTGGCGCAAACGGTTTACCTGAACAAAATGTAGGATTTATTGAACTGCCATCCGGAATTCCAATTGGAGCGTTCCATGCTGTGTAGCCGGCAGCACCTTCCTCAAACGGAATACCAAGCTCGTATCCAGCGCCATTATTCTTACTGTAATAATGGTAGACATACGATGTCTGATTGCACTGATATTGTTTTATTTTGTCGTTCCAGCACGTCTCGGGATCAAAACCCGCGGGACACGTATATACATTCACTGGATCAACGCGGTCTGCTGGAACATGGAGCTGCTCCATGAACGCAGCCCACGCTGGCCACTTACTACTAACAAGCCCTGGAACAAATGTCCCGTCCGTAACCACTGGAAACTTATTCGCAGAATCATGCGCCTTCAAAAGTGCTCGCGCAAGCGCAGATGCATCCGAGATGCGAACAATGTCTCGCATAAACTTTGCACGCGGAACTTTGCACACTGCGTCCGTACCCGCGTCAACGCACGCAACATCACTCGTGCACTGTACATCTGTCGCCTGATCATTCACAGCAAAACACAGTCCGAGATCTTTAAGGTCGGTATTAAATCGAATATTTGCAACAAGCTGATTAAAAATTCCCTGCATGTCTGCAGACGAGCCCGCAGCAAGACTCATAACAACGATGTTCGTAAACTGTTGTGTTGGCGACAATTTATTACCAACACCAACATAAACCGTGTCGCCCACGCGAACCGCAGGAAATCCGCCGACCTTCGTTGCAGCTGCATCGCCTTTAAATTCTTTTTGTAAATACCATTCAAGTGGCGAATAATGCTTGAGATTTGATTCGATTC
Organism: Candidatus Magasanikiibacteriota bacterium; assembly: GCA_943355025.1. GTDB lineage: Bacteria > Patescibacteriota > Patescibacteriia > Magasanikbacterales > 2-02-FULL-50-9b > CALRDW01. The sequence goes on along the minus strand of CALRDW010000012.1, from coordinate 18,330 downwards.
GAACACCGATTGCACCTGTATTGTCGTTAAAATCCGAAAGATGAAATGCTTCTTGCGTAGTAAATGTTTTATCACTCAAACTATCGTAGACACCGTACACCGCAGGAAGAGTGTTCGGCTTGCCCTTGTTGTCGCGGCAATACCAAAACGACAGGTGAAACTTCTTGAGAACATCTTTTGATGCGTCGTCATTCGCAAGGCCGCTATCCGTTTCCGCAAACCATGGATTTTCACAAAGTGCTGCAGTTGCAATCGCAGAGCCCGCAACCTTGTTACCTGAATTAAAGTAAACATCAACAGTTGTGGAGGCAAATGCGGTAATTGTCGACACGCCGTTCAAGCCCGCTGGCTTAATTGTGGTCGCAGGCAACTTTGAAGCCGCGTCAAACGCGATAACATCTGTGTGTGAACTAAACCATTTCCACGTCCAATCATATTTATTTGGAATTGGCGACAACGGTATCGAGAAATCACCCTGTTTGCTTACACCAACTGAGAACATCGACTGTTTGTCGGCGAGATTTGTAAAGGTGGACTGCGGCGGATATACGTCGACAGCGTTTAATTCACACGGCTTACTTCCCGTTTCAAAATCCCAACTCTGCCCGTCAATCGGCACACCTTTTTGAGACATGACCGCGGAGGCTGGCGGCTCTGATTCCTGACCTGGTTGTCGCATGACATGTATACGAACTTTAGAGTTTTCTGGGAGTGTGTCGAGAAGTGACAGGAAAATAAACGAGTATTGTTGATTTTTCTCACCAATTTTCGTATTGACAACATTCGCTGAATACGGAATTTTGCCATAGCAAAACGCATCCTTACCATTCGCGCTTTTACATGGATTTTTTGCGTCTATGATACCAATCTGAACCGTTGACGATGTAATTGTGAGTGGATCGAGCAGCGTATTTACAGGAATCTTAATGAGTGTGTTGATACACACGTCTTTGTCCCCTGCCGCTGGGTATGGTTTTACAATTTTTGCAGGAACGTAACAACATTTGTCAGCGCCAGGATATGTTTGCTGCGACTGCCCATTAACAGTCACTAACGGACATCCGAGCGGTGGCGATGCACACACCATTTTCCATGTTGCCTCTCCTTTTTTGCTCTGACCCTGAACGAGCGCTGTCAAAGTCGACTGCTGAGTACTGCTCGTTCCCGTAACATCTGCGGCACGCATGTAAAATTCCTGTGTTGAGGATGTGCTCGATTTTGCAATGTCTGGAGGCGCTGGTGGGAACAGCGCTGCCACAAGCGGCTTGCTTGAGCTCCAGCTCCACTTATACTCATCAGGGTTGAGCGCTTGTCCATTTGGATGACACGCGTCCGGCGAAGTATACGGTAATGCTGTAAATGTACGTGTCTCTCCTTGCGCGTGAGCTTGGGCTATAAGCGGCGCAACAGAAACATGGTCAACGGTACACAATGCATTACCCGTACTAAACACCCAGGAATAAAACAGAAAAACAGCTGGTGCGTCTGGGAAATTTAACCCTCCAAGTGGCTTTGATGCCGCCGACAAAACATTTTTGCCAACCGCGAGACGGTACTGGGTCATTGTTTTGAGCGTTGTACCAAGTTTTTCGCCGTTCTTAAAAAATTCAAACTTCGTTTTATTTGATGCCGCAATTGGGGACGCAGTTAATTTAACAGCGTTCTTTTTCCACAACGCCGCATCAAACGGACAGTCGATCGTCGGATTTACATCGCTTACAGCGCCGCAGTCATACAAATAAATATTATCCGACACTGTCTTTGGATCCATGTTAACGGAAAAAGTGACGCCCATGAATGCGTTTGGACAAACTGACCCGCCAACACATGAAAAAGGCTCGTGCTCGACAACAGTAGGATCAGGAAACTGCACGCTGATTTCCGCAGTACCTGTAATTCCCTCAGTTGTTGCAAATAATTTAATCAGATCATCGTCAACCGTTTCCTTCAAAGCCGAAACAGGCTGCTCTGCACTTACGTCTGCCTGTGTATTCTCCGGATCAATTGCAGCAAACCCAAGATGTTCCGTGTCTACACCCCAATTATACGTATGTCCGCCACCGAGCACGGTACAAATATTTTCTGGCTGTGGATATGCTGACCACAGAATATCAGCGCCAATTTCATTTTTCTGAAGTCCGTAGTTTTCCGCAAGCCAAGTTGCCGGCGAAATAATAACTTTCTGAATCTTACACGGATCCATTGTTTTTGCTGTTTTAAATGTAAAACAATAGCCAACACCCGGACGGCACGCTTTATTTTGTGGCATCACTTTACCAAACTTTCCCGGAACTTTGGTCGTGGATTTAATTTCGGCCAAGAAAAAAGTATTCTTCGGCAATGTTTTATGATCGAGTTCATAATACCACGGACCGCCTGGGATTTTTTTCGGCTGAATTTCTGCGTACGAAGTTGGGAATGGTTTAGAGGTAACTGTTTTGCATTCCTCGCCCGGTTTGGTGCTTGTGCACTCCCATAATTGAAAATCTACAGGACCTTCAGCGGGACCAACAACCTGCTGATCAAACTGTGCGAGCACAAGTGCGTCTGGACAAATATTTTCAGAATCCGCCCACAAATTTGATGGTGTCGGCGACGGCATTGATCCTTCTGTACACGCCTCAACAACTTGCGGCACTCCAGGATTGATTGCGAGGAGTCCAGCGCCAACCAATTTTTCGCCAGCACCATTAACTGTCGCGATTGCAAGCGGAATTGTTTTTCCTTCTTCTGTTGGTTGAACTGCATGAAAATGTGAAATCGGTGAGTTCAACAAAATAGAATGCGCAACATCGTAATATTGATCGGTTCCTTTTGCTGGATTCCACTGCCATGGAAACGGTGATGGGTCAACGATCTGGCAATGATCCGGCTGTGCGTAGGCGAGTGCGAGCCATGGCTGCAGCTGCTTAACTTTTGAAAATGGATCGCGAATTGGTCCCAAATTTTTTGCGATATAACTTTGTGGACTCATGCTTACCGCATCAATCTCGCACACGTTATAGTCGTCGGTTGTTGTAAATGTGAAACAATACACCTCGTCGCCCTGTGGCTTGCACGTACTCACATTTGTTGTTGGCCCTGCAAGTGGCAATCCCGAATCAAAGCCAAAAATTCCTCCCGTAAGCGCGATTCGGTATGTGCTCTTTGATTTAAGTTCCTTTGGTTGAACAAAAATTCCCGCATTCTTTTTATCCGAACGTGATGTTACAACAAGATTCGTAAGCTCAACCGGATTTTCATCGAACGACGAGCACGGCGCTTCGGGCGCACCCGTGCAACGCTGAATCGTAAGCGTGCTAAGAGCTCCTTTATTGATGAGAACCGAATCTGGATCAACCGGCTCCGTCATTTTTACAGAAATCATTGCGTTTACACACACCTTTGCCCCAGTTGTGCTCGGCCACGCGCTCATCGGGCTTGGAGACGGTATATCGATGTTCGTCGGGTCACCAAGTTTACATTCCTCAACAATGCGCGGCGGCAGAGCAGCTGCACACGATTCTCCTGTCGAAATACACCATGCAAAAGTTGCTGCGTGATAGACAGGCCCGCCCTCACCACAACTTGCTTTGCAGCTCCCATCGCCGCAACACATTGTTCCAGCTGCACAAATGCTCGCCTGAACGCGACAATCAATCGCGGTAAATTTGAGTGGATTGCTACAGAGCGCTGGGCTCGCCTCGCACGTAGTTGCGTCAATTGGTTTACCACTTGCAATCGCGACGCGCACACTTCCACTGATAGCGCCCTTTGGCACAATAACTACGGCATTATTATCGTTCCAGCCTCCGTTAACTGGAGTAGCTGCGACTTTTTTATCCGAAAAGAGTGCGCCGCCCGGACTTGTCCCCAAGTGCTCGCCATAAAAACTTACCTTGAGCGTGCCATCCCCCGGACCTGTGTCTGCAACCAGCGAACACACTTGTGGGCCCGGTTTTTCCTTTGTCACTGTAAATGTCTTCGGAGAGCTTGCCTTTCCAACACCGAACGGCTGAACAGTAACTGCATATTCCCCCTCTGAAAGCTCCGGAACTTTTATAACAATGCTGTCGTCCGAATCATCTACATTTATTTTCCAATAATTTTTTGCGCACTCCTTTGGCAAACTTACATCTGCTGGCGTCGCCTCTCCGACTGGAACACCGCCAACAATCGGCGTAAAAAAGACCTTATTCGGTGTAAACCCAAATTTTGATCCTGTAATCGAAACAAATTGTCCAACGCCACCCTTTTTCGGATCGAGCGCTGACACGACTGCTTTCTGCGCTTCGGCTGCTGGATCTTCCGTTATCTGAAACAGAAGCGCGTTGCTTGATACACCATCTGCTGTAACCTGAACCTCAGTTTGGCCCGGCTCTAACGTTGGCACAAACGCACTAACCGAATCTGCTGTCCATTCTGGTTGATCTGCCGCAAACGCACTAAAAAATAACTCGTGGCTGCCGCCGTCTGGCGAAATTCCGGTCGCCCCAGAAATAGTTATTTTTGTTTTTCCGCCAAAACCTGAAAGCGGCGTAAGTGCGCAGATTCCCGGACGCACAGTATCATTAATTGTAAATGATTTAAGATACACACCCTTAATGTCTGATGTTGAATCAATGAGGCCGGCCTCATTTTTAAGCTGAAGCGGCCCAGAAACCGCATTTTTTGGAATTTCAATAATCACCTGGCTTCCTGACCAGCCGGCCGCGCACGCGAGTGGCGCAACAACATCATCTTTCGGGTCAAGAGCATTTCCTAAAAATGTTACGGTGCCAGCATTCTTTCCAAAATTACTACCTGAAAGTGTAACGAAATTCCCTGGCGCACCGTCCTGTGGAGAAACGCCTTTGATCACGGGTTTTGTCGAGCACTCATTACATGCCCCGCCTGCAAGACTGCAGTCAATGTCGATCTCGTCGCCTGCTGGAACAGGATCTAACACTTTATTAAAGCAGGATTGTGGCGCACCAAAAACAGTAATCGTTGCTGCTGCAAGATTATCTGCGGTGTCATGGGCTTCTATTTTTAATTTGCGTGCCTGGCCCGGTTTATCATCCTTTGTTGCAAATTTTTTACTGAAAAATTCAAACTCTTTTGGCAAATTTTTCGCCAAAACCGTTTCTATAAGTTTGTCGTCGACAAATAATCGACCATACGCAACCGCGATGTCGTCGGTAAGCAGCGCACTAACTGGCACAATCTGATTTACCGGCACCTTCATGCCATCTTCTGGATCGGTGTTCGAAATTTTTGGCCCCTCTTTATCAACACCTGTCCCAGCCGTAAACTTTGTCGAGCAACCACCGCCGCAGGTAAATTTCTTTTTTCCAATTGCAGAAACCACGCCTGCTGCTCCATCCGTAACCGTTACTGTGTACTCAGCTCCCGCATCAAAGCATTTGAGCGCTGCGTCTGGGTTCGGACAGACTGAACTCGGGATAAACGTAATAATGTCGCCATCGACGCCAACAGATCCCGAAACCGTCGCGCCTGATGCGTCAGTGACAACAAGTGCTTTTTGAGCGCTTGCCACATCAACGGGTGCAGAAAAAATTGCTGCGACTTTAAGATTTGCAACAAGCTGCTTGCCGCTCGGCGTAATTCCTTTTAACACAAATCCCGCGCCAGAACCACTGCCACCGCCCGGGCCTCCGCTTTCCTGCGAATTTAAATTATTTTCGCCACCGTCCCCTGGATTCGCGGCGCCAGTTCCTGTTGCACCGCTAACGGACCCAAGAATAAATGTTGTTATCGCATACGCAGAAAAAATTATCACGAGGCCGATGCCGCCATTAAGTAATAATTTTTTTGATTTTTCAATTTGCTCTTCGCTTCCTGCCGCAGTCATCCATAAAAATCCCGCGTAAATCACGATGATGATCGCGATGACGCCCATGGTTCCCAAAATTCCGTGGATGATGCTGCCGATTATCGAGCCGAGTGACTTTGTTCCAAGCCCTGCCGTGCCCTGAACAGTTGTGAGCCCAACATCCGACGCGCCAGCATTATTAGCGAGCGGATCTGCCGGCGCCGCAAACACAGAAACCGCAGGCAAAAATAAAAACGCACCGACGCTGATTGCGATTACAAAAAATCGAGATAATCGAATCAGATTATTACGGAACGTTCTTGTCATACTTCAACAGTTTACACGAATCACCGGCTGCCTGTCCATCACAACAATTAAAATTATCTTGGCGATTCGGATCGCTGCAAGTGAACAGATTTTTTTTATCATTCTTTGGTGCCGTTGCTGGTGTAAAACAGTTCTGATAAATATCTTGTGCTGTGTCTTTTACAAAGACGACGTACGGTTGGTTTTTTGCGAGATCAACATGCACCAGCGTCATTTTTGTAACATCAATTGTTTCATCGCTTGCATTTTTGAACGTTGTATTTTCTGCGTTTTTACTAAAACCTGCTTGCGCCCGTGGATCTTGCGCCGTAAGTTTTGCATCGCCAAATGATGTAATTTTCATGAGCGAATCAAATGTGATATTCACTTCGCTCGTGACAGCAATCAAAGTTGCTGCTGCCGGCGGATCAATATCAATAACTTGTGGCGCGCCTGTTTTTGTTTTGTCCGTTGTATTAAATGTCATCCAAAAATCGTCGACATCCGATCCTTGTGCTTTCCCATTATTTTGACTCCACTGCGTTTTTGCATTTTCGCCGCCGCCGTCGAGCGCGTTATTTGCCATATCCGTTACACCAACAAGACCGCCCGCGACATCTTCTTGCGGTTCATTTCCAATTTTAATATTTCCTGATCGTGCACGAATCGTAATTGCATCATTTCCCGGCAAACAAAATATTTTTTGTCCGCAAGAATTAGTTGCGCATTCTTTGAGTGGTGTAAATTCAATCACTTCAAATCCTGATCCAGCGCGCCATTGTCCAGGAACCAGCGCTGAATCTTTTCCGGCCGCAGTAATATTTGTAAAGCTTTTTCCTTTTGTTGGATCGTATTCACCAACCGCACTCGCGAGATTAACTGGTTCAGAAAATGTAATTTGAATTGTAATATTTTTATCGTACGTTTTTCCAGAAACAGGAACGATCGAAACAACACGCGGCGGTGTTAAGTCAAGCGTTGTGCCAACAGTGAATTTCCACGAATACGGCTTATACCCTTTAAACGCGCTGACACTTTTCGCATTCCATTTCATGATTGTGTCCGAAAGTTGGACGGTGATGGGTGTTGGATCCTGTGACGAGCCGAGCAATTTCCCAAGGTACAAAGTAAACCCAGTAAGATCCGTGCCGCCGCCTGCCATAAGTACCGTTACTTCCGAACTTTTGAGCGATGCCTCTTTCCCTGCCGCTGTTTCAAAAATCGAAATCGCACCCTCCTTAAGTGGACCCGATATTACCGTGTCAACAGATTTTCCCGAAGCATCAATAATTGCTTTGTGTTTTGCGAGCGGCGATTTTGCATCAATAAGTGTCGCGGGATCGACGGGAAATTTAAATAACACACTAATAAGTGTGTTGCGCGGAACATTTAATTCGCCGCGACCCGGTTTATGCGAATCAATAACAGTCCCAAGCGCGGAAGAACCATCGTAGTTTTTCAAATATGCGTCACCCGCGTTTCCTGCACCACCAGCGCCGCCAACCGCAAGCGTTCCTTGCGTCGCACCATTGATTTTCGACATGATAAATTGCGTAATGCCGAATGACATTAAAATAAGTGCGAGCCCAATGACACCATTTCGCAAAACCTGTTTTGCTTTTTCAACTTTCTCCTCGCTGCCGCCCGCCGTCATCCAAAGAAAACCACCGTAAATACAGATGATAAGCGCGATGCCGCCGACCAGGCCCAAAAATATATGAATGATTGTTCCGATGATTGACCCTAAACTTTTGGTTCCGAGCCCTGATGATTTTTGAACAGAATTTAAATTTTGAATTGCGTCCCCTTGCGCCGCAAAAACAGGATGCGCGAAAAATAATGCGCATGCAAAAAAAGTTGCAGCCGCAATTACAACGCTTAATAAAATAGTTTTTTTATTTTGTTCACGATCTCTGAAAAGAGCAAGGGGCATACGATGCGTGGGTCAAGATTGTTTGAGTCGCGATTCTACAAGTCCGCGAACGCGTGCGCCGTCGGCTCGGCCCGCGATACGTTTCATAACGTCGCCAATTAATTTTCCGGTGTTCGCGCCCGCGCCTGCTGCTGCGATTACCGCATCAATAATTTTTAAAATTTCTTCTTCTGGAAGTTCCTGTGGCAAATAACTTTGAAGAATCCGAATTTCTGCGTCAGCTTTTGAAATCAAATCAGCGCGGCCGCCCCGCGCATAATCTTCTTTGGCTTCCTGCGTTTGTTTCAAGTGGCGCTTTACCACAGTGATCGCGAGTTGATCAAGATCAACAGCGCCTTTTGTTCGCTGTTCAATCTCTTGGTTTTTTATTGCGGCACGAATAAGCCGAAGCGTTGAAAGACGAAGTTCATCCTTCGCCCGCATTGCTTCGGCTACATCGTGTTCAATTTGCTCTGAAATTCCCATAGGACATGCCTGGGGGTAACTGAACTAAATTAGACAATCTTTCCAACTTTCTGTTTGTATTCAAGGAGTGCTCGGCGCTTAAGACGAAGAAGGGTGCTTTCACGCACAACATTCTTACTCTTATGCGACTTGTGATACTGGACTTTTTTAGCCTGCAGCATCTTGCCGCTCATCTGCACCTGCTTACGGAAGCGGCGCATGAGTGACTCAAAGCTCTCGCTTTTTCTGCGTTTCACTTCGATCATGGTAATTTCACCTCCCGGTGAGTTAGGATTTATGTCTTGAAGACTATCATAAAAAGGCCCTGCCCGTCAAATACCTGGCTCCTGCCTGGTTTCAACATACTACAGCCAAAATTATTGCTATAATTATTTTGGTGCAAACAGCACCCGAAGGCTTTCTTTAGCCCCACTGGCCGGCACTGTCTCCAGATAAAGTGCATCAGCAGTGCCCCCAGGATCGCGCCACACACCTGGATATAGAGGCCGCATCAACCTAGAATCAAGCGCGACAAGCGGAATAGCGCTCCACCAATTATTTTTGTCACCTCGAAGATACTCAAGCAACTCATATAAACCAACAGGTCGAAGTCCTTTACGATCCTGCTCTGCCAAAAATTCACTGAGCGGGGCACCCTCAAGTAAATAAATTTCGCGATATGGCCCCGGAATAAGCTGCTCCGGAACTGGAAAATCTGTTGCCCAGACATTAGCGACAATAAATTCTTGGTCGGTATTGACATCCTTTATCCGACGCTCGAGCTCTTTTTGTTGCCACTCAGGATCGAATCTTAATTTTCTTCGCTCCTCCTCGGCTAGCTTGTTCGCAACCGCGCTCATCGCAAGTAACTCTTCCGTGCTTGTCGGTTGCTGTACCTCATTTTTAGTTCCAGAAAAAAGGAGCGCAAATTTCTTCGCCCGTTCTGGTCCGAGAAACTCACGAACAATCTCCGCATTTTTTAATGGGTCTGTATCCTCAAAGCGCGGTAATGATTTTTCAAAAGGATTAGGAAGCATGAGATGTGCTACTTTTGTATTGCATTAGTATAGCACTAACACCTGCATAGGCTAAAATAAAAAATAGATGTCTCGATGGGGGCTCGTGTTTATCTCCCCCGGAGAGACATCTATTTTTTATTTTAGCCTGAACGGAAAGTTTATTAGAATGCTGTTGAAATAAAAAAGCATGCGCTTTTTTATTCTGCTTTCTCAAGCCCTAATTTCCGCTTCAAGATCTGTGGCGCCTTGTTAAAATCAACCGTTTCCTGTGCGCCCGAATCCATGTCGCGCATAATAACGGTTCCCTCCTGAACTTCTTTCTGACCGATAACAAATGCGTACGGAATTTTCTTCGCATTCGCACTTTCAAGTTGGGACTTCAAAGAATTTTTCGAGAAATCCTGATCAGCGCGAATTCCTTCTTCACGGAGACGTGTAAAAAGGGTCATCGCTTTCCGACGTGATAAATCGCCGAGCTGCGCAACGTATACCTGGGGAAGCGGTGCTCCAGGAACCGGAACCTGGCGCTTACGAATCTGCGATACCATGCGCTCGAGGCCAGGCGCGACACCAAACGCAGGCGTTGGCTTGCCGCCCAATTCTTCAACCAACAAATCATATCGTCCACCGCCGCAGAGCGCTGTCTGAGATCCCTGATCCTCATCTGTTGTTACAACTTCAAACACCGTCTTGGTGTAATAATCAAGCCCGCGAACAAGCGTATGATTGAGGAAGTATGGAATATTAAGTTCATCCAGATACTCGAGTACTTTCATAAAGTGGTCACGCGACTCATTTGAAAGATAGTCAACAATCTGTGGCGCATTTGCTTTGATCGGCTGACAAACATCTTCCTTGCAATCCAAAACGCGCATCGGATTTTTTATGAGACGCGCTTTGCACATTTCACAAATTACTCCGCGATGCGAGCGATAATATTGAACAAGCTCCATTTTGTAGCGCGTTCGATCTTCCGGCATACCGATTGAGTTGATCTGAATGCTAATCGGCAAATTAAATTCGCTGTAATATAAGTAAGTCATCTGAATCACCATCGCATCGATTACTGGTGATGCGTCACCAAGCACTTCAAAACCAAGTTGATGAAATTGACGCTGTCGTCCATCCTGCGGACGCTCGTGCCGAAAAAATGGCCCCCAATACCAAAGCTTGATTGGCTGTGGCTGATTCCACATGCCGTGTTGCAGATACGCACGCACAACCGACGCCGTATTTTCTGGACGAAGCGCGATTTTTTCCCCATCGCGATCCTCAAATGCGTACATCTCCTTCTCAACAATGTCCGTTTGCTTTCCAACGCCCCGCGAAAAAAGCGAAGCATCTTCCAAAATCGGCGTTTCAAGGCGGTCAAACCCAAAATCCTCTGCAAGTTTTACTGCGTGATCGTAGAGCGCTTTCCAGTAATACTGATCGCGTGGCAAAATATCCTTCATGCCGCGAAGCAATTGGATTTGGCGCTTTGCACCCGATGCTTTTGTATCTTTATCCACAACCTCTTTTTTTGGCGCTTGTGGCACAGGTGCCATTACTTTACGCACAGGCATTTTCTGTTGTGGTTTTGGCGCCGGTTTTTTTGCAGGGACTAGTTTTTTCTTGAGTGCCATACGAATTACGGATTAAACGGTTGAGGATAATAATTTTTGAGTAGATAATCTAAACGGTCAAGCGGCCAACCACGCAGAAGTACGCGCCCGACAACATCACCTCGCTGAATCGGCCCGATGCGTCGCGAATCCAAACTCGCTGGTCGGTTGTCGCCAAGAACATAAAATTCATTCGGCCCAAGTTTCACGTTAATGTCACCGGTTGTCAGCACACTCGGGTTCAGATAGTTGGTTTCATTAATATATGCACCATCTATATGCTCAGTGTTAAAAACTTTAACGCGACCATTTGTAATTTCAATTCGCTCGCCCGGCAAACCAATCACGCGCTTCAAAAAATATTCGCGATCGTCCGTATACGTTCGAACCACTACAATTTCTCCGCGCTGCGGCTCTTTGAAATGATAGCTCAGCTCGTCGATGATCAAGTACTCTTTTTCGTGGAAATTCGGCTCCATCGATGTACCTTTGACAACAAACGGCTTAAAAACAAAATAGCGTATTGCAACTACAGCAAACGCACCAATGATGAGCACCTTGAAAAGTTCAACAAAGAACAGTTTCAATGGGTACCGATGTTCGTCTTCCGGTGACAATAGATTGTCGGGAGCGAAGTCATCCATACAAAAATTTTTATCGGGCTGGTGGGCGATCGAAGATTCGAACTTCGGACCTCGTCATTATCAGTGACGCGCTCTAACCAACTGAGCTAATCGCCCGTAGTGAAAAACCAATTTTGAACTAAGAGCTGCCGCCCGTGCGCGGACTTTATCCCCAGGCGGAATGCTCCACATACTACCAATATTCCGGCTCTGCGTCAAATACCCTGTTCCCTACCACAACTTGCAGCCCAACAGAATTTTCATGTATACTTTCTTGCATTATGCCATTTGAAAATTTCGGTACAAAAAATTTTAAACGCGACGCGGGCGAAGAATCGTACAATCAAAATATTTATGAACTCGGAACAGATATTGAACTATCGCATCAACAAAGCCGTGATAAAAGCGTCAAAGATCTTGTTAGCCTGCTGCTCCGCGACCCAAAAAAATTTACTGAGACTGAAATTAAACCGGGTGATTTCATGTTTTTTCGCACGGCAAATCAACGTAAAGAACTTGCAGAAATTTGTGAATCGGTTGCTGACCATTTATATAACGAGCACATTCCAAACATTCTCATAGCCGACCGCAGTGCACGGCCAATGGCCTCAGGCCTCATCAAATTCTGGAAGTTCAAACATCCCGAAGAGCCACTGCCCGGCATTTATTTCATCAATCCGACTGGCTTTAAAAGCATAGACCAAACGTCCGACGATGAACTCTGGGAGGTTATTCGAAAATGCAGCGCGGTTGGTAATGATCTCAAGGGGCAGGGTGAAGACAGTCTACAAAAAGAGAAGAGCATTGTCGAAGAATTCAAATCTGTTTACCACAATCTCATGGAGGACAAGGATCAACCACTCCTTCTGTTCGATACCTGTGTCCATAGCGGTGATTCACTCAAACCCGTACTCAGAGCATTAAAGAAAAGCGGTATTAAAAAAAGTTGAGGTTGGTGCAGCAGCAAAATCAAGCACGTGGTGGTGGCCAACAAGCGTGTCCCCCAAATTTTATGCACTCGACCACAGCGCTGCGCTTTCCTGCTATCCCTTTGGCGAAGACCGAATTGTTGATAAAGTTTTGGATCATGTAACAGCGACCGCTTCAAAAGATCAATTTAAACGAGCGTGGTCTATTCGTCTTCGCAAAGAAATTGACATGATTATTGATAACGCCATAGAATCTCAGCGACAAAAAATGAATTGAAGCGGGACAGTTTCCATCAAAAAAATACCTCTAGTACACAAAAAGCACCCGTAAGGGTGCCTTTTTGTTCGCTGAAGACGAAAGCTTCGTTTACATTTCAAGATGTGTCAAACCATGTGTGCGTCCCGAGGTCGTTCCGAAGAACGAGACCTCTCGACATCAGAAGATTTTACTCCCTGAAAGGAGGTGATCCATCCACAGCTTCCGCTACGGATGCCTTGTTACGACTTCGTCCCTGTCGCTGGTCCTACCTTAGTTCCCTTGCGGGACTTTCGGGCATTACCAACTCCCTTGACGTGACGGGCGGTGAGTACAAGACCCGAGAACGTATTCAACGCGCCGAGGCTGATGCGCGTTTACTAGCGATTCCGGCTTCACGCGGGCGAATTGCAGCCCGCGATCTGAACTGGGGGGTCGTTTGATGGGATTAGCTCCACCTTGCGGTTTGGCGACCCTTTGTCGACCCCATTGTAGCACGTGTGTGGCCCCAGACGTAAAGGCCATGCTGATTTGACGTCATCCCCGCCTTCCTCCCGCTTACACGGGCAGTCTGCTGTGTACATTTAACACAGCATAGGGGTTGCGCTCGTTACTCCACTTAAGGGTACATTTCACAACACGAGCTGACGGCAACCATGCAGCACCTCTGCAACACTCTCGAAGAAGTCCTACTTTCATAGGATTTGCAGTTGCAGTTCAAGCCTGGGTAAGGTTCCTCGCTTACCGTCGAATTAAACCACATGCTCCACCGCTTGTGCGGGTCCCCGTCTATTCCTTTGAGTTTTAGTCTTGCGACCGTACTCCTCAGGTGGATTACTTAACGCGTTAGCTTTTTTAGACGACACTGGAAGGGTCGATACTTCCAATATCTAGTAATCATGGTTTAGGGCGTGGACTACAGGGGTATCTAATCCCTTTCGCTCCCCACGCTTTCGTCCCTGAGCGTCAGATCTGTTCTAGCACGCTGCCTTCGCCTTTGGTGTTCCTTGTGATATCAACGCTTATTACGACTACACCACAAATTCCACGTGCCTCTCCCAGTCTCTAGCTTACCAGTCTTACTCGCAGCCTTTGGGTTAAGCCCAAAGATTTAACAAGTAACTTGATATGCCGCCTGCGGACCCTTTACACCCAATAAATCCGGATAACGCTTGAGGTCTCTGTATTACCGCTGCTGCTGGCACAGAGTTAGCAACCTCTTATTCGCTAGGTACCGTCAAAATTCGTCCCTAGCAAAAGAAGTTTACGACCCGAAGGCCTTCATCCTTCACGCGGCGTCGCTCGGTCAGACGTTAGTCCATTGCCGAATATTCGCGACTGCAGCCACCCGTAGGTGTCTGGGCAGTGTCTCAGTCCCAGTGAGGGGGGCCACGCTCTCACGCCCCCTACCCGTCATAGCCTTGGTGAGCTTTTACCTCACCAACTAGCTGATAGGCCATAGGTTCCTCCACAAGCGAATTGCTTCCTTTACATGCGAATGTCTTATGACCCCGCATGTCCATCGCGTATTACCTCTCCTTTCGAAGAGCTATGCGCGTCTTGTGGGCAGATTACCAATGTGTTACGCACCCGTCTGCCGCTAGTTACATTGTGTATTGCTACACTTTGTAACTCGCTCGACTTGCATGCCTTAGCCACGCCGCCAGCGTTCATCCTGAGCCAGGATCAAACTCTCAGTAATGATACAATTGATTTTTTTGAATAGAATAAGGACAACACACACCGAACGTTCATTACCAATTGAAAGTAATTACTAGGTCGTTGGTTTGTCACATCTTGAGTTGTAAACGAGCTTATTTCGCGTGGGCGTATTGTACCTGGGGATAAACTCCCTGTCAAGGGCTGCGCCGAGTTGTACAAACTGTGGAAAAGTATCGAATTTATGAGGCGTGTATGCTACCCTTTCTACGCCTAACAATCAAAGGGACAGTCAATGCAGGAAGTTGCGTCCGCACAAATAGAGATTATTAATGTGACGGTGCTGTGGGATCCCTGGCGAGATGACCCGCCAGATCCCTGGAATAAACTCGAACGAGAACTGAACAAACTCGTGGCCTCAGGAGCGAACATTGTAAGTGTTGATACCGATGCGCTCATGAAAAATCCGCCTCGCGGATTCAAACCAAGCACAATTGTTATTGCTGTCACTGTGCGTAGAGTAGAACCGCAGATGTAACTTTCTGCGGTTTTTTTATACTTGTGCTATTCTATATATAGAATAGAAACTGCTTCCGGGCCCAAATAAAGGGGTGGCGTCATGGAATGCACATGGAGATACAGTATTGAGCGCAGCAAGCGTCACTATTTTGCACAAGTGACTCTGGTGTGCAGCACGGACCCGGGTGGGCTCGCGTCAGCACAAGCAGCATACGAGCGTGCACTCATCTTCATTCGCGCACAGGACGAAATTCGTTCTGAATGTGCTGCAGTGAGATTACTTCCGGAGGTAGAAAACACTGATGGGAAAAAAATTGTTCTTACGGTCTATCTCGCCCACCAAGACGCGACGCGTCGTTGTAACCACGAGTAGAATTCATTCGCCGCCCAAGAAGAATCAGTGCTTCTTGCGGCGGTGTTTTTTTAAAATTTTTTCGTATTCTTTTTTCGCCACGCAGCAATCGCGCCGTGGTTGCCGCTCAAAAGTTCAGGAGGAACAACATGGCCCTTAAAGGATTCAGGACGCGTGTACTGTGGATATTCCCCACTCCCTTCCTCATTGTGCGATTCCTCGTCGAGCGACGATTCGTTGCCAAGTACGCCCGGAACAAGCCGCGCGACCGCGTCAATAATTATAAGTGTTGGTAATTCGCCGCCCGTTAAAACAAACGGTCCAACGGAAACTTCTTCATCAACAAATTCTGCGACGCGCGCATCAATTCCTTCGTACCGACCGCACACAAAAACAATTTCAGAGTAATTCTGTGCAAATTCTTTTGCAACGCGCTCTGTAAATTGCCGCCCGCTTGCCGAGAGCAAAACAATGCAGCGTTTTTTACTTACACGTGGAGCTGCGGCTTTAATTGCTTTATACAAAGGTTCAGGCTTCATTACCATGCCCGCACCGCCGCCATACGGTTTATCGTCCACTGTTTGGTGGCGGTCGGTTGTAAATACGCGTGGATTTATTGTTGTTACTTCAATAAGACCCGCTGCTGCTGCGCGGCCAAGCATCGCAGCTGACGCATACGACGAGATCATTTCTGGAAATAATGTAATGACTTTAAATTTCATAACGGCGCATAATAACTCATAGCGGCTAAAATTGCAATGGTACTCGGATACTGCTACCATCTTATCATGAATCGATACTTTCGTTGGCTTTTTACTTTCTACATTTTGGTTCGCACCGTTTCTTTTTTTCTAATCAATTTTCCAATTGCGCGAGAAGTAATCGCGGCGATACTTATCGGCACATTCGCATATTTTTGCATAAAAAATATTTCGTTCGCATGGAAATTACTGGCCATCGAATTATTACTCGACGGCGCCGGCCATTTTTTTGAATTACATTCCCTACTCATGCGAACATGGGTTTTGGGAATATTCGCTGCAGTGTGGGGCTGGCATAAAATCCGCACGCGCACAAAAATAATTCTGCCGCAGAAAAAAATCTTAGTCACGCTCGGCATATTCGGCGCTTTTTTATTGTGGGCGATTGTCAACGGGTTCGCGCGCGGCAACGCACCCCATTTTATTATTCAAGACGCGATCCTATATTTATTCGTGCTCATTATTTTTCCCGCGCTTGAGATGGAAACAAATTGGCAGCCGCTATACGATGTAGCGATAAAAGTTTTTATTATTGGATCCGCACTTTTTTCTACCCTCACGTTCGCACTCTATTCGACCGGCCAACTTATCCTACAAGATTCTTATTATCACTGGTTCCGCGATGTTGCGGCCGGAAAAATTACTGATCTCGGTTTACATTTTTTTCGCATCGTAAATGCGGAGCACTTATTGTTTGTGCCAATCATCCTTGTATTCATGTACAGTCTCATGAAAAAAACGCGCGATAAAAAATTGTGGGCGCTACTGATGTGCTCGCTTATTGTCGTCATTTTAAATTTCACCCGCATTTATTTTCTCGGCCTTGCCGTCGGCGCATTCGTTTTATTATGGAACGCGCCATGGCGAGCATGGCTCTCTGTCTCAAGTCTGACACTCATCATATCTGCGCTCATTTTTTTCAGCGCGCACGGCATTGCGAGTCGTGGGCAATCCTTCGGTCTCGAACTGCTCGGCGTCCGCGTGACCGGAATCACAACGCCTCAAACCGATATGAGCGGTGTTATTCGAATGGCGATGCTCCCGGATATTTATCGTCATATCAAAGCGCGGCCACTCCTTGGTTCTGGCCTCGGCACTGAAGTCACCTACCTCGACCCACTTACACACACGAATAAATCGCGCACACAATTTGATTGGGGCTATTTTGAAATGATAACAGAACTTGGTGCGCTTGGTACTGCCGCGTATATCGCGCTCCTCACACTTATTATTTACAACTGTCCACGACGCGATCTTGCTGCAGGAGCTATCGCACTATTCGTTATAAATATAACAACGCCTGCATTATTTCAAGGATTCGGCGTTCTGTATTTTGTTTTTTTGGCAACATGCGCACAAATAAAAATATCGCGCTCATAATAAACTGAGCGCGATATTTTTATTTTGCCTTACTAATTAAATTCCAAGATCATCGATTGATGGTGCGTCATCGCGCATCGGAGCCTGTGTCATTTCACGTGGACGCGGGCCACGCGATCCTTCTGGCTCAACAATCTTAAGATTCACGCGCGCATTATTTTTTGCACCAACAACTTTCGCAAGTGTGCGAATGGCGCGCGCCGTTTGACCTTCGCGACCAATGACATAGCCCATGTCTTCCGGATGAACATGAAGCGTGATAAGTACTCCGCGCTCATCAACCGTGCGTTCTGTACGTACTGATTCGGGATGCGCAACAATTGCGCGCACAAGCATTTCTACAAACTCCTGATCGGATAATAACTGCATATACAAGAATTAGACTGAACTGAATCGGTGTCGGTCCTGCCATGTCATTCGTCAGGCCCACTGACAAAAGTATATCAGACTGAAAATTTCACGCAAATGTATTTCTGTTTGACTCAACCGATCGCACCAACAGTCCCATAATTCTCGTTCACATTCATCGGCTCGTTCCTGTTCAAGTTCGCCTGCCGATTGTCACGGTTCCAGTACGCGTTCGGGACGTTGTCAGAACCTTTTTTGATTATGATTTCATTTCCATATTGTACACGCATGTACGACTGGCCAAAATTAAATACATAACGGAGCGGTGGGGATTATAATTGCTTTTGCTCCTATGCTTCGGTGGTGTAAAAATATGTTTATATTTACAATTTCCACACTGCTC
>CALRDW010000011.1 GCA_943355025.1 Candidatus Magasanikiibacteriota bacterium | reverse complement strand
GGTTGTTTTCAATCGTTGTTGTGCTCCTCGTCCGATTAAATATCGTGCATCCTCAATCATGAAGCGTTTGGCAGCTTCAATCTCATGCGTCAATCGATCAAGTTCCTCGTCGCTCACTCCCGACAAGCGCCTGCGGGATGCTTGTTCAACGAGTCCAGCGAGTTCAATACGTAATTCTTTTGATCGCACTGTCTCGCGCGTTTCTGGTTTACGGAGAGCATCAATCGCCTTTCTAATTGGACTGTGAACTGAAATGTTTTCAGTGTGGCTTTCTTCAGGCGGCGCCAATTCCTGAGGTTTTGCGTGACGAGTCTCCTCTTGGATTGTCTCTGTAGCTGCACGCTCTTTCTGCGAAGCCGCGGGGCCGCGCCCTGCCCGCCGCTCCGCATCATGCGATTTTCTTGCTGCAATATCGTGCGGTGTCAGATTGCGAGCCCACTTGCGATATTTTTTATAAACTTCGAGCGGTGTTGCTGAGCTTGCTTTTCGTGTTTGGATATCAATTCCGTGCTCAATGTCGAGCATATTTTGAAGACCTCGTGGCAATTCGCCCGGACGTCCACCCTCCAGCCGCGCATGAACAGCACGTAGAAGTTCTTCGATACCTGTCAAACGATCGCGCGATGATTGATTCATAACCGCCATAACACCACCAATAATTCGTGTTACCTTTTGGCCAGTCCCCGAACTGTTCATGAGTAAATCATGGGGAATAAGAATTGGATTGCCTTGTGCGTCAAGATTGTCGCCCGAAACAATAATTGAACACATCTTTCCCTCAAGGTTATAACTTATGAACGCATCAAACTGTGGCAGTCCATACACAGGATTCGCTCCAACAGTAAACGGCGCCATGCCACGCGACGGTACGAAGCCGAATGGATCGAACAGTGTTTTACCAAAGCGTGTTTGCGCAACAAAGCCTCCTTCAATCAAATTGTGCATCCCACAAATCGACATGTCGTATTTGAAATTCGCTTCTTTTGTTATGCTTGGTGTGTCTTCTGGTGCAGCATTTTTTTCAATCCAATCAAGCGCGTCAACATCAACCAGTCGTTCGAGCACGCGTCGCCACAGTGGCCCCACGTCTGGATCCATATTTTTTTTGCCCTGCATCGCATCTTCTTTTAAAATTTGCGCTTCAATTCCTGGAACAACCGCGTCAAAAAATTGTGCAACCAAGTCAGCGCGGCCAATTTCTGGTGTGTTAAGAACATTATCGCTCAGGCCGTAAATGCTCCGACGATAATCTACACGTGTGTCATACGGTTTCGATAAGTCGCCATTGAACACGCGCGCACGACCATTTTTTGTTGCCAGAGGGCCTGAATGCGAATCAATCGCATCAACAAACCGAATGAGATAGAACCGCGCACGGACCAGTGGATCTGCATTGTGCTCCATGTCCATGCTCAAGAATCCAAGGTCCTGTAGAAATGATTCTGTTGCACCAACAGCTGAATTAAAATCAGGAAGGTTCTCGTCGAGCACAACACTGACTCCTTGTGGCAAAATTTCCTGTTCGCCATCCGCATTTCGATACGCATGTCCCTCAGGGATAATCAGTTTGCCGCTACCATGGTGCGCGTCAACATGAACTGCTCGTTCAATATATGCGGCATATTTCCCCCGCTGCACTCGACTATTGTCTGGCACGAATGGCACAACGAGGGTATGAATTCCGACTGAGTTGAACAATTGGATTGACGTTTCGCCATCAAGGTCTGACGAAAAAAACAGTGGTCGGTTTTGACCCTTATATTGCTCATCAAACTGGTGAAGCAATGTAAAGAACCGGACGTACTCATCAAAATATGCCTGCTCGACCGCAACTGGCAAATCCATGCCGCTATTGCGTGCATGAGATATCGCGTTAAACGCACGTTCGGCGTCTTTTGCTGCACGCGTGAGTACCAAATTGACCTGGTCTTTTTCTGCTTCAGCCTCAAAACCTGCAATAACTCTCTGAAAACCGCGCGAAATTTGTCCGGCCTTCATGCTCACGACCATTGGAATTGGAAATTCTTCTGTATTCTTTTTTATAAGTTCGCGTGCATTTTCTCGAAACGACTGCCCGCCACGAAGTTCGCGGGTGAGTACATCGGAATGAAACCCAGGTGGCCACTTATTTCCTTTTGAAAACCAATAATTTTCACGGCCTTCAGGCGGCATTGCATACTGAGCAAGCACCTCGTCAAGTTGCTGTCGATACTGCATTTCGTTTTCAGAAACAGGTTGTGCAATCATTTCCTTGTTCGTTTCGCGTACAACGCGAATGAGCGGAAATGTTCCGTCGTCGCAACGCCCAGTATCGCGTAACTTTCCTACGTTTCTATTTACCTCACCCCAATGCGCTGGCGGCAAAAGCGCGCTCGATCCATCCGCCAAAATATATTGTAAACCACCGCGCGCATCACGCATAAAGCCGATCGGCCGCGTCGTTTGGCCAGTGTGAAAAAAGTCGCGATCTGCAATAAATTGAAATTCGACGCCGCCTACAGTGCCCGGAATAGGATTAATTGCCTCTGCACGCAAAACTAATAAATACGAGCCCGGTGCAAGCGGAGTTTTCGCATCACGAAATTTAAAACGAACTATCCGTGCGGCACCTTTTTCAACAAGTGTCGCATCATCGCGATGTAGTTTCCCGTTTTCATCAACCGTTACCCACAATTTAACTGTGTCGCCGCGCTGATTTTTTTCGGCATTATCTGCATGGTGCGGAAGCTCTGACCGACGAATTTGGTTTGCTGCGCGGGCAAGACGAGTTTCTGGAGCCGGCGGATTCTCAAACTCAAGATTCGCGCGTGCAGCGCTTTCCGTTTGTCCGCTGTGCGGCGCGGAATTAATATACGCAAGCACGCGTTTTCCAAGCTCGTGACGGTTGAGACCCTCAAGAATTATTGGCAGCTCTTGAAGGGCAACAGCGCGAACATAATGCTGCGTATACTTTGCGCGCGAAATTTTATCTTGAGCCCCTTCCCATTTGTCCACGTGCTCAATAAGCTGCACATCGCGCTCAACGTGCTTAATCAGCTCATCTTCTGGCAGTGACAAAAGTTTGCCAAGCTGGCGATGCACCGCGCGATCTGTATATCGCTGAAACCACATGCTGCTCCGCCATTCACCATCATCCCAACCAGCGACGTCAGCCAGAAATTGACGCGCTGCCACATCATTTTTTCGGGCGCTGAGTTGCAGCAGGAAAAGATCTTTCTGGGCATCGTCCCGCTGTGGAATAACAACATACTCCATCCAGTCACTCACAATTTCTGTATACTGCGGCGAACGACGTGTGAGCTCTGTCCGCTCCTCACGCTTAATCTCATTTATCGATTTTTGTTTGAGCGGAACGTCAACGCCGTCAACAATGTGATCCGCAGGATTTAAATCCGGCTCCATATATCCGTCCTGCCCTTCTTCCCCCTCTAATTGTATTGGAGCCTCGAGTAAATTTTCTGATGAGTCTGGAATTTCGTGTGTCATAAGTTATGCAGCCTGAGGAGCGTATTGCGCACCGAATGTGCGTGCTTGTAATTTAATTTTATTCACTTCGTCATCAATGAGGTGCCCAACATCCGGAACATGTTGTCCCAAAAAAATTGTGCGATCCTCGTCCGTGCCATTATCGAGTATCCGCAAAAAGTCCTCCTGCTGCTCAGGTGTTAAGCGATCCAAAATAATTACGAGCACGCGTTTTTCAACCAGCTCGACTAATCGGCTCAGCAGCTGATTTTTCGCGCCCGTGCTCGCACGCGAAAGGCCGAAAAGCGAAATAATATTTTGATGAAGGAGCTCGGTCATAGAATTAAAACATGAATGCCATTATGAGACTCGCAGCCGTGAGTTTTACATACCACGTTGCCAAATGGCCCAGTGTGCTCACCTTGTGATACTTAATGAACAGATGCTGGGTAAGGAGGAGTGGAACGGGAATGAGCAGCCAGAGTATGAGTCCGACAGCAAGGCCGCGTGTGAGTGGCGATGAAAACACAACGCCGGGCTGAAAAAAAAGATAGAAAAGCACAAACGCAAATGCAAATTCAAAACCAAGGAAAATCGCGGAGCGAATTACGCGGCCTTCTTCGCCACTGCCCGCATGCTCGCCGAGCGGTCGCCAAATTTCTGGGAACGCTGCATAGTATTTATGTGCCCACTTTGAACCACTAAAAAACCAATCCGCAATATTTGCAGTCGCAAAAATTGAAAGTAGTGCGCCGCCAAGTTTGAGGAGGAACGTGGTCCACATATCTGCTCTGCAGTATAGCACAGAGTGACTGCCCCTGGTAGAATGTTTGTGTATGAATACACACCGCAAACTTTTAACGCTCGCTGATACCTCAGCGTTTGCTGAGAAACTTATAAATTCCCTCGAGCCTGGCATGATTTTAGCGCTCAGCGGGCCTGTTGGCGCAGGAAAAACAACATTTGTAAAAGCGCTCGGTGCAGCTCTTGGTGTTTCCGAAACCATCGTGTCACCGACATTTACCCTCATGCAGCCCTATGAATTGCCGCGCGCGATTCGTGGAATTGAAACACTTGTCCACATAGATGCGTATCGACTTGAAAGCGCGGACGAGCTTGCGGCGATTGGTGCTGAAGATTTTTTTAACGATTCATCATGTCTTGTTGTAATTGAGTGGGCAGAAAAAATCGCCTCGCTTCTTGCCGGCCGCCCGATTCTCTGGCTCACCTTTGAAATTATCGGTGAGCACCACGTGTGTACGACAGAAAAAAAATAAATTCTTCGCACCAACACTACAATCACCCAACAGCAACTCCTGAAAATTTGGAAGCATATCGGGGACAGTATAGCACCCGAATGAACGTATACTCAAAAAAACTATTACTTCGACGGGGGCTCCTCGTTTATCTCCCCCTGAGAAGTAATAGTTTTTATTTTTGAGTATATGTTGAAGCGCTGTTATTTCAAACCATGGATCCTTTTAAGATCCGCAATCCCTTCTTCAAGCGTAACTTCCGGCACCCATCCAAGTAATTCACGTGCCTTTGAATTATCCGCAAGTGTTGCCCGTGGATCGCCCGCACGCTCTGGAATAAATTCTGTTTCACCGCCAACAAGCGCCGCGACCTCCTTCATTGAATAGCTATGGCCCGCCCCGATATTAATAACTTCGCCATTACCGACGCTCGGCGCTGTCATCGCACGCATATTTGCGCGCACAACATCGCTCACATGTGTAAAATCTCGTTTAAATTCTCCATCGCCCGTGAGCGTCATTTTTTTCCCCGCTTCAATTTGAGCTAAAAATAATGCGATGACGAGAGGATATGAACCATCCGCTGACTGAAATTTGCCCCCATACACGTTGAAATACCGAAGCGAAACGGTTTCGAGTCCATAGAGCGATGAAAATAATCGCGCATACTCTTCGCCGATAAACTTCTGTAATCCGTATGGACTCATCGGTCGTGCGGTCATCGTTTCAACAAACGGCAGAGAATCCTGAACGCCATATGCGCTCGACGAAGCGGAATACACAACACGTTTAACGCCTGCGTCGCGCGCCGCAAGTAATACGGTAAGCGTGCCGTTCGCATTTACTTCATTTGTTTCACGTGGATGCTCAATCGAATACGGCATACGAGGAATTGCCGCTGTGTGAAACACACCATCGCTACCCGCGAATGCCTGTATGCACGTTTCGTAATCTGTAATTGAACCTTCAACAAGCGTCGCGCTTGCTGGAACGCGTTCGCGCTTCCCTGTCTCAAAATTATCCAGAATAACAACCTCATTACCCGCGCCAAGCAATGCTTCAACAAGTGTAGAACCGATAAATCCGGCACCGCCGGTTACAACGTAGCGCATAGTTTTGAGAATTTGTTCCAAGAATTAACGATCCGCGTCAAGATTGCCCTGATTCACTAATTTATTATTGATGGCTTCGGCAGCTTTAAGCAAATCAAGCGAAACTCCAAGGCGGTCGCCGAGCTGAATAAGTGCGCGAGTATCTTTTGGCAAGCATTTACCGCCATACCCTCGATATCCTTTGTGGAATATTTGGAGATGCGAGCGGCCAATTCGCTTGTCTGCGGACGCTGCATCCATCACCTGATCATATTCAACTCCAAGTTTTTTGCAAATATCATACATTTGGTTTGCAAAAACAACCTTAACAGAGAACCACGTGTTGCCGTAATATTTTACCATTTCTGCCGCAGTTGCAGGAATAATTCGTTCAATCGGTGCGAGCGGCAAAATCTGCATAATGTCACCGGCGACCGTGTAACTTTCCTTCGTATAACCAACAATCTGACGGTCTGGAAAATTCATGTCCTGATCAGCGGTAACTTCGGTCAAGAATTCTGGGTTGAACAAAACTTTCAAATTCGGATATTTTTTCTGGAATTCTTCGGTTGTTCCTGGCAAAATTGTTGATTTGATAACGACAATTTTTCCATCAGGAATCAGCTTGAACGCAGCATCAACAAAACTCAAATCAAAACCACCCTTTTCTTCGTCGTAGGGCGTTGGAACACACACAAAAATAAAGTCAGCGCGCTCGAGCACCGATACGTCGTCAAAACCCTTAGGAGGATCGTAAACAAGCGTCGGAAAACCGGCTTTTTCAAAATAGCGCTGTGAGGCCCCGCCCACCATACCAGCACCAATAATACCAATTTGTTTTGTTTTGTTCATAGCCCAAACAGGATAGCAAACTTTTCTTTTTACTGTCAAACTAGCCAAGACACGAGGTAAGCCAGGCGCTTATTTGTGGCGCAATGAGTGTCCAGGAAAAACGCGTGGCCTGCGTGCGACCTGCGTGAACAAGGCGTTCACAGAGCTCGGGGTTCTCCTGCAATCGGCTGAGAGCGCCAGCCAATTCGTCCGGTGCATGCGGGGGTACAAGAAGGCCTGTGATCTCTGTCTCAATCATGCTCGGAATTCCGCCGACATGTGTTGCAACAATTGGAAGACCGACACTCATCGCCTCCAAAAACACAATGCCCTGCCCTTCGCTGAGGGACGGCCGCGAGAATATATCCGCGGCACAGGTATATGCAAGCAATTCCTTCTGAGATTTTGTTCCCACAAAATGTACCCGTTGTCCGAGGGATGTTGCCTGTTTCTCGAGCGATGCTCGGAGCTCGCCCTCTCCAACAATAATAAGATGTGTTCGTGCGGAAAGTTTTTGCACAGCAGCGATTAAATCTGCAAGCCCATTTTTAACAACGAGGCGCGACACCGAAAGCACCACTGGCGCGTCCGCTGGAATTCCAAGTTCTTGACGTGTGCAAGCTCTGAGTGATGCGTGCTCCTCAACAGACGTAATAAAATCTCCAGACGCAACACCATTTGGAATAACAACCGCCGCACGCACTCCGCCCATGTGGTGCGCCCAATCAGCGAGGAACGGCGCAATTGCCTGAATGCCTGCGGCGTGCTTAAAAATTAATTTATATAATGGAAGCACCGCAGCAAGACGGCGTTCAAGCGCAACTAGATTATCGCCCTCTTGCAGCATGAGTGCATATGGAATGCGCAAAATAGTGCGTGCAACCCACGCGGCCGCGCCTGCGTAACTTGCCATCACTGCCCACACAAGGTCAACGCCACCAGCCCGTCGCAGCCGCGCCGCATGCCAGGTGAGCGCAATGAGCATCCACACTTTATCAAACCGTGTTCCCCAACCAACGCGAATAATCTGGACGCCATTCCATTGCTCTCGTGCGGGCAACATCCGGGAGAGTCGCGCTGTTACAACAGTAAAAGAAAAATCCCCAGACAAACGCCCGATGAGTTCTTGAACAGCAACCTCAGCGCCGCCAACCAAAGGCAAGAATGCAGTTGTGGCAACAATTACATGGGGCTTTCTGCCGTCACTCATACTTTTTTCTGAAAAACCGCCGGAAATCTTTCGCGCAAATGTTGCTGTGTAACAAGTCTGTGTGCTTTCGCCAAAATCACATCTGTTTCTTTAATAAGGATTTCGTCCCAGCCAGTTGAATTCGGATCTTCGACTAACGGCGTAATCAAATCCGCAGATTTTTCATATTCATTATTTTTTTCATACACAAGTGCTGCAGCAATACGTATTGATGTGTCCGGAATGATAAATCCATGCGCGAGCGCTAAATCAAGCTCGCGTGCGCCACGCTTTGGATCTGTATCTGCCACAAGCACAGACAAATACCAATGCGATATTCCAACGTTTGGCTCATCGTCCACAGCTTTTTGAAGCAATTTTTGTCCCTCATCAATTCGATTCGTGATGAGTTTAAGCCGTGCCCACGCATAATACACTTGCTGTCGCTTAGGGCTCAACTCAGCGGCATGTGCAAACACGCTGTCAGCTTTCGCAACAAGCTCTGTATTCCCTGCATCAACCGCACTCATTAAAATCTGACCCTCCATGATCGCAGCCAAAACATTATCTGGCTCGTATTTTGTCAAAAGCAAATCAAGCGAATTAACTGCAAAATTAAAATAATCCTTCGTAATTCTACCATGTTGCGCAACGCGTCCGACATCAAGGAGTACGTCCGGTGTGTGCGGCCCGTTAATCGCAATCGATTGTTCAAACAACTGTTGCGCCAAACCCATATCCGAATAGCTCGCGATCTGAGCCTTTAAATCTAAATTATTCTGACGAACCGATGGAATGATAACAAATCCTGCGATCCCAATAATGGCGACTTGTACAGCGATTATGCCGTAGGACGGTTCGCGAATTGGTGAATGCATTTTCGTCGGAGGAGCCGGCAGTCGGCTTGTTGCGTAGCGCGCGGCGACTATTCCCGCGAACATATAAAACACAACGTATGAGCCCGGATGGTCAAACACAAAAATATTGTGAATAAAATGGAGAACAAATATAGCGGCGAGCGTCGCAGAGAGCCAGCGCTCATTTGAATCACCCTCTTTTACAAAGGTTTTCGCGCACATCCACCAGATTAAAATAAACTGGGCAAGATACACGATAAATCCAATCACGCCCTCGGTTACCAACGTATCAAAGACTGCGTTGTGCGCATGATCAAACCATGTTTCTGATGTGCCAAAGAGTAGTGATTTTGGATTGAAATATTTATTAAATGCATAATAAAAATTTTCTGGGCCCCACCCAAGAAGCGGTCGCTCTTCAAACCCTTTAATAGCAATATTCCAGGCAATAAAGCGGGTGCTCGCCGTAGTATTTGTTATTGAAATGTTAGTATAGCGCTCCAAAAGCGAACCCTCAGGAACCCATGAACGCAAAACGCTGCTGAGTAAAACAATCACGACAGCGCACGCTATAATGCCGCTAATAATTACGCCCACAAATTTTTTCCGGCCATTTTTCCAGAGATTAACGAGCCCAACAATCACAAGAACACCGAGTGCGCCAACAAGGCCAATGACTGCGCTGCGTGTGCCGCTCAAATACATGCCTACAAAATTAATGAGTGCGAAGCTAAGCATCAACCACTTCATCCAATTTCCACGGAACCGATATGCAAGATATGCGCTGAGCAGAAAAAACTCTGCTGCATAGCCGCCCAAATAAATTGGATTCCCGAGCGTGCCTGCAACGCGATCACCAGTTCCCATTAAAAAACTGTGATCAATTTTTTGATAAATACCTGTGAGTGAGACAACCGAGGCAACGCCGCACGCATAGACGAGAAATCGTTCAATACGATCGCGATTATGCGCATAAAATACTGCGATCATGACTGAAAATAACAAACAATGCCACACAAAAACAATGCCTGTCATGCGCTCGTGATTACTCCAGAACGCACGGTTTGGGTCAACGGCAGTAAAACCGGTTAGCGCAAGCACAAGGCCGTACAATCCACACAATTTTATATAGGCGCTATTAAATTTAAGGTAGCCGGACTTTCGATATGCGAGGCCTACAAATGCAGCCGTTGCAAGTCCGACAACGGTCTCAAAATAAATAACCTTTGGAAACACAAAGGGAAAAATTGATGAAGAGGAGGCAACGATGAGAGGAATAAGCAGTGCGCCGTATACAAATAACTCAACCATGAATTCCGCAAATTTATTTTCCTGTTGTTGCGCTGCTGCCATATGAGAATATTATTGTTTTGGAAGAGTCTTAAGAAATTGCTCAGCCTCCTGCTCAAAGCTTGGATCAAGTTCGACTGCTCGCGCGACTGCAGCACGCGCCTCTGTATAGTGATGCGTCGTGGCATATGCAGCGGCCAGCTGAGCAAATAGATCCGCAGTCGGTGTTTTGTTGCTCGCGAAGACTAGGAGCGCAACGAGGTGTGTGTAATCTTGCTCGCGAACGAATCGCTTTGACAAAAAATCTACGGTGCTGGTTACCTCGGATGAAACTGTGAGCGACGCCGCTTTTTCAAACCATTCGAGTGCGCCAGCGTTATCTGCCTTGAGCGCGTGGACATATGATAGCAGGAGCGGCGCTTCTTGTCGCTCTGGGGCAAGCACAAACGCACGTTGAAAATATGTGTCCGCGAGGTCGAGAAAGTGCGCATCATCCTTCACTACCGCAATATAGTACGCGATTTTGCCCGTAAATAATTGCCAATCTGCTGAATTCGGATACTCCGCCGCATATTCCTCAGTCAGCACGCCCATTCGCGCAACATCTGCCTCCCATAAGGGCCAGATGCTTGCGGGTATTGTCTCGAGTTTATCCGCGCCCGACGCATAATTCCACAGCAACGCGTGACTAAACCAACGCCATGTTTCAAACGGATACGGACCGGCCGGAGAATGCTCTTCTATACTCCACGCAGCGGTAACGAGCGACATATCATGGTGCTCAAGCCCGAGAAGCGCGTGATTAATTTGAATACCTGTTAAAAACGGACCCCATGCCCCATAAACAAGAATAGCACCAACACACACAGCGCTTGCTACGAACGCAACTGGTCGAAAAAAAGACCACGCGCGTGGTAACTCAAACTCGATCAGACTCGGACTATGTTCGCTCGCGAGCAGTAAAAAAAGTCCAAAAACCCAGACTGTCGTGTGCGTATCAAAGCCAAAAAAATTCTGAACCTGGTACGCAACAGCACCGCCAATTAAAATCCATGCTGCGAGTGGCGCCCCGCCCAGTTCTTTTTGCCAACGCCCAAGCGCGAAAAGTTGCAAAATAATGAGTGCTGCGTAACAAGCAAAGCCAAGGGCCCCAGTAGTTACGAGCAATTCAAGAAGCGCATTATGCGGTTTATCAATTCGTGTTTCGTAAAACGAGTACGAAGCAAGCGCTGGATTAAAAAACACATTCGTTGCTTCGCGATAATTTTCCCAGCCCCAACCAAGAATCGGCCGCGCACCAATCGCGTGGAGCGCTATTTGCCAATTGATGAGGCGCGTCTTAAGCGTCAAGCTTTGTGTACTCGAAAATGTAAGTCGCAGCAAACGATTATCCTGGGTTTGACGCGCGATTATGAACAACGCTATGTATCCGATGATCAGACATGCGGATCCAATGAGCACAAACCGCCGTGCCCGTTGAACAGTTTCTGAACGGTGTTGCGTAAGAAAAAAACCAAGCGCCGCAACGGCGAGGCCAATGAATAATCCGAGAAATGACGAACGTGTTTGAGTAAAAAATAAACTGCTGCCTACCATGAGGATTGTGAATGGTACAGCACGATGCACAAACCAGCGTGGAAATGTATATGCCTGCTGACGCGCCATAAAATACCCTAACAAAAAAAGATGTGGCATGAGGTAAGCCCCGAAAATTAGACTGTTTCCGAGTGTCCCCACTACACGAGCGCCAGACGTTGACGCAAAAGAAGGAACTGTCGCTTGGAGCACACCAAGAAGACTCATGAGAAAAACAACGATCGTTGTTGAATAAAAAAATCTGCGCCACTCACCAGGTTGCCAATCGAGCGCGCGTGACCCAACAAAAACAAGCGCCCACAGCAGCCAAAAAATTACTCCCATTATTCTCCCTTCTTCGCTCCACAGGCTGATATGTAAATCAAAGCCCGTGAATGAGGTCACAACAAGAGCGGCTGCAAAACAAACAACCGCGACATCAAGTTTTGTAAATTTTATTCGCTGTCCCGCCTTTAAGGCCCACAGAATCGCAAGGATCGCACCAGAAAACATCGTCAGCATCCAAGCGTTTCGCGGTACAACAAAAGGATACAGCGTGTCCTGATAGAGTACGAGCGGCGACAGGATGAGCAAATGTATAAAAAATTCCCCAACTTTGCGCGCAGATATCATATGTACCAGTGTACAAAAATGTGGGGTTTTTTTCAATACTCCCTTTTATTGACCAAAACAAGGCCGGTTCCGTATACTACCCTTATGAATTTGCTTATTTTGGAAATCGCACTTCTATTTTCGCCACTCGTTCTCTGGAACTCGCTCCCCTATCCACATGCATTTCCGCGTTGGATTTGGCTTGCAGTCTTCAGCTCAGCAATAATTATTGTGGCAACGTGGCGTGCGTGGCGCTCGAAACGGGCGATTCGGATCAATCGCTTGGACGTCGCCCTCACTATTTTTGTCGCCGTTCTTGTCGTGGCAGCTCTTGTTGGCGCAGATCCGGCTGGGAGTTGGTGGAGTTCAATGCCTCGTCTTGTCGGTGTTTCCTGGTGGGTGCTTGCTCTTGGCAACCACTTCGCACTCAAACAATTATTGCTCGAAAAACGTTCAGAAAAAAATCTCATTCGTGCACTCGCAGTAATAGTGCTGCTCATGTGTGCATGGGGCGTCGCACAAAAATTCATCCACGGATTTTCACAAACATTTTCTGGTGATCGCATTGGCGGAACCCTCGGCAACGCGATTTTTTTTGGCATGTACGCGGTGCTTGCAATTTTTATTTTTGCTTTTTTCTGGACGGAGCAACGCACAGTAGATAAACGCGCAAAGACTCTCCCACTCATTTGTTGCAGCGCAGCATTCATCATTCTTATTTTTACTGCTTCGCGCGGCCCATTTGCCGGGCTCGCTCTGGGAATGCTCGTCGCCTTCCTGTGGATGTTTTTTTCTGGTGCAGTAAATCGAAAAAAAATCGGTGTTGCGGTTGGAGTAATTGTTGCATTACTTTTCTGTATAGTTCTCCTTTTGAAAATGAATATTTTATCGACTGGTACAGTAACCACTGAAACACGCCTTATCAACTGGCGCGTCGCGCTTTCTGGACTTCGCACCCACCCCGTTCTTGGTGTTGGTCCCGAAAATTATCGCGTTGTTGCCGATGAATTATTCGATCCCCGCTTGTCAAAATTTGGATTCCAGGAAACCTACACGGACAAACCGCATAATGCACAACTCGAGCTCGGCGCAACTACTGGCGTGCTCGGCTTGTGTTCGTATGGCGCACTTATCTTTATCGCGCTTCTGTACTGTCGCACTTTGCAAAAACGCGACGCACTTTCAGTTGAGGGAACCGCCTTGCTCATTGGTTTTTTTGTGGCGCACGAAATTCAAAACGCGTTTGCGTTTGAGACTCAAGGGCCGCTGATTCTGTTTTTCTTCATGCTCACGATTCTTTCCGCGCGATATGATGCCACAGAGTTACTGACCGCTCCGGCACAAGAGTCCACGACACTTCGGCGCGACAAGCTTATAACTCGAACCGTCCTCCTCCTTACCGCACTCCCAAGCGTGTGGGTTACATATACTGTGCTGTTCAACGAACTCCCCGTCGCATACGCCATGGCTGCGCTTGCACAAACCTCGCTGCCGAGCGAACAAACACGGTCCATTCAAATCATCGCGACGCGCGGCGCAGCTTCACCGATTGCGTTTGACGCATGGCAAAGTATTGGAGAGGTAGTTCTTGATCCTTATTGGAGTAATACAGCAGCGCTTGCCGCACTCCCCGCAGCAGAGCAAACCGCGTGGCAGCAAAACGCACGTATCGAGAGCGCGCTAACCGAAACACTTGCCGACGCGCATGCACAGAATGCCTGGTGGCAGCTCGCGGCTGGCCGCACTAACCTTAAATTATTTTATATCGTGAAAGATCCTGTGCTTTCTGAGCGCGCAAAAACATACTTCGAAACAACGCACGCACTTGCTCCACTGCGCGTTGAACCGCTGATTTTACTAGGCCAACTTGAGTTACATCTTAACAACTTCGATGCTGCCGAGCTTTATTTCAAAAAAGCAATTGATATTGACATGGCTTTTGCGCCTGCTCATTGGTTTCTGGCGCTCACATATTTTTCGGAGCACAATCCACAAGCGGGCTGGAACGAGCTTGATCGTGCAATTAAAAACGGGCTCGGCAAAGCAATAATTCCCGATCCTGTTTCTACGTTTATTTTAAAGGCGCTTGAGGGAGCGGGCATGCACACAGAGGCTCAGAAGTTTTCCAAATTTATCGCCAATTGAGCTCATTCTATTTCTTCAAAATCTCATGCATGAGGCGAGCCAACTCCGCAGCTTTTGGTATCTCGAGGTGGGCGCTCGCATACGCATCCAAAAGCGCAAGCGCCTCGTCTCCACGCCCCTCTTCTCGTAAAATATCCGCTAGGTTGAAAATATACGCTGGGTAGTCGGGAGATTTTTTAAGCGCACGGTGCGTAAGTTCTTCTGCCAACTGTAAGTCCGTTTGTGCAAGCTGGCCATGCTGAGCAAGAGCGCGTGATTCTGCAAACAACGCAAGCGCTGCATCATCGCGAGCGAGCAGATCTGTTCGTGCTACAAGCGCGTCAAATCGCGGCGCTGCGAGGGACATGATGTGTTCAACAACATCCGGTTGCGGCCCAGATTCCATCAAAATCGTCGCGAGTCGAACAAACTGAGCATCTCGTTCAATCCAAAATGGAAATGCGCCGGTAAGTGCGGCTGAAGCCTGGTCAAACATAACAATATCTCGAGTCGCTGCAGCGTTTTCCGCCGATGCAAGAGCTGCGGCTTGCTGTGGTACAACGCGCAGAACAAAAAATGCACTCGTGCCGACAAGCACACAAATAAATAGTGCAGCTGCGCGCGCGCCGAGTTGCGCCGTGCGGTTATTTGGTATCTTTGTTGGAGAATATTTCTCTGTACCAGCAATAATTACAGCTGCAAGTAGCGCAAGCGGAAGACTCCCCCACACGGTAAAAAATTCTGTACCTGCCGCAAGAAAATAAGCGATAAGCGTTGCTTGCCGTGCGGTAATAATTAAAATATCTTTTGAAGAACCGTTTGCGGACCTCATAAAATAAAAAATCCACAAACCAAATAACGCGAGGCCAATTATTCCGCCATCGAGTAAAATATCTATATAACCTGAATGTGCAGTATCAATGCTTTTGTTAGAATACAATATTTTTTCAGCGTCAGTCCCTGCGCTCTGAAGCACTGCTTCACGGCGCGCAAATCCAAATCCAATGATTGGTTGTGCATGTAAATCAGTGAGTGCGTGTTGCCAGAGCGTCAGACGTGTTTTTATAGATGGATCGGTCATGATTCGATCATACCGCGAATTAAACTTGACCAATAACGTCGTGCAGACCACGAGCGCGAGTATAATTATTATTGGAACAGCTATTCTGCGGGATACACGCGCACCAACAAATATAAGGGCAACTGCAGCAGCTACGAGCGCACCTCGAACACCGCCAACAAATAGAAAATACCCAGTGAGTGCGGTAACAACAAGCGCGACGCGACCAGAAAAACGATGACCAGCACACAGCTCAACAGTGACCCATGGCAAGAAAATAAGTAGCTGCGCAAAATACCAGGGATTGCTCGCAAATCCTGCAAATCGAATTCCATTTCCAACTGAGCTTGCTGCAAGCTCCGGAAAAAACCATGCGACGATGCTGCTCAGGAGTAAACCGCTGCCAAACACCCACAACACTGTTTTGCGAGAACCCTCAGATTGTTTGAAAAGGCCTGCCATAACAGCGACGAGCATTCCCCACACAATCCATGTCCATACGCCATCCGTACGAATCCAATTTCCCCACCACGATGCACCCACATCAGTAATCCCGCCAGACAAAAAAGAGCGAACGGCAAGAAAACCAAATACTGCCACGTATGAGCACAGGATTGGATGCTTAAAATTTTGAAAAAAGAGTTGAAACTCGGCGCGCAGTAAAACAATTATTGCACACAAAAAAATAAGGACGCTCAGTGCAACGAGACGAATATTCGACGCTGGAAAAAACCATGCGAGCGAAACATCGAGCAGAGGAACCAACAGAATTGTTGCGCACGCAGCAGTTAAAAGTCGCTGAAAAAATCGCATAGAAAATTAATACAAAACTGCACGTAGTTTACCGCACCTGTAGGAATAAAAAAAGACCGGGGTAAATATGGTACGCATCGCGCATCACACTTCCCCAGCACTTGACCTGGCGCCTATTATTGGCAGTCTTTGTCTCCCGCGAAGATGCGAAAGTTGTCGAAGTAGAACGCTGGTCCGCCGTTCTCGTCGATATGCCCTGTAAAGAACTCAATTGACACAACGCCCTTTGGAAGGGCGACCACCATGTGCAGAAACTGCACACCGTCGAACGGGGCAATGGAGGTCATCATCACGGTGGTTGCTAAATCCCCATTTGCCATGAACAGCCGCACACCCGAGTAATACTTCTTCTTGAAGTCCCCCTGCTGTCGGAACCAGTCAAAACTGAGTGTCCGCTTATCAAGTGTCTCCACCGGCGCCTTGAGGCCGACGATTACTTCTTGATCTGTTGCAGAAGAATTTTCGAGCATTGCGTATTCACCCATGATTGCCGGCTTATTGACCGGCGCAGGCATGATTATGATAAAGGGCGACGCCGTCCACATCTGCGGATTCAGCTTCTTTGCTGGATCTGCAGCCCACGATTCAAAGGTTTCCTCAAACAGTGGCGATGCTTTCGCATAGACACAACCGCTTATGGGATTACACGAATCAGCGGTACATGTGTTTTTGTCGTCACAACCAATGGGCGTTGCAACGCAGGCACCACCGGAACATGTGTCTCCAGAGGTACACACCGACCCATCACTGCACGCGCCGTTCTTAGGAAAACTCACGCAGCCGGTTTTCACATCGCAGAAATCCTGTGTACACACGTTGCCGTCGTCGCAGTTCAACGCTGTGTGTGTACACCCTGTTGCCAAATTACAGGCATCACTGGTACATGCAGAAGCGTCATCACACGTGAGCTTTACGCCGGCGCAAACACCTGCTGCACACGCATCATCCGCAGTGCAGATGTTGCTATCGGTGCACGGTTTGGCGTTCGGCACATGCAGACAACCCTCTGTCGGGTCGCACGCATCCGTCGTACACACATTGCCGTCGTCACACGACTTCTTCGCGTGCACACAGACCTTGTTTTCACAAGAATCAACCGTGCACTCGTCGTTGTCTGTGCAATTTTCAGGGCATTCTTTCGCGGCGTCGCTTGCATCGACCACGTCCATGGAATCAGTCGTCTCCGCGGCGTCGTTAACATTCGTGTCAACAGCATCCGCAGCGTCGATGAGTTCCTGAATGTCTGGGGCCTCAGTGTCTGGGGCCCCCACTTCGGCTTGCGCATCTGCCACGTCTTGCGCGTCAGATGCATCCGAACTGTCCTCGCCAATTTCTTGGTCTGGCTTCTGCTCTGCATCAGCTGCATCGACCGAAACCTCGCTCACTTCTTCGACATCGACAACTGAATCGCCTTCATCATTTCCATCAACGCCCGCATCAACAACAACCGTCGTATCCTCGGCGTCGTTAACGCTCGTGTCGATAACATCCGCAGCGTCGATGATTTCCTGAGTGTCTGAGGCATCTGATGCGTCCTGTGCATCCGCCACATCTTGCGCGTCAGTTGTATCAATGGAGACCTCGTCACTGGCGCCCTGGACATCGTCTGTTTCAACAGAATCAACGATATCCGCGTCTGCTTCAGTTTCTGTTGCTGCATCTGCCTCTTGATCTGGTTTCCCAAGCAGCGCATCGCCCTGAACCTCCTCAGCAGCCGATTCAATATTCCGGTCTGGAAGCGGGTCCAGACACCCGGACACGCAGAAAAGTACCAATAAAAGAGCCGTCTTTGAAAACATCGTTCCCTCCGTTCGTCATACTATACACGTTTCATGTATAGCTTACTAAGCTACACCTTTTTTGACTTTTTGTCAACCTTTGAAAAACAAAAGGCCCACCCCCAAAGGGGTGGGCCTCATCTCTTCACAAGACCGAATAAACGGGCTCGTGAATCGGACTAAAACCTAGAATTAGTAGGTCAAAGTCTTACCACTGAGTGGAAGACCATCAACTGTTATGATCCCTGCTGTATATCCATCAGACCATGTTACCGTACCAGCCTGAGCACCTACGGTCAACGTCTTTGCTGACGCTGCATCGCTTGTATCAAAGGTCGTTACGAATGTCTGTGAAGTACCAGCTTCGATTGTAACTGCTGTGAAGTTCGCCAATGCCCATGTGCCGCAAGTTGCTGCAACATATGCAGTTGTACCTGGAACACATACACGAGCATTAGCTGTCAGATTGAGATCTGAATTTGCACCAACCTGGTTGGATGCGATCAAGTTCTCAGTCTTATACATCTTAATGAGACGTGCTGTTGCTGCTGCCATTGAGATTGAGGTTGCTACATCAACGTTGATGAGGCTAACAATCGCAGCGGCACCGTTTACGTTTGCTGTGTTTGACACAACGAACTTAGCAACGGTCTGAGCAGCATTTGCTGACGATGCGCCTGAAGGTGCTGTTGCAGCATGTGCAAGGCTGATCTTCGTGCGGAATGTCGTCATTACGTTGCTCTTAAGAACTGCACCGGTGAATACGTTCACCTGACCTGATGATGTGATGGTCTGGCCACTCTTCGCGCCCTTTGAAACAATGGCTGAAGAAAGGCTCTGGTCATAACCATCAATAAGCATGAGGGTGAAGTTTTCGCTCGAGTACGTATCTGGTGATGATGCAATATCTGCAACAACTGTATACGTCTTCGAGGTGTTCTTAGGAATTACGATGCTCAAAGCGGAGAACTTCGCGTACGCTGTTGAAGTTGCTGCTGCTGCTGAAGCATCGCCTGCTGTAAGACCTGCAACTGGGCTACCGACTGGTGTGTCTCCGTCATACAGGCGAAGATTCTTTACGATACCTGTAACTGAGCTTGCACTAGCCATGATTGTTGCTGCAGTTGCGATATCAGTAACACTAATATCTTCAACTTTACCAGCAGTCAATTTGAATTTGTAGATCGGCACATTGAGAGAACCCATTACAAGCTGCTGTGCGATTGGTGTATCAGCACTGACAGCTGCGACGAGAGATCCCTTTGATGCGAGAAATATATTCTGAAGTGATGTTGCCGATGATGGCATTGTTCCACTCTGGCCTGTATCCATTGTCTGGTAAGTAATGCCGTTAGCTGCAACGACGACTGCGATAGCTACGCCAGCATTCATTGAAGCATTACTTGTTGTTGAGAGAACGTCTGCTACAACGTCAACTACGTACTGTGCACCCTTAGCAATTGTTACTGGGGTGGTAAGTGTGTAGGTGTATGTTGAGCTTGCGCCACTCGCCGTACCAACTTCAGCAGCAATGTTTGCACCTGCATTCTGAAGGCGAATACGGTTGAAGTACGCTGACAAACCGCCACCGACGTAGTCGCCGATTGCGATCGATGTAATCTTTGATGCTTCTGCAGCACCTGCTGTGATTACGAACGAACCAATCTTAACGCTCAGATCTTTCACTACACCCGTTGGATCAATGGTTGTTGCATCAGTCAATGCAGTGTTCTTTGCTACCGTTGGCGCACCTGTTTTAAGGGTGAGTGTGTTAGCTGAAACAGCTGTTGAGCTGATGTTTGTGAGAGAGACGAGACCTTGGCCGTTGCTGCTGCCACCAACAAGCTGGAATGCAAACGTTGAGTTTGCAGCCTGTGTGGTGTCCGTGAGGTCAACAAATACTTCGAGAACGCTTGGCTTGCCAACACGAACAACGAAATTATTCGTGAAGGTAAATGCTGTTGCATTACCCGCTGTAAGTGTTGATACAGTTGAACCAACCTGTGTGCCATCAAGATAGATCTTGACATTCTTATAAATGTCAAGGTAGTCACTTGCTGTGGTTGTTACCGACAGTGTCGTGAGCTTCATATCTTCACCTGAAGCAGTAAAGGTGTACTTACCTACGCTTACAGCGCTGCCATTCAAAGCAACATTACCCTGCGCTGTGTCCGCTGCCAATGAAATGGTAAGCGTACCAGTGTTGATAGTTGTTGCTGCAAGGGTCTGAACTGCAAACGATTCGCTGTTAGCAGCCAACCCATTGTTGGAGAAGACAGGAACGTAAACCTTATAGTTGTTATCGAATGCTGTAACATCTTCCTGGTTCTGTACGCTGAACTTGAAGTTACGGCTGGTACCACCAACTACGTCACCAACAAGGTCAACAAACTTTGTCTGACCAGAGAGAATCTTGATACCCATGTCCGCGTTAGCTGCACCTGCGCTGTCCTTCGTGAGGTCAAAGCTAAGGGTGTTACCATCCATCGCAGCTTTTACTGCGTCGAACTGTACACCACCAACCTGAATCTTGAAGTTAGCAAGATCGCCTGGCGAAATTGTACCAATCTGTGTGAGTTTGAGTTTCTTGAGCAAGATATCCTGGCTAACAGCTCGGAACTTGAATGTACCAAGCGTGTAGCTGGTCTTACCTGCGTCTACATTCACCGCAGTAAGTGGTGATGAAGATGCAAATTCAACCTGACCCATGTCTGAAACTGAAGCTACGGTAAAGAGACTGCCCATTGCTGAGCCAGTTACTGAACCTGTACCTGCAATTTTAATGCCTGCTGCGTCAACCGACCAACCCTGTGTTGAGCCAGAGCCTGCGCTTGCATTCACGTCTTCGAGGAGCCATACAGCCATTGTTTGGCCTGCTGGAACTGTGAAGAGTGTACCAGTAAATTGGCCGACACCGCTCGAGAACGAAGTGTTCTTTGACAAGAGTTTGCCGTTTGCGTCTGCGAGGTAGAGAGTATCTACATCACCGTCCTTGGAAATACCAAGACGCTTTGCCTGAAGCTGCGTCACTGCAACGTCACCGCCATTTGCTGTGAAGTTAACCTTGAGCATCTTTGCGAAACGTTGGCCACCTGCGTCACCGCCAGTGTCAATCACGATTGAACCTGGAGTTGGGTTGTCAGATGCCAATGACACTGACAATGCACCACCTGCTGGTGCTGGAGCCGGTGTTCCTCCTGTGTTGCCCTGAGTTACAGCCTTAACTTGGCCGTCTGCAAGTGCGCCGCCGGCAGCCAAAGCTGAAACGTCTGCTGTAATTGCGAATGCCGTGTTGAGACTGTTGCTTGCGAGAACTGATTCTGAAACAGAGAGCTTCTTACCACCAAGAATGTAGAACCAGTTTGCACCGTTCTGCACGAGTGATCCATCTGGGATCATACCTGCTGAAAGGTCTGCACCGATTGAATAGTTGGTGAAGAATGCGTCTGATACGTCGTCAACGCGAGCAGCCCATGCGTTACCGAAAAGGCCTTTTGCTGTTGCTTCGTCCTTGAGCCAACGGAGCTTACCGTTTGGTTCAACTGCGTATACTTTTGGATCAGTCGTGATCTTTACCAAGCGTGTGCCTGGGCGATACACGGCGTTACCTGTGAGCTGGTAAGTCTGGAGTTCTGCAAGTGTCACCATTTGAACGCTTGAGAAATCTTTGTACCATGTCTTATAGGTTTTAAGATTTGGGAATGTCCAACGCTTGCCACCCATGTAGTAGTAAACAGCTTCAACTTCCTTAGCCTTGATGAGTGTGCCATCAGCCACAGCTGCGTGTGCAGTAAGTGGACCTACGAGCATTGAAGCACCCATTGACCAAAGAATTGTCGTTGACACCACTACTGATGACAGCGCTTTCTTTGCAATATTCATATATAAGTTACAGTGTATAGATAAACCCTTAAATAATGCGTTTACGCCGCGGGTACGGCTCGACTTTTTTTGCTTGCGCACGTAGGATTTTTGTACTGTGCCGCGCAGGAAATCCTGCCGACTGTGGAGTACAAATCCCCTTCCTCATCTGTACTCCACCTGCGCCTACGTTATTTGTAGCTACGCTCAACTTCCCCACGACTGAAGTCCGATTGGGGTCGCTGTATCAACCACGTCTGAATTAAGCTCTTGTGGTCGTTCCGGTAAATCTTTGACTGGTGGCTGATTGATAACCTCGTGTGATGTATCTGGTTTTGGTGCTGGAGCCCAGTGCTGAATAGCGCGCACCGGCATTGGCATTGGCGTAGTTGTAGCAGCGGTCGTTGATGTGTTCAAACCCAACTGTGGGAGCATCAAGAAAATTGCCGAGGTTGCTGTGCTGCTCGCCACACTGCTTTCCGTCGTCGTTACTGCTGGTGTTGTTGTCACAATCACGACAGTAACACCTACTGTTGATGTTGCTGCGACTCCTGGCTGCGTAACCACCGCGAGTTTTGCTTTATCAACCTCAACGCGCAACTCGTCGAGAGCTGCAACAGTTGCGGCGCTCGAAATATGAGCGCCTGTTGTTTCAAATGTTTGCTTAATTTCCCCTACTTTTCGATCGATTGCTTTCGCAACTTCGGCCCCTGCAGATGGCGTATCTTGTCCTGCCGAAACCAAATTCTGATTTGCGCTCTGAACATCATTTTTTAAATTTTTTACCGCTTCGTCGACGCGTGACTGTTTATCCTGCACAGAACCTGGTGCATCAATAATTTTATTTACTTCATCAACGCGGCGCGATGCAAACGACAAGTGAAGCTCGGCCGATGCCGCCTTACCCTGTATCGCCTCAACAACCGCAGCTTGTGTCTGTTCAGTCGCAATTTTAACTGGATACAAAGCATCTCCCGGCAAACTTGCATATGACGCGCTCACAGTTGTAATCCAGCCAGCGGTTCCAACCGTAAAACAAACAACAAAAATAACCGTTGGACGCACAACTGCGTACACGGTTTTCTGGGGAAGAATCAGCGACAGCGCTGACCACAGATGATTTAAAGTAAAAATACGACGCGGCAATTCCTCGGTAGTCAACGCAATGTGTTGGAGCATCTTCGCGCGCGTTTTAAGAACCCAGGCTTCGTCCGGGTTTACAGAATGCCGCGCACTGCGGAGCTCTTCAATCGATTG
Source organism: Candidatus Magasanikiibacteriota bacterium (assembly GCA_943355025.1). GTDB lineage: Bacteria > Patescibacteriota > Patescibacteriia > Magasanikbacterales > 2-02-FULL-50-9b > CALRDW01. The sequence continues at coordinate 10,417 of CALRDW010000011.1, read as the reverse complement.
TACGACCTGTTCATCAGTCATTGTCGTGTTTTTGTTTTTCTAAAATGGTCCGAAGCGTTTTGAGTGCGCGATGCATTGTGACCCGAACATGCACCTGCGTTTTACCAACGATGTCTGCGATCTCTCCCACGGAAAGACCCTCCACGTGTCGAAGCATAAGCACGTCGCGATATTCTTCTTTCATAAGCTTCATTGCTTCGATGACTGTGTTTGCCTCCAAGTGTGTTTCGAGGAGTTCGATTTGTTCTCCCAGATCCGTTGGGTGGCCCTCGTCGTTGCCAGATTCAATTTCCTCATCAAGCGAGATGTGTGGCCGCCGCGCGCGATAGTGATCGATGACGATGTTGCGCGCAATGCGGTAGATGAGTGAACTGAAGCTCGTAATGTCGCGCGACTCGAGCACGTAATGCCACGCGCGGAGAAACACTTCCGAGGTCAAATCTTGAGCCTCCTCTTTCGAATTCACCTTAAAGGAAATGAACCGGAAGAGCCCGGCGACGTACCGATCGTACAGTTCAGCATACGCGTTCGCATCGCGTTTTGTCTGAATCTGGTACAGGAGATATTTGTCGCGTAATTGGCTGCTCATTTAATAAGACGTATTAGAGGGGTAAAGTGTTACAGTTGCCGTCGGGTGGCCCGAAAGAGTCGAGGTAAAAGTTGCCGGTTATTATAGGCGGTAGGCTGCTTTTTGTCAACCAAATCTAGGGTGAATGGCTGGTTGTGTTTGACTCTTTTGTATACTATACTGTAGACTCTTGCTATATGTCACTCGACGAAGTTATCCGACTCTCTATTTCAGAGGCTGCCAAACTCTTCGGCGTTAACGCTCAAACGATCCGCCGTGCCATCAAAAACGCAGAGGTAAGCTATGTTGTCGTGCAAGGACGGTACAAAGTTAGCTTTGAAAGCCTTATCAAATGGTCGGAACGCCACGTAACGATTTCAAACAAGCTCGAATCACGCGGCATCGGCCAATTTGTCGGTCAGTGGAAAATTCGAAACCGGCTCTATAGTCCAAACCCCGAACATGCTCGACGGCCGCGCACACATGCGCTCCCGCAAGACGCTCTCCCTTTTGATGTTCCCACGGAAGAACTCTTGAAAGATCCTCAAACGGAGCCCCAGCTTCAACCAGCACAGCAGACATTTGTAAATCCGCCGCTTCCGTTGTAACATCACGGGGTATGCTCCCCCCTTCTACATATCGACGCGCACTCCTAATTTTTGCGTGCATTCCCGCGCTAGTCTTTGGCAGTAACATACGCACTACTACAGCCGCAGCAGCCGAACAGATTCCAGCAGTGCACGAGCAACACGCCGCGCTTTTTTTAGCCTGGTCTATTTCGGACGCAGCGATTAAAAAACTCGCGCGCTATGATGTTGTAGTGCTCGACATGGAGATTGGCGCGCTACATCCGGAGCAACTCACGCGCCTACGAAAACTCCACCCCGGAATCGTGCTACTCGCATATATTTCCGCGCAGGAAGTTCACAAAGATATCGAGTCGCGCAATCCACACACGCCGCTGCGCGCACAACTTGCAAACATTCTTGATGAATCTTCCTACGCAAAAAACTCAACAGACGGCCGCCTCTCTTTTTGGCCATCTGCATGGCTCATTAATATTACCGGCACGTGGCAAACTGATTTACCACAATTCATTCATTCGAACGTTCTTGCGACTAATTTGTGGGATGGCGTTATGCTCGACAACGTATGGGATAGTGTCACGGCCCATGTTGGAACAGACATCGATCTTAATCGTGACGGCGCCCTAGATTCATCCGTAATCGCTGACGCTGCGTGGCGCACTGCAATGACAACGATGATTCATGAAATTAAACGGCTGGACCCGAAACCAAGACTTGTTGTCAATAGTAGTACTCAGTACGACGAAATCGACGGAATTGTTTTAGAAAATAGTACGCGAACTGGTTGGGAACGCGCAATTCGTTCAGCGCTTACATTCCATGAAAAAAACCCGAATGGGCTTATTATTGTAAATGCGACCGCAGGAAACGTAGAAGCACCGAATAATTTTTCAGAAATGCGTTATGGCCACGCCTTAGCACTTTTAACAGATGCGGCATATTCGTTCGATTTTGGTGATCAAAAGCACGAAAGTTTGTGGTGGTATGATGAATATGACGCCGTGCTCGGTGCGCCAATTCGGATCGCAAGCACAGACGGATTTGGTGTATGGCGGCGCGATTTTGAAAATGGAAGTGTGTTTGCTAACTCTGGAATGACAACGACAACTTTTGACCTCGAACATGCGTACAAGAAAATCAAAGGAAAACAAAACCCGAGTTTTAACTCGGGTAAGATAGTGAATTCAGTGACTCTCGGGCCTCAGAGTGGTGTGCTGCTGCTGAGCCAGCCGCCGAAAATGCCACAACGAAAAAAATAATTACGCTTGTGACGGAAATCCTTGAATACCGACCGAGATAAGTTCTGTGACGCTCACATTGTAACGCGCCGCGATAACTTCCCATCGATAGTGCTGGGCAATACGTGTTGCTTGAATGCGAGCGACCATTGAAACATCGTCATAGTTGCGCGCAATAATCTCCATACTTCGAGAAATGCGTTCGATATCGCCGACCGGTGAATACACATATGCGTCACCAAAAATTTCGCGGTGCGCCGGGATATCACTCAAAACGAGTGGCACACTAAACGCAGCGAGCTCAAGCACGGCGAGCGGCATCCCTTCTGAATATGATGGCGCAACAGCACCGCACGCAAAGCGCATCAGTGTTTTAAGAGTAACGCCTGTTTGATTACCGGCAAAAATAATGTCATCACGGCCCGCTGCTTGTTCAAAAAGCGACGCGCGATAAAAATCGCCCTCGTCAGCGTCACCAATAAACACAAGTTTAATGTCTGCGACTGCATCACCGCCCCGATCCTTCATGCGTACAAACGCCTCGATAGTTTCGTGTTGTGCTTTGTCTTGCATGAAGCGGCCGACCGCTACAAAATAATTCTGCGCTGAAACACCAAAGTTCGCAAGAATATCGGGCGAAATATTTTCTTTTGAATCTTCAAAAACGCCGTTCGGTAAATACACGAGTGCGCGCTGCCATACCTGCCAACAATAATCCTGAAGAAATCGCGATGTCACGAAAACTTCGTGCGCGCAATTCATGGTTACAAATTCGCCAAACCAAAACACAAGTCGCGAAAGCGGGCCCCATTTTTTTAATTTGCGATCAAGGCAGTGAAACGTAACCAAAACTTTCGTGTGTGGTGCAAAAAGCCGCGGGATCCACGCAAGAAGCGCTGGACCAATTCCTTGAAAATGAATCACATCAGCGCGACGATATAACGCGTGCACGAGGGAAAAAAAGGTGTGCGAAATAGTATCGAGATGCTTAGTGCGAAATGACGGTGTGTATACAAGCTCAACGCCATGATACTGCGCGGGTGTGTTTTGGGTATACCACTCGCGGCAATACACAATAACAGTGTACCCATCACGCGCCATGCGAACGGCCAGCTCTTCTGCCGAACGCTCAACGCCGCCCCATCGTGCGGGAGCGCCTTTTTGGCCAATATAAGCGATTGTTGGTTTTTTGTCTTGCATACGTATATACCAAAAGATAACTGTGTATAATACAGCATTTGAGACGGAAAGTCAACCCCCGCACGGGGATAACTTTAGGTGCGAATTTCTCGTTTTATTGACTAAATTTAGCGAAAATTAGACCGCTCCGAGCGTATCCATTAAGGCCTCATAGTAAAATTCTGGGTTTCGAATTGCATCAACAAACCCGCGCGCTCGCACGCCAATTACGTGTCGCTCCTCCGGCGAGAGTGCTGCAACATGCAAAACCATTTCTGCGAGCGCCTCGGGATTCCCCGCCTCAAAAAGAAGTCCTGTGTCGCCATGACGAATTTGTTCGGGGATGCCTCCAATATAAGAAGCGATCACTACTTTTCCCATGGCCTGAGCTTCAAGCACAGACAAAGAATCGTTCTCATACCAAATCGACGGAATAATAACCGCAAACGCACCGCGCATAAATTCCTTAACATCCGCTGACGAACGCCGCCCAAGAAATGAAACGTTAGAAATGCCTCGATCATGAACAATGCGCGCAAGACGCTCAGCGTCGGGTCCGTCTCCAATTATTTTGACTGGAATTTCTGGAAATCGCACCGCGGCATGAATTAAAATATCAACTCCTTTTTCAGGTACGAGCCGTCCAACAAATAAAATATATGCGCCCTCACCGCGGGTAATCAAATATTTATTTATATCAACCGGATTTGGCACATGCACAAATTTGCTTCGTAGCCATCCGCGCTCAACATGTTTTTCTATCAAAAAAATGCTCGGCGAAATTATGCGATCAATCATAGCAAATGTTCCCACTGTTTCGTGCAACCACCACGCGGCGGCCGCACCAAAACTTTTAATATACGAATTTTGTATCGATTTATTCCACGCGTCATGAAACGGTTGATCAAAACATCCTTCGTCAACATGTCCGTGCGCAAATAATTTCCAATTCGGACAAATTAATTTGTATGCGTGCGCGGTAAAAATAATTCGCACGCCATGACGATGAAGCGTGCGAATCACTGTTGGACCCAAGACATCAAACGTGCCATGAATATGTGCAACATCGGGCCGCGTAGCTTCAATTAATTTTGAGAGTGCGCGATCAACTTCGCGCGAATAAAAAAACCGCATCGCTTTTTTAAAAAAGTTTCCGCGTGTTTGAAAATCAACACTCGAAACAAAAAATTCTTGCTGCGACGACGGATGATTGCGGACATCCTGCGTTGAAAAATCAATCACTTCATGTCCGTGATGCTGAAGAAGTTCGCGCTCAGCAAAAAATACGCGTTCAATTCCACCAACTTCGTAGAAAAAATTGTTAACTAATAAAATTCGCATAGAGTCTTTCATATTCTTTAACCATGCCGCGCACATCGCAGTGTGTACGAGCAAATTCTCGTGCTGCTGCACCAAGGTCGCGTGCGCGATCTGGATGCTCCCAAACCCAGCGCACCATTTCAGCGAGTTGATTTGGGTCTTCTGGTGTGACAAGCGCACCTGTTTTTCCGTGTGTGATCAGCTCAGGAATGCCACCAACACGCGAAGCAATCACGGGGCGTGCTGCCGCCATTCCCTCCATAATAACAAGCCCAATTCCTTCCCAGCGCGACGGCATTACAATCGCATCGCACGCAGCAATGAGTGGCGCAACATCCAATATACTGCCCACAAAATTTACGCGATCATGAATGTGAAGAAGCACCGCACGATTTGATAAATCTTCACTCAAAGATCCTTCGCCAACAATTGCGAGTTCCCATGGAATATCTTGCAGCTGGGACAACGCTTCGAATAAAATGTCGTGGCCTTTTTGCGGCTCAAGCCGACCGATCGCGAGAAGTTTGAAAACTTTTTCAAACTTTGGTGGAGGCACGTGCAAATAACGAGACACATCAATCGCATTACGAATAACAACAATTTTTTCCGCCGCAATGTGTTCTTGCTTCATTAAAAATTCTCGTATTGCATCGCTCGCGGCAACAACAACATCGGCACCAAATGATAAAACTTTTTTAATGTGATGGCGCAATTCTCCGAGATCAACATCAGTATTTTGTTCTGAGGCAATCATAACTGGAACACGATTGAGCAGCGACGCAACCTGTCCCCATAAATGCGCTCCAAATAAATGTGTATGTACGATGTCTGGCTCAAGTCGGTTGAGCAATCGCGTTAAATCGACAAGCATGCCGAGTCCGAGATCTGTTGTTTTTTTCAAGCTATAATATGGAATGCCAAGTGTACGCAGTTCGCCTTCAAGAGGCCCGCCGTCAGCAATTGTTATAACCGCACATTCATATATTTCAGAATTTGAAAACCGCACAAGGTCGAGCATTATTCGTTCTGCTCCGCCAAGATGAAGCGTTGGAATAATGTGTACAATTTTTATTTTTTTCCCATTCACAGATTTTAATTTCATAGCAGCAGAGCGGCTGTGGCAAGGCCCATAATCACCCACACTTTCGCATCAAAATACCCCGTATTAAATAATTGATACGCCCAAAGCGACAGCACGGTTACGAGCAACATCCAATCAAACGACTCGCGTCGACGTTTCCATAGCGCACACACGACGAGCGCAAGTGCCCACACAAACACGAGAAAACCGATTGCACCAACTTCAGTAATCAATTTTTGAATGATGCCGTGCGCGTCGAGTGGATCTACATAGTCCATCCGAAAAGCTGTCGTCTCAGCAACGAGCGGCACAAATGTTCCCGGACCCTGACCAAACCACGGCGCGCGCAAAAAATAAAGCACAGAAATTCCAAGTAAATCTTTGCGCGTTGCGTCGCTACTTTCTGCAACCGCTGTGTTTTGAATCCATCCAAAAAATAATACAACAGCAAGAGCAAGCGCTGTTGCAACCAAAATAAATGATCGACGCTGTGACGGCGTAACATGATGTTCGCGGTGCTGCACGCGCCACCAAAGCAAACACGCGCCCTGGAGTGTAACAACAATCCAGGCCGCTCGTGAAAAGGTTAAAATTGATGCGGCCGTGATAAGACTCGCGGCAATAAATCCAAAATTTCGGCGCTCCCCTTTCTCGCGTTCAGCCCACCACCATGCGAATGGAATAATCGCGGTCAAACTTTCTGCTAAAACATTATGGTTGTATCCGAATGGTGCAAACCCGAAAATTGAGATTGGTTGAACACGTGCAAACCCGATTGAGTTAGCGAGCACAAGCGAAGAAAAACCGAGGAGCGCACCAAAAAGCGCCGCGATTTCATACGCAAGAAATGCGCGTTCGATTTCAAGTCGGCTCCGTACGATGAGTAAAATCGGTACCATAAATCCGATATATACAAACAAATTTGGCCGTAAAAATGCTTTGATCGCAATTCCAAAAAACACAACATCCGTAAAATAAACTGAGGCAGCGCACGCAGCTGTCCACACTACAAAAATGGGCAGTGTTTTAATAAATGCACGCCAATTCAACTGCCTCGGCCACATAAGCGCAGGGAAAACAAGTGCGCCGAGCAGGAGCAGCGCGATAAAATCACTGAGCGGCGCGTTGATTGATCCAATGTATGGTACGCGTGCTAAACTTTGGTTCTGCGAAAAATCAATCGCAAGCCCACTCATCGGTGCAGCAAACGCAAGGGCGTATACGCCCCACGTTGGACGCAGCACACATACAAGATATGCACAGCTAACAATCGCGAGCACGACCACTGCGCTCCACGAAATAAAAAAAGATACACCAATGCTGAGCGCCGAAACGCACGCAAGGCTCAATACTAACTTAAAATCTATTGAACGAAGAACTGATCGCACCATAACAAATACAGTATAGCAAAAAAAAGAACCCTCGCAGAGTTCGTATCACAGATTGATCTTTGTGGGATCCTGTGACCGGTTACTCTGCAAGGGTTGGTTATGAGACACGTCTCTCTCACGGGAGGCTGGTTCGGCGTTGTCGGCCGACGGGTTTCGCTACAGTTCACACCAGACGTAGACCAGAAGCTTCACGCTTTTGGCCGTGGCGCGCGTGTCGATCCAAACTGAATCGCTCGTGCCACCAACGCCTTCGGTGTAATCGTAGTCAACAAAGTACGTCTTCCCGATCAAGCCAAGTTTTGGCATGAACGCTGACATGGTGTCGAGCGCTCCGCCGTTTTTGCTCGCTGCATCAGGACCTTTAGTGCCGGTCGCAACTGCAGCGACCATGACTTGCAAGTAACTTTTCTCGACGCTGTCAGGCGCAAAGGAAAGATAAACCTGGTAGGCCTTGCCTTTCGTGAGGCCACTAATCGCCGCGACGCGTTCGCTCCCGCCGAAATCCCATTGCGTTGGCTTGCTCACCAACGTTCCAGGAAACTGCCAGAACTCAACGCTGTTCGCGAGACCAACTTGGCCTGCGAAGTCGACGACTTGGTCCTTCACGTTGCATTTGAGCGTAATCCCCGCTGCCGGCGCGCCCGGCTGGCACGCTGCTGCTTCGTCCTTGACACCGTTGCAGTTATTGTCGATGCCGTCGCCGCACACTTCGAGCAAACCAGGGTTTGCTTTGTTCGTTGTGTCGTCACAATCATCGCCTTTCCCTGTTTTCGGCCCCGAAGTTGTCAGCAGGCAGATTTTCGGAATCCCGACCACGACCATGGTTGCGTCGCAGTATTTGTCGCCGTCGTCGTCGCAACCTTCGTCGATATTGCCATCGCAATTATCGTCTTTGTCGTTGCAAATTTCGACCGCGCCCGGGTTAACACCTAAGTCATTTGCCGCGCAATCGCCGCCGCCCTTGGCGCACACCTTGGACAAGTCCTTGGCAAGCGTCATGCCAACCGCGCAGTAGCCATCGGCGTCAGCATCACAGCCTTCGTCGATTTTTCCGTCGCAGTTTTCATCGAGCGCGCCGTCGCAGATTTCTGCGATCGGAGCAATGTCTTTTGCGTTGCACGCAACGTCAGTTCCGTCGCCGGAACAGACGTACACGCCCGCGGCTTTGCATGCGCCGAGACCTTTTGAACAAACCAGCGTCAATTTTGCGAACGGCTCGTCGATCTTCCCGTCGCAATTGTTGTCGAGCCCATCGCACATTTCTGTGGCGCCGGGATTGAACAGGTTTGCGTTGTTTTTGATCTTCGGATCGTCGCTACAATCGCCCGGCCCTTTCGGGCATGCGGCGGGTTTGCCGATGACGTTGAGCGCGCTGTCACAGTAACCATCGGCGTCTTTGTCGCAACCTTCGTCGACCTTGCCATCGCAATTGTCGTCGACATCGTTGCAAAATTCTGCCTTTGGCGCTGCGGCACCAACACTGCATTCCGTTGCTTTGGTATCTGACGTGCACTGCTTTTTACCAATTTGATTGCATGCACCGATACCGACATTGCATGCAACGCCCAGATCAACGAACAATTCGTCAATCTTGCCGTCGCAATTGTTGTCGAGCCCGTCGCACACATCGACAATGTTCGAGATTGTTTCCGCGCCGCAGACAACCGAAAGGGTATCAGCAGAGCATTGGAGTTTGCCGTTCTTGCACAGATCTGTATCCGCGCCGTCACAAGCTTGTCCCAAAGTTGGAAAGTTTTCATCGATCTTGCCGTCGCAATTGTTGTCGAGCCCGTCGCACACTTCCGCAAATTGACCGGCCTTGTACTTTGTCTGCGCATTGCAGTCAAAGCTCGCGCCGTTCCACACCTGCGTACCCGTGCCCGCGCACACGCCCTTGTCAGGGCTCGTGCACAAAGCGCCCGGATAGTTGCAAACACCTTGTCCCGCGAGCGAAACGAGGCCCATGCATTTACCCGAAACATCAGCAGCATCTTTGCCACAACCTTTATCAGTGGTGCACAGCGTGAGGGCTGGGCACTTGATGTCGGTTGAGGATTGAAGCGGATCCGCGATTTGACAACCGTCTGAGCCCGGAAAGCCGAACTTCAAACTGATGGCGCAGGCGCGAATCTTTTTGCCGTTGTACGTCACCCACGCAAGCCGCGGAGCGAAGAAGATATTATCTTCCCCGAAGCCAAGTGCTTTGCAGTCGTCGTCGAGCGTGCCCTCGAGGGGCTCGCCCGTGACCGGGGAAGTAATAAGGGCTGACTGCAGTTGGCCGAACGTTTGAATCGTGGGGCCTTCTGCAATCGGTGCAGCTTTGTCCGTCGCGCAGCCAACCACAGCGGTCAGAGCTACGAGCAGGAACAAGGAAATAAACAACGAACCGGTGCGCGAGTTGCGCATGGGATCCTCCGATAACGCAGCACCTGCTGCGGCTGTGGCACACATACCCGTTGAAACAACTCCGACTTGGAATCATTCTCTGGATCACTGGCCAAATGAGCTCGCAACGCACGTTGTGAAATCGTTTAGCAATTGATCAATTTAACTTGTGAAAAAAGGGTGCCGACGACGCATATGTTTTGAGGATTTTGTCCAAAAAATATATGCGTCGTCAGCATTCGTCGCCGTGTCCGCACCAAGTCTATTCGATAGCTTGGCAGGTCAGCGGCGTTCCAAGGAACTGGTACACGAGGCCGCCGGTGGCCGTTGGCTTCGTGGGCTTGAGCACTGCTTCCGCAACACTCGTGGGATCGATGATCGATACCCACTTGCCATCGGCCGCCAGCTTGGCTGGATATTCCGTGTTGCAATCAGTGTCTGTGCATAGCCGCGGATGCAGCGTGACACTCGCGGGCTTGAGACAGGTGTCTTTTGCTCCGATCATCAGTGCACCAGCGTCAGGCGCGGACTTGGTTGTAACCAGACCATCCTGGCTCGTGAATGTGACATCGACTTTGCAGCCGAGCACATTCAGCACTTGCAGTTCCGCCGGCAACAGATCCTTGGAAGGAGCTGTGCAGGAAACCGAGAACTGCTTCTGCGTATGA
>CALRDW010000010.1 GCA_943355025.1 Candidatus Magasanikiibacteriota bacterium | reverse complement strand
GTAATAGTTTTTACTTTTGGGTATACGTTCATTCAGGTGTTATACTACTCCCATGCTTCCTAATCCTTTTCAAAAACCATTACCAGAATTTAAGGATACAGACCCTCTTAAGAACAGAGAGATTGTTAGGGAACTCCTCGGAGAAGGGGGAGTACATAAATACAGAAAGATCTTGGGAGACATCTCAGACCCCCATCCAAATCGTCAGAAAGAAGTCACTAAAGAAGATCTCATTGCCATGGCAGCAGAAGCTCGTTCTCAGATAGATGCTCTGTCCAGAGACGCGTCTAAACCAATCATCGAAAAAATTATTGAGAAAGAGTACACATTTCAAATAAACTCTCTCAAGAAAATTGGATTTTTAGAAAATGAGAAAAAACGATTCAGTTTTTTGAGAAAAAATAAATTATCCGACCTTGGATTTACCGCGATAGATGAAAAATTTTATAAAATTCCGTCACAGGAATCGATCGTTACTTATTTCAGCTCAATCCCAGATATAAAACGAAAAACAGATCAAGGATTTACTCGACTTTTGATTGTTCCATTCGGAATGCCACTTGATACTCTCACTGAGAAGACGCAAACCTTCTTTGAAGAACGGCGTAAAGCAGGGAGGATTTTTGCCCCAAACGGGTCTAAGGTAACTATACCTAGAGCAGCTAACGTGATATATGCAGAGGATTATTTTGATGCTGATCGAAAAGGAAGTTTGGTGTATTATCCACAATTATCAAGTGGTGCTTTTATTGGTTCTACGAAGGCGCAGGTGTTGTCTGGGGCGAGTGACCAGCTGCCCTTTCCAGGGTATCACGTCTTACTCATTCATGAGAATCAAGTTATTCCAGAAGCCGGAAAAGGCGTGACACTCGGTGGGCGATTGGATTTAGAAGCTGGTATGTCAGCTGAGGACTATCTTGAAATTCTTACAACAGATTCGGTGTATGCTCAGGAGCATGGTTTGACTCCCGAAGACTGGCTAACGCTGTTTGCGACCAATTTAAACCAAACGAATATCATGCTCGGACTGTCTTCAGGTTGGTCTGCGAATGGCATGATACACCTACTTATAGCCGCTCGGTTAACAAGTGAATTTGACAAAATTCCAACAGCGAATATTGTGCTCGGGAACCTGGACGCCAGCGCCTATTTGAGCGTGGCCTATCCATTCCATTCTTTGAGCAGTCTTGGAATCAAGACTGCTGTTGGTTAGCGCATTTCCGTGCAATCGCGTATAAATTATCGCGGAGGTTTATCGGAATGCTGATGCGGCCGATAGGGCCCGAGCGAAGAATTTTTCCCAGAATTTTACCGCAGCGACCCCCGAGAGTGTTAGTTATAAATTGTCCGATGTATTGCAGCGTGAAATTTTTTCCGAGTTTGCCGAAGCGCACAAGTTCAAAACCATTTTCTTTCAGCATGGCACGAAGATTTTTTATATTAAATAAATTGAGATGCTCAGGAGCGGTAAGTAAATGCCAGCGCGAACGCGCAATTTTCGCAATCACACTCCCAGCGTCCGGCGTGTTGCAGGCAAACAAACCGCCTGGCGCGAGTACACGAAATATTTTTTTCATTTCGCTTTGCGGATCGCGCACATGTTCAATCGTGTCCCAATACGTCACAACAGAAAAAAAATTTTCATCAAATTGAATTGTATCAAGTGTTCCTGCCTGAACATTTAATCCTTTTGCGCGGCCCTGTGCTGCTGCAAATTCTGAAATTTCAATTCCGTATACGTGCCATCCGCGTGCCGCAGCAAGACTCATAAAATAACCTGTTGCAGCACCCACGTCGAGTAGCCGGCCCTTTTCCGGGCACAATTCTTCAATATAATCCAAATATTTTTCAAAGGTTGAGCGCATCGCAGCTTTGTCTGCATCGTAATCTACATATCCAAATCCGCCGTCAGCACCATCAAAATAATCTTGCGAATAAATTTTTTCAGAAAGTGTTTCTGGCGGCAACGGCCACACAAACAAAAGATCACACGCCGCACAACGATGAATATTCCAACCATCTTTGCAGGTGAAAAGAGATGTCGCACCACTCTGACACACGGTGCAGAGTATTACGTTTGAAATTTGATTTTCCATGGGATTATTATTCCTTCAAAAATAATGTGGCCGGTTAGTTTTGATTCACCGCCACGGCGATTTTTAAATTCAATTGGGATTTCTTTGAAGCGTGCGCCAGCGCGACTGAGTAAATATTTAAGTGCGATTTGAAACGCATAGCCCGATACATTTAATTTTCCAAGGTCAACCTCGCGTAATTTCGCTGCGTTCATTGCAACAAAACCCGCCGTGTAATCATGTATATCAAGTCCAAGAATAGTGCGACAGTATATGTTGCCTGCAGTGCTGAGTGATTTGCGCCATGGCTCCCAACCAACCGTTGAACCGCTCGGAATATAACGCGAGCCAATCGCAACATCATGTTCGTCAGACGCCATAAGCAAATGTGCGAGGTATTCAGGGTCGTGCGAGAAATCAGCGTCCATGATAATAATTTTTCCAACGTCTGGAAATTTGAGCACTTCACTAAATCCGTGAACATACGCGCGGCCGAGTCCGTCTTTTGCAGGACGCGACAAGAGTGTGAGATTTGGATATGTAGATTGCAGCCCGCGCACAAGCCCTGCTGTTCCGTCAGGCGAGTTGTCGTCGATGACCATGATCGAAATGTCGGGGTGCAACGAAAAAATTGTTTGCAACATCGAAACGATATTCGCGGATTCATTGTACGTCGGCATGAGAATAACGTCTCGCATATGTGCACACAACGATATCGGATTGGCCCGTATTTGTCAAAAATTTTTATGACTTGACTGTTTTTTTAAAACGCCCCACAATACACACATCTATGAAATCATTTTCTATCGGCTCGCACACAATCGGGGAGGGGAATCCGTGCTTTATTATTGCGGAAATGTCTGCAAATCATAGTCAGAATTACGAAAAAGCGGTAGAAATTGTTAAGGCTGCGGCTGCGGCGGGCGCAGATGCAATCAAACTTCAAACCTATAAACCGGAAACCATGACAATGGATTCGGACAAACCATGTTTTTGGGTGGACGGCGATGAAAATCCAGAATCGTGGAAACGCCAGACCTTTTTTGAGTTGTACAAAAAAGCATATACGCCGTGGGAAGAGTGGCATGGCCCCCTGCAAAAACTCGCGCACGAACGTGGCATGGAATTTTTATCAACCCCATTTGACCCAACCGCGGTAGATTTTTTGGAAACCCTCGGCGTGCCGTGCTACAAAATTGCATCCTACGAAGCGACCGATATTCCACTGCTCAAACGAATCGCGCGCACAAAAAAACCTGTCATTATGTCCGTCGGGTTTGCGAGTCTCGAGGAAATTGAATTATCGATACAGACGCTTCGTGAAAACGGAACAGATGATCTCGCGATATTGCTGTGCACAACATCTTACAGTGATGTGGCGCACCCCGAAGCAACGAACCTCGCAACAATGAAAGACCTAGTACGCCGATTCGATTGCATCGTTGGTTTTTCGGACAACATGGGCGGCGTTGAGGTGCCAGCTCTTGCAGCTGCAGCAGGCGCTGCAATTATTGAAAAACATTTTGTTGTTACGCACGATGCCGAGACGCAGCTCGACGATAGATTTTCTTTAGATCAAGAAGGATTAAAAAAAATGATTGATACAATTCGGTGGCAGGAAATGGTCATGGGCACTGTATCATACGGCCCGCAAACACCAGCAGAACTGCATAATCGGCGGTTTCGTCGATCGCTGTTCGCGGGCGTAGACATAAAAAAAGGTGAGAAATTCACAAGCGCAAATGTGCGCGATGTGCGACCTGACGCTGGCCTTGAAACAAAATATTTTGAAGAAATTTTGAATTATACCGCGGCCAAAGACATTGAAGCCGGAACTCCGCTGGCATGGGAATTAATTGTGAAATAAGCTCTTGACACGAATCGCTTTGTCAGGTAGTATATCGGCATTACCGCAGACAGCAGGCTGGGCACAAAAAAAGCCCATAAGTCCCGCCGAGGTTTCAACTCTTCGTTTTAAGAGGTCGAGGAGCCCCATGTCTTGCGGTTATAAGCCGCATTTTTTTGTATGGCAAAATCCCGTTCTCAGAAATCCGTAGAACTTGAACAGCTCACCAGCGCATTTAAAAAAGCGAAGGCGATCGTGTTTGTTGACTACAAAGGTGTCACCGTGAAGAATGTTGCAAAACTTCGTCGCGGTGCAGAAAAAGTTGGTGTTGAGTATATTGTTGCAAAAAAGACTTTGGTCACACTTGCGGCAAAACAAGCAGGATATGACGTTGATGCAAAGAGCATGAACGGAAATCTCGGCGTTGCATTTGGTCTCGATGACGAAATCAGCGCGGCACAGCTCGTTGCAGCTATCGGAAAAGAAGTCGAAGCGATTAAGATCTTGGGCGGCATGCTCGAAGGTCGTATGATCGACGCAGAGAGTGTTAAAGCTCTTGCATCACTTCCATCCAAGCAGCAGCTTCTTGGTCAGCTTGCAAGCGTTCTCAACGCTCCACTTACGGGCATGGCATCTGCACTTGCAGGCGTCACCCGCGGCCTCGTGACCGCACTTCACGCGCTCGAAGAACAAAAAGCGAAAGCATAACCCACATTATATGGAAGACTCAAAAAAAGAAATTCCCGCAAAGTTCCAGGCTCTTATCGAATCAATCGACAAGATGTCAGTTCTCGATCTCTCTGAGTTTGTAAAAACAATTGAAGATCACTACGGCGTGTCAGCAGCAGCTCCAGCCATGATGATGGCAGGTCCAGCAGCGGCAGCAGCTCCAGCAGCAGAAGAGAAGACAGAGTTTGCAGTTGAACTCTTGGAAGCAGGCGCAAACAAAATCGCAGTGATTAAGGTTGTGCGTGAGCTTACCGGTCTCGGTCTCGCAGAAGCAAAGGGTCTCGTTGACGGCGCACCAAAAACCATCAAGGAAGCAGTGCCAAAAGCAGAGGCTGAAGCAATGAAGAAGAAAGTTGAAGAAGCAGGTGGCAAGGCGGTTTTGAAATAAACTTTCCGCTACTTGGTGAGTGCAAATCTCACGACACGGCCGTCATCGGTAATCCCGGTGACGGCTGTTTCGTTTTTATCGATATCAAACTTTTTGAAATTTGTTCCTGCGGGGAGGGAATATTGACGCGCGAGTTTCCCCTCACGATCTGTGACAACGACGCGCGCATGTTCGCGGTCGAGAAAATAAAGTGTTGATGCACCTTGCGTTGCGATAACTTGGTCAGCATGTGTAAATTCCGGAACCATGGCACCAAATGCGAATGGTTGGAGTTTGCCAGCAGTGAATTTAAGAACACCGCCTGCCGCAGAACGGAGCCAAAGTGATGTGTCGGCCGAGAGCTGCGTGATGTCCGTTGGCTTGCCTGAATCAGTTATCCATTTTTTTCCAGAGCTGTACGAGGACGGGCCTGATTTGTCGTATCGATAGATCATGCGCGTGGCCATGTCGTACACGTAAAGCCGTCCTGCATAAAAGGCACCCGCATCAAAACGAGTATTTTCAGGAAGCCAATCAACTGTTATTGGAGTTGCGGTGTGTACGGAATTCGTCGCGATACTTTTAAGTGCACGCGACGCTGATAAAACAATTATTCGTTTATCATCATCATCGCGATATAATTTTTGTGCTGCGGTAATTGTTGCGGCCCCTGTTGTTGCCCCGAGATGGATGACAGAAATTTCTCCCTGCGTTCCGAGCACTAAACTTTCTTGTGCGCTAAATACAATGTCGGTCGCAGGAAGTTTTTCTGCGAGCACTTCAATCTGAGGAACTACGATATGCAGGACTTTTGCACGTGTTTCCGCGAGTTTTTTTGCGCCTGCAATTGTCGCAGATTCTGTTGAAGCGCTCGACGGGATGTTTTTAAAAAGCATGTCTGCCTCGCTGATCAGTTGTCGCGCTCCAGCCTCATTTTGATACGTGAATGCTTGGTCTGCTGCAGTAATTTTTTGGGCGAGTTCATCGAGCTCGGATGCAATAAGTGCGCGCTGCTTCTCTGCATGCTTGTATGAAATGACGCTGCCTATGCTGATTAGCACGATAAGAAATAAAATTCCCACTCCAAGTTTGGTATATTTTTTGTGCGGACCCGTGGCTAATCCAAAATTACTAATACTAGCGCTGTTTCCTAATGGAGATAATTTACTAAGGGGTATTCGTGGAATTATTTTTGCGACATTAATCTTTCGCGCGTGCGCGTTCAGAAAACTAAAGGTACTGCGAGCAGCACGCATGCTGTGGTGTCCGGCGGAAATAAGGCCGCGTTGCGCGAGTTGTAAAATATTTGTTACGATTTTATCTTTCGGAATCGTTATAACGGGCGGCGCAAGCAAGGAGGCAGTTGATTTTGTTTTTTGCGCAAGATCCATCATCGACAAAGATGATTTTTTGTGTTGAGTTGGGGGTGCTAGTTCTTGCTCTTGCTGTTTTGGCACAAGCGATTCTTCTTCTATAATGTGTTGGATGCGAAGCCACGCTGTTCCGAAAGAATAATCAGATGAGAGATCTGTGAAGACGTGCTCCATGTGCTCCGCAACTTCCGCAAGCGATTTATTTTCTGAGATTTTACACAATCGATCAATATTAAAAAATTCTGTCACGTGTGGTGTTGCGAGAAGCAACCGATCTTCAGGGCGGAGTGTACCGTTGACAATATTACTAAAAAGAAGGCCAGGGAACTCTTCAGCGTTTTGTGCCGCGAGATCAATCGCACGCCATGAATCATCGGTGCGGTAAAAAAGAATTGCGGCCGGCGTACCATGGAATGCTAAATATAAAGAGCCCGAACAGACCACGGCCGCGCACATGTGTATGATTTCTCCCGGGTGCTGTTTCAAATATAAGGAACTTTGGGTATTAAGTTGGCCAAGAATATTTTCAAAATGCGCTTCTGTCGTTGTTCCAGAACCGGAATAGTAGCTTTCGATGGCAAATTCAATCCATGCGCGAACCAATTGAATTGTTTTTGGTGTTGCTCCAACAAGCTCTGCAATAGCAAAAAAATGGCCATGCGACTGCATTTCCTGTGGCGCGGGTCGCGCAATTTCTAAAAAAACATGGGATTTATCCTCATCTCGGCCTTCGATAAGAAAATCGTGGACCTGCAATTCAGTTCGTTCCGGCATACATTGACCCGAAGGGGTTAAGGAGATTATACTAAATTGCGTCGCTGACCACAATTCCTTGGAAGTTATGCTCGAACACCTATTTGGTTCACGCACTCGTGTGAAGCTCCTCAGAATATTTTTTGCTGAATCAAGCAAGCGTTTTTTTGTTCGAGAACTCACACGCCTTCTTGATGTTCAAATTAACGCTGTGCGGCGAGAACTGCAGAATTTAACGAACGCGGGGATCATCATGGCGATTACAGACGAATCTGTCGTTGAACAAAGCGATGATCCACATGAAGGAAAGCGCAAGTATTATCGCCTTAATCAGGAGAGCGTTTTGTTTCCAGAGCTTAGAGCGTTGCTTCTCAAGACACATATTCTTGGGGAACAATCCATCGCGACAACTCTCGCAATCGGAAACGAAGTTGAATTTTTATTGTTTACGGGTCTGTTTACAAATGCACAAACACCAATTGATATGCTTGTTGTTGGGTCTATCGCCGATAAACGGGTCGCGAAAGCGGCCTTGGAGTTTGAGCAGGAACATGGTTCGCAGATTCGATATACGATTTTAAAGACAGCTGAGTTTTACGAACGAAAACATCTTATGGATAGATTTTTGTATCAGGTTCTTGACGCGCCACATCAGGTTGCGATCGATAAAATGACGCGCGTATGAACAGCATTATTTTAGAACCACTTGAAGGTAGGGGCATGCGCGTGCGTATTTCGGATGGAAAAAAATGGGTTGGGGACAAAGCACTTGGACATGGCGAAGATGTTGTTGCAACACTTGCTGGCATGATGCGTGGCGCGTCGCGGACAGTTACACATATTATTGTACGGTCTGGCATCGGAAGTTTTTCCGCAAGCCGCGGTGCGTATGTTATTGGTACAGTGCTCGCACGTTTATGGAAGTCAGAATTAATTATTACGACGGATTTTATTCCGGACGACCCACGTGCAGCAACTCCCGAGCAGTTTCGAGTCACGAAAAAATTTGATTATGTGAGTCAGCCTCATATCACATACGCAGCATGACAAATTATATAAAATATCGAATTTACGAAATGCTTCCGGGGCTTGCCGTCTGGACCGCGCTCACCGCTGGAGTCATTTTGAGTTTTAAATCTCCGCTCGTCATTATTTATTTTATTATTTTATTTGATTTGTATTGGGTGTTTCGCGTGGCGTATTTTGTATTTTATCTTTTGTTGTCGTGGCGCTCGTATCAGACAAGTATTCATACGGATTGGCGCGCGCGTGTACAGTCTTTGGGCCCGCGTGCCAACAAATATATACACTGTATTTTTTTGCCGGTATATAACGAAGATGAAGGAGTTGTCAGGTCAACACTCGACGCGATTGCAGCCGCAAACTACGCATCGGACAGAATTTTGATTGTACTTGCCGGCGAAGAGAGGCAGAAAGGGCATTTTGAATCTTTCGCTGCGCGCGTGCAGGGTGATTTCGAAAAAAAGTTTTTCGGATTTATTACAACAATTCATCCAAAGGATGTTGCGGGAGAAATTCAGGGAAAGGGTTCGAACTTGCATTATGCAGGAATTAAGGCCAAAGAATATTTGGACGTGCGCGGCGTAGCGTATGAGGATGTAATCGTTTCAGCATTTGATATCGACACAATTGTGCACCCGTCTTATTTTGCATGCCTTACTTATTTGTATGCGCAGCATCCAAATCCAACGCGAGCTTCGTTTCAACCTGTCGCGCTCTACAATAATAATATTTGGGAATCGCCAGCACCGCTTCGGATCATGGCGTTTGGTACAACATTTTATTTGTTGTTTGCGTTTGGTCGACCAGAGCTTCTCGTTACATTTTCATCACACAGCATGAGTTTTAAAGCACTCGTTGATGTCGGATTTTGGCAAAATAATATTGTGAGCGAGGATTCGCGAATTTTTTTCCAGTGTTGGCTCAAATATGGTGGCGATTACGAAGTTGTTCCTATGTATCTGCCTGTATCAATGGACACTGTGAGTGATCCGTCACTTAAAAAAAGTATTGTGAATTTATACAAGCAGCAGCGTCGATGGGCGTGGGGTGTTGAGCACATTCCGTTTTTACTCTGGAATCTTCCGAACCATCCAGAAATTCCGCTGCAGAAACGTTTGCATCGACTATGGGCCCAGTGGGAAGGAAAATTTTCGTGGTGTACAACATCAATTTTTATTTTATTGTTTGGGCGTTTGCCACTCTGGGTTGCGGGAGACGAAGTGCGTCGGACAGTTTTGTTTCAAAACACCCCGCATATTCTTGATTGGCTGATGTTTTGCTCCATGGCCGGCATTGTATTTAGTATCGTGTTATCTTTACGGCTGCTTCCGCGTCTACCAAATTCGCGACGAAAAAGTGATTGGATTTTTATGCTGCTGCAATGGCTGCTCGTTCCGGTTTCGCTTATTTGTTTTTCTGCTTTGCCAGCACTCGACGCAACGACGCGTTTGCTGTTTGGACGGTATTTAGGGTTTAATGTATCACAGAAAAAGCGTGCGAATTACACAGCGCACCCAGACACAATTATTACGAGCATATGAAACAGCGCACCGTATTTATTACAGTCACCATCATGCTTGTTATTGCGTGCGCTGGAATTATAAGCACATGGTATTTTGTTCGATCGCGGAGCGGTGCCGAAGCAGCGGTTAAATTTATTGTTCCGGGGCCTGTGGCAGAGCGCGACAGTGCGGCGGCCGTCATGCCTGCAATTCTTGGATTTGATCATCCAAGAATTGTGTTATTTTTATTTTTAAATAACATGGAGCTTCGTCCCGGTGGAGGTTTTATCGGTTCGTATGGAATCGGAACACTTGACCACGGAGTAATTCATGATTTAAAAACTGATGGAACAGAAAATCTTGATCATAAAACGCCAGAATCTTTTTTTATAGAACCGCCAAAGCCTCTGCAACAGCATTTGATTGGGCGTTGGTTTTTTCGTGATTCAAATTGGTCGCCAGATTTTTCTGAGTCTGCGAAAAAAGCACTTCAGTTTTACGCTGCGGAGGGCGGTGAGCGCGCAGACCATGTTGAAACAGTAATAGGAATTACGCCAGCGGTTCTTGAGACCGTTCTTAAATATACGGGGCCGATTCAAGAAGGAGGAAAAACATACACCGCGGAAACAATTTCAGATTTACTTGAGTACACGGTTGAGATTGAATATGCGGATAAAAAAATTCCAGCGTCGCAACGGAAAAAAATAATTTCGGATTTGGCAAAACAGATCGCGGAACGCGCGGTACTCATTTCTCCACGGCAGTGGGGTCCGCTCATTAGTGATTTATTTGGTCTTATCACGCATGGACAGGTGATGTTGTATGATGTTAATCCAGATGTACAGAAAACACTCGTGGAGCTTGGTTGGGCAGGTCGTGTAAAAGAAGGGGCGCCTGATTTTTTGATGCAGGTTGATGCAAATCTTGCGAGTCTTAAAACAGATCGTGTGATTGATCGAGCGCTTGCGTATTCAATTTTCAGGGATGCGCAAACGGGTGAAGTGCGCGCCACGGTTACATCGACGTATAAAAATAATGGCAGTTTTGATTGGCGGACATCTCGATATGGGACGTACACGCGGTGGCTATTACCACCTGGTACGAAATTTATTTCAGGCGAAGGCTCTCAAAAAGATTTAAAATCAACTGAGCCTGCTCCGTGGGACATCACCGAGGAATTAGGGCACACGTCGATCGGGACATTTTTAGTTGTTGAGCCAGGGGCAGAAAAAACAATTACATTCACGATTGCACTTGCGCCACAAGTTGTGGCAGCTTTGAATTCGGGGGGATCTGCGGCTGGCCACTATGGATTGTTGGTTCAAAAAGAACTCGGCGTTAAAAATTTTCAGTTGACGATTCACCACAATTTTGGTAAAAGCGTAGGTACGGCGGAGCCTGCGGAGTCGCCAGACAAATTTGGTGACGCATACTATGATTGGACAGGCACCGTTGATAAGGAACAAAAGTTTTTAGTGAATTTCTAGCTCGGTTTATACGTATGGGATTCTTGATGACTCCGAGGATCGGGATTGATTTGGGCACAACGAACGTGCTTGTATACGTGCCAAAGCGCGGTATCATTATTAATGAGCCGTCTGTTGTTGCAATTTCAAAAACAGATAAAAAAGTTTTGGCGGTTGGCAAAGAGGCAAAAGACATGCTCGGGCGCACGCCGGATACGATTGTTGCACTTCGGCCGCTCAAGGACGGCGTGATCGCAGATTATCGTGTTACTGAAGCTATGCTTCGATATTTTATTAATAAATCAGTCGGCGGCGTTCGATTGTTTCGTCCAGAAGTTATGGTTTCAGTTCCCGGCGGTATCACGTCAACAGAACGTCGTGCAGTAGTCGACGCAACACTCGCAGCAGGCGCAAAAGCGGCGTACATTATTAAAGAACCGATTGTTGCTGCAATCGGGGCGGACATTCCAATTGGTTCCGCAAGCGGTAACATGATTGTAAATATTGGTGGCGGTACTGCTGAAATCGCGGTGATTTCGCTTGGAGGCATCGTGTCGAGCGGTTCAGTTCGTATTGGTGGAAATAAGTTTGATGCGGCGATCGCTGAGTACATTCGCCGTAAATATGGACTCGCGATTGGTGAACGAACAGCTGAGGAAATAAAAATTGAAGTTGGTTCGGCTATGTATTTGGAAAGTAAGTTGTCGATTGAGATTAAGGGTCGTGACATGATTAGCGGACTCCCGCGCATTTTAACTGTGACGTCTGACGACGTGACGGACGCGATTCAGCACGAACTTGAAGGACTGGTTCAGGCTGTTAAAGATGTGCTGTATAAAACACCGCCAGAATTGTCTGCGGATGTTATGGAAAAGGGAATGGTTTTGTCAGGCGGATCGAGTTTGCTTCGGAACCTTGATATTTTACTTACGGAATCAACCGGCGTTCCGGCGCATGTTGCCGAAGACGCTCTGCTCTGTGTAGTCAAAGGCACGGGAATCGCGCTTGAAAATCTTGATGCGTATAAGCGAAGTATTCTCGCAACAAGATAAATGAATATGAGCATTCATATTGATGCGTCGCGCGCGCTTGATGTGCAGCCGACGGGCGTAAATGTGTACGCGCGCGAAATTATTGAACACTTGCCGCTTACGCTTCCGGGCGCGGAGATTATTTTGTATGCACCAGAGTGGCTCAGGAGCCGCGCGCCCGAAGTATTTCCCGAACTTCCTGTAAATTGTCGGTGGAAATTTTTACGGTGGCCACCAAAATTTTTGTGGACGCAAATCCGTTTGTGTATTTCATGGCGGGTTGCGTCGTGGAAAAAAGGCGAGCATGTTTTTTTTGCGCCTGCGCACGTTGCGCCATTTTTTTCTCCGTGCGGAACCGTTATTACGATTCATGATATTGCGTTCGATGTTTTACCGCAGGCATATTCATGGCACGAACGATTATTTGCACGCATATTGACAAGGCGAACTGCACGCCGCGCGCGTGTAATTTTTTCGCCATCTGAGGAAACAAAACAGCAGCTTGTTCTGCGCTATTCAATTCCTGCACAAAAAATTATTGTTACGCCACTCGCGTTGCCGTGCGGTGTGCGTGTGCGTGCCGGCGCTGATGAAATTTCGCGCGTTCGTTTAAAATATGGGATCACACGACCGTTTTTGCTTACAATAGGGCGGGTTGAATATAAAAAAGGTACCGATATTGTTCTGGGCGTGTTTGAAAAATTACGACGCACAGGGCATGACATTGATCTTGTGCTTGTAGGTAAACCAGGTGTTGGGTATGGCGCAATTCGCGCGCAGATCGAAGCGTCGCCAGCGCGCGCGTGGATTCGCGAGCTTGGATTTACTCCAGAAAATGATAGTGCGGCGCTTTACAGTATGGCGTCCACATACGTTGTTGCTTCGCGGTATGAGGGCTTTGGCATTAATATTCTTGAGGCTTTTTGGCATGCAGCACCTGTCGTCGCGCTCCGCGCTGGTTCAACCGCTGAAGTCGCAGGTGACGGCGCAGCGCTCGCGCACGATGCAGCAGAGTTGGAGGCAGCAATTGATCGAGTGCTTACAGATCCAGTAGAGCGGGCCGCGCTTATTCAGCGAGGAAGTGCCCGCGCCGCCGATTTTTCATGGGAAAAAACAATCGGACTTATGCGACCTACTTTTTTATGACGTCTTCACCAATTATTTGTAGTGCCCGAACTGCCGCACACGTTGCGCGGCTCAAAGAACGCGGCCTTCCCCAAACAGTGCTTATTCTTGGGCCTGAGAGCGTTGGCAAAACAGCACTTGCGCGAGAGTTTGTCGCAGGAATGCCTGGTGCGCAACTTATTCCGCTTGTTGCCGGTGAAGATCCTAAAACCGGAACGCCGCGTGCAGCAATTCCTGTTGAAACAATTCGTGAATTGCGTTCGCTGTTTGCGATTTCACACGGAACCCCACTCGTATTTATAATTGAGCGCGCTCAGGAATTGTATGGCGCGTCGAGCAATGCACTTCTTAAAATAATGGAAGAGCCGAATGCAAATTTGCATTTTATTATTTTGGCGCGCTCGTTAGACACTGTGCTGCCGACGATTCAGTCGCGCGCCGCGCACCTGCTCATGACTCCAGTTTCGGGCGCATTGCTCGCGGTGGGGCTTCGGGCACGAGGAATTGAGGAGGCGCTCGTCGGCCCCGCTGTTTTATTTGCTGAAGGTGCTCCGGGGCGCGCAATAAAATTTTGTGAAGACGCTACGTTCCGTGCGCGCGTTCAGTCCGAGCATGCCCGATTCGTTTCGTTGCTCAAAACTCGAAAAATGGCAGATGCGGAGTTGCTTCTCGCGGACTTATTTGGAAAAAAAGATCGTCACGTTGAGGCGCGCGCGGAGATTGCCGAAATGTTGGGATGGTGGCTTGCATGGCTCCGTCGGGACACTCCACAGCACAAGGTTATCGCAAAGATTGCCGAGACAATCCCGCTTCTGTTTGAAAATATGCATCCGCGACTACTTATGGAGCGGATTGTGATTGAACTACACTCGTGATACACTATATATAATTTTTACGATGTTGCTCTATGAAAACATTCACAGCTCAAATTTCAATTATAGGTGTTGCACTCGTGCTTCTTGGCGCGGGATGTGGCTCTTCAGGCCCACAGGCTCCTGATGGTGGTTTGCTCCGCTCGGCGGACGGCGGTACTGCATGGCAGCAGAAAAGTAATGTCTTTATTGCGGGCGGCAGCGCGAGCGCCGCAACATTTGCGGCGCTTGACGTCAATGTATTCGTAGCAGACCCCACGCATCCACACTCGCTGTGGGTTGGCACGATGAACAATGGTATTTTATATAGTTTTGATGGTGGAGATGGCTGGCTTTCCGCACGAACTATTACACCGACCGAACTGTCTCTTACAACGTCTCGCGTGAATGGCATCACGGTTGATCCAAAAAACGAATGCGCTGTGTATGCGGTAATTAGTCCGCTGTCCGGTCCGCAAACAGGAAAAAGTTTTGTGATTCGTACAACAAATTGCGGGCGCGCATGGAATCTTGTGTATACAAATGAGCTGGCTGATTCGGTGTTTTCGGCAATCGCATTTAATCCATTTAATGATAAGGAATTGTTTGTTGGAGATACAAATGGCAATCTGATTCATTATGATATTCCTGCGGATTCATGGCGAAAAATAACACGCTTTGAAAATGCAGGTGTGCGTTCGATTGTGCCAAATCCGAAGAAAGAGGGCGAATATTTTGTCGCGCTTAAGGCAGGAGGGCTCGCTCACACGATTGATAATGGTACAACGTGGTCAAACCCAAACTTTAAACAGTTTCGTGGAGCAAATGATGTGTACGTTATCGCCCTCGATCCAAGCAAGGCCGACAGCTTGCTTGTTGGCTCGAAATATGGTATTTTGCGCTCAGATGATAGCGGAAACACCTGGACACCGCTGCCTTTATTAACAGCTCCTGGAGAGACGCAGATCCTTTCACTTGGTATCAACCCTACAAATCCGAACCATATATTTTATGGGACGCCGAAAGCGTTTTATCGTAGCGACGACCATGGTGCAAATTGGACGAATAAACGAGTTCCAACAGCTCGTGTAATTAAAAATATTCTTGTTCAGCAGGAAAAAGTTGCAGGAATTGATACTGAATTACTGTGGATTGGAGCGTGGAGTGCACCGCAGTGATAAAAAATTGATTTGAATGTATGTATATTGAGACAGCACAAGAAGAGATGATGAAATCAATTGAGTTTTTGAAGCAAGATTTGTCGCAATTGCGTACGGGTCGCGCATCGCCAGCAATGGTTGAGAATATTATTATTGATGCGTATGGATCGCCTATGGCGGTTAAAGGCGTCGCGTCGATTATGGTCACGGACGCAAAGTCGCTTGCGATTGAACCATGGGACAAGTCGCTCATGAAAGCTATCGAAGATGGAATTCGTTCGAGCGGACTTGGATTAAATCCGGTTAACGATGGTAAATTGTTGCGCATTGTTGTTCCTGCGATGACGGAAGAAAATCGCCGTGGACTTGTTAAAATTATTGGACAAAAAACAGAAGATGCTCGCATTAGAATTCGTCAGGCGCGAGAAGAAGTTCGCGCGCTTATTATTATGGCGGAGGAGGGAGGGGATATTCCAGAGGATCAGCGATATGCGCTGCTCGAAGATCTTGATACTCTGAGTAAAGAGTTCAACGAAAAAATAAAAATTATTTCCGACGAAAAAGAACGGGACATCATGACGATCTAAGAGCTCCGCACTATGTCAGAAAAAATATCAGCACCACCAGATCTCATGGAAAAAATTGTTTCGCTGTGCAAGCGACGCGGTTTTATATTTCCTAGCAGTGAAATTTATGGTGGATTTGCGGCAGTGTATGATTACGGACCACTCGGTGTTGAGCTTGCAAACAACATAAAAGCCGCGTGGTGGAAAGCGATGGTTCGGCATCGCGACGACATTGTCGGTCTCGATAGCGCGATTTTTACGAGCCCGCGCGTGTGGGAAGCGAGTGGACACGTTGGAGGTTTTTCAGACCCGCTTGCTGAATGTAAATCATGTCATGCGCGACTACGCGTTGACCACCTTCTTGAAGACATTGGTGTTACGGCTGATGAGAAAATGAGTGAAGACGAAATCAATGAATTATTTGCGGCGCACATGAAGGATGTTACATGTCCAAAGTGCGGTAAAAGTAATTTCAGCGCAGCAAAAAAATTTAACCTCTTGGTAAAATCGAATCTCGGAAATTTTGCAGGTGATTGGGAAAAAGAGCCTGTCTATTTACGCGGTGAAACCTGTCAGGGAATTTATATAAACTTTCCAAATGTTTTAAATGCGACGCGTAAGCGTGTGCCGTTTGGTATCGCGCAAATTGGTAAAGCGTTTCGTAATGAGATCACCGCGCGACAATTTGTTTTTCGGACGCGTGAGTTTGAACAGATGGAGATGCAATATTTTACGGCGCCGGATCAAGAAATGGTTGAGTATGAAAAATTACGCGCTGCGCGTTGGCAATATTATTTGGATATCGGTTTGAAAGAAGAAAATTTAAAATGGCACAAACACGAGAATTTGGTTTTTTACGCGAAAGAGGCGTACGACATCGAATATAATTTTCCATTTGGGTTCAAAGAGCTCGAGGGTGTGCATGCACGCGGTAATTATGACTTGACGCAACATTCAAAATTTTCAGGACAAGAATTACTTTATACAGATCCTGTTTCGGGCGAAAAATATTTGCCGCATATCATCGAATCATCGGTTGGTGTCGGGCGAACAGTGCTTGCAGTTTTAACCGATGCATATACTGAAGAAATTGTTGATGATGAGCCGCGAGTTGTTTTGCGGTTTCCATACAAGTTGGCGCCTATTAAGGTTGCTGTGCTGCCGTTGTCGAAAAAAGAAGAATTAAGCGTGCCGGCACGCGCGTTGGCGCAGAAGCTTCGTGAGGCTGATCTCGCTGTCGATTATGATGAAACACAATCAATCGGTAAACGTTATCGTCGACAAGACGAAATCGGAACGCCCTTTTGTGTCACCGTTGATTTCGACACGCTCGAAGATAATGCGGTAACGATTCGCGATCGCGATTCTATGGAGCAAGTCCGCGTACCAATGGCAACACTTATTGAAGAGATACAGAAACGCTTACTCTAAAAATATGAACGCACTTGAGCAATACAAACTGAGTAACGGCACACGAATTATTATTTCGCCAAGTTCAGATACCAAAGCAGTAACATGCCTTGCGTATTTTGCGGTTGGTTCGCGTTTTGAGCCAGCTGAACTGTGGGGTGGGTCGCATTTTCTTGAGCACATGATGTTTAAAGGAACAGAAAAGCGTCCGACAACAGAGGATTTGTCGAAACAGCTTGACGCGGTTGGCGCAGACTATAATGCATTCACGAGTAAAGACCACACGGCATATTATATTAAGATTGATGGGCGACACACGGAGCTCGCGCTCGACATGCTTTCGGACATGTTATATAAATCAAAATTTGATTCTGCAGAATTTGAACGAGAACGTGGAGTGATTGTTGAGGAGCTAAATATGTATGAAGATAATCCTTCGATGAAAGTTGAAGAATTATTTGAAGAACAATTGTTTGCGGCGAATACACTGGGGCTTCGAATTGGTGGCTTGACCGACAATATTAAAACAATGAATTTGGAAAAACTGGTTGCGTATAAAAAAAGATTTTATGCGCCAGAACATTTAGTGCTTGTACTTGCTGGTAAAATTGGAAAGAATACACGTGACCTAATAAAAAAATATTTTGGCGCGGAGAAAATGCATGGGGCAAAACGTCTCAGTTATAAGAAATTTTCCTGGGGCACGGCGCGGAAAACTGCGACAGAGCCTGTAAAAATTTTGTTCAAACAAACTGATCAGGTTCACATGGTGCTTGGTTTTCCTGCATTCGATTATGATGACGAGCGGAATGCTGCGCAACTTCTTCTACATGTTATTTTGGGCGGCTCTATGAGCTCTCGATTATTTATCGGCGTGCGTGAACGAAAAGGCTTGTGTTATGTTATTCGAACAGGTGTTACAAATTATGGCGACGCCGGCGCATTTACCGTCACGTCTGGGCTTGATAAAGCACGACTTACTGAAGCGATGGCGACTATTTATGAAGAGCTGCAGCGGCTTGTTAAGGACGGCGTCACTGATGAGGAAGTGCAAATGGCCAAAGATCATCTTTCGGGGAAAATGGTACTGCAGTTTGAGGATTCAGCACGAGTCGCTGATTTTTACGGCCAACAAAAGTTATTGATGAAGCGCGTTGAAACACCCGAGCAGAAATTTAAGCGCATCATGAATCAGACACCTGCCGACGTTAATCGGGTTGCTCGCAGCATCATTAATTTTAAGAATGCGAAGCTCGGTGTAATCGGACCATATAAGAATGCCAAAGAGTTTTTGGATGCAGCAAAGCTTCCGTGGTTTGTATGAAAAAAAAGTATCTGATCGCAAATTGGAAACAATATCTTACTGTGGCAAAGAGCGAACAGTTATTTGAACAACTTCTTCGATTTGAGAAAAAAAATTCTTGGGGTTCAGATTTGTATGTTGTTGTTGCACCGCCTGTGCTCGCGATGCCAGCAATTCTTGCGCGTGCAAAAAAAAATCGTTCTAGAATTTTGATCGCTTCGCAAGACTGCGGTTTTGCTGACGAGGGCGCCTTCACTGGGTCAATCTCGCCGAAAGAATTAAAAAAACTCGGTGTTGCGTTTGTGCTCGTTGGACATTCGGAGCGACGTGAATGGTTTGCTGAAACAAATATTCTTTTACGCAAAAAATTACTTGCAGCAACGTACGCCGGTCTCAAAACAATTTACTGCGTCGGAGAAACCAAAGATGAACGCCACGGCGGACGCGCATATGAGGTGATTCGGGAGCAACTTATTGAAGCCGCAGGAGACAAGGTCCTCGTGGCCGCTCATCAGCCAACCTTGGTCGCGTACGAACCGCGGTGGGCTATAGGCACAGGGATTGCAATCGAACCAGCTGAGGCAGGCCAGATGCATCGATTCATTGACGGTGAAGTTGGTGCGCGCGGAACCGAAATTTGTTATGGTGGAAGTGTATCACCAGAAAATATTTTGTCATTCATCGGACTTCCTCACACAGTCGGAACGCTTGTCGGAAAAGCATCAACAAATTTTAAATCGATTGCCGCCATGATTCAGAAAATGAATCGCAGCGGTAAAAAATAGTATGCCGCTTCTTATTTTTTGGCTAATAATTTTCGCACTCGCGGTTTTTGTTATTTTTTTTATTGCATCACGTCATTTTTCGGAGCTCGCTGCATTCGACGCAACCTCGGTTCCACACATTCAGGAGCGAAGCATCAAGCACACTCTTGCGGCCAAACGCATGTTTCGCGGACTTGAAAAAGCGAGACTAAAAGCCGTCGTTGTATTAAAGCCAGGAGGTGCGGCTTGGGAAAAAGTACAGAAGCAATTTCGAGATTTTGCGAATCATGTTGCAGATCGGTACCGTCATCTTGAGTGGAAACAAAAATGGAAAGTTTGGAAGGGACGGAGCCGTCACGAGCGTCGCGCTTATTTGCTCAAACTTCTCGAAGAGGCGGACGAATTCCGCAGAGCGGAACATTTTATGGATGCCGAGCAAAAGTATGTTGAGATTATTTCGCTCGATCCAAGAAATGTAAGTGCATATGTTGGTCTGGGGAAAACATATTTTCGACAGGAGCGTTGGAAAGAGGCGGAGGAGGCGCTTCAGCATGTGGTTGAAACGCTGGATACGACCCACGAGCTCGGGTGGGCATTTCTAGGTCGTGCCCGTAAGGCGCTCGGAAATTTCGAGGGTGCGGCGAGCGCTTTTCGACATGCTTTGAAGATTAATAGTGAGGTATCAAGGCGTTGGATGGATTTAGGTGAATGCTATGAAAAGATTGACCGTATTGGTGAAGCAGCCGGAGCATATAAGCGAGCGGCCCATTTAGAGCCAAATAATCCAAAGGTCCTTGACCAACTCGTAGAAATCAGTATAATAGCAGGCGATAAACGTCTCGCCCGAGAGGCGCTTACGCAGCTTCAATCCGTGAATCCTGAGAACCAAAAATTGGTTGAATGGGAGACAAAGATAGGAGCGATGTGATAGGATGGGGACTCGCATACCTTGGCCCTCGCTGCACCTGCGGTGCTCGGTCTCTCGCCCCGCAGCTCCTTCGCACCTGCGGTGCTCGGGTCTACGGCCGGCTCGTTCGGGATTCGCAATCTCGAATGTAAACATTCAGATTGCAAATCCCTCTCTCGCCGTTGTAGCTCAGTTGGTAGAGCACGTCCTTGGTAAGGACGAGGTCACCGGTTCAATCCCGGTTAACGGCTCCAGTTTTGGGTGGATAGTGAAGCGGTCAAACACGGCAGACTGTAAATCTGTTGGCTTTCGCCTTCGAAGGTTCGAATCCTTCTCCACCCACCATGCCGGAATAGCTCAGTGGTAGAGCAACGGTTTTGTAAACCGTAGGCCGTGGGTTCGAATCCCACTTTCGGCTTTCGATTGAAAAAAGTTATTCATACTCGTATGTCACAAGACAATCTCATCAAACTTGAGTGCACAACGTGTAAGCGTGTGACGCATTACACACACAAGAACAAAAAGAAACTCAAGAACCGTCTCGAGGTTTCGAAGTTCTGCAATCACGATAAAAAGCATACTCCACACAAAGAAACGAAATAAGCGATATGCGCTTTTTTCGGGAGTTTCGTGGATATATCAGTGATCCGCGTGCGATAGGAACGGCACGTGTGTTGCCGCTCAAATTTTCATATTTTTTTCGACTCCACATGTTTGTTGCATTTGTGGTCGTTTTGGCGTTATTGCCGGAGCTGTCAGGAGTCGTTGGGGCGTTTGGTGAAAAGTTGTTGGCCCTCCCGAAGGGTGTTCATGTTGAGAAGAGGGGAGCTGATTTGATCGTGACGGGACTCGCGCAACCATATGTGGCGGGCGGCACAACAAATCTTATCACGATTGATACAACAGGTGTTCAACATGAGCACCTCGTGAGCTCGACAATTTTTATTTCGCAGAAGTTAATTGATATTGCGGCGCAGGATAATCTTGCGGAGCAGAAGTTATATTGGGCGGATACGAATGATTTTTCAAAAGATATCGATCAGGTCAAGACAGATTTTAGTCAGCATCAGGGATTGTATACGGGCGTGCTTGTGTGTGTCTCGTTCGCATATTTTTTCTTCATGGCATTGATTTCTTCTTTTGCACTTGCACTTGTGATTGCGCTGCTCGTGGTTGCAGTGCAGCGGCTTATTTATAAACGGTCCTTGTCGCTGCGCGACATGCTCGCGATCAATCTGGTTGCGATTACAGGGCCTGTGGTTTTGTGGGGTTTGTTTACGATCGGCGGATTTCCGCTAGCGGGGTTGGTTGAAATAATCGCGTGTGTCGTGTACAGTATCCTCGGTTTGCGCGCTGACCTCGGCATTCCGCCAGCGGCAACGAGTGGAAACGCAAAGAAATAAATTTGAGCATGCGGGCGTAGTTTAATGGTAGAACGAAGGTCTCCAAAACCTTTGGCGTGGGTTCGATTCCCTCCGCCCGTGCCACTTGGCAAGATGTTGAACTCAATAAAAACGTTACAAAAATCGCCCTAGAGGCGATTTTTGTTTTGTACATAAATTTTGTTTTTTGAGTAGGTTTTTGGTTGTTGACGATAGCTTCTTTGATTGATACACTTTTTTCATTGTTCCTAAGTAGATTGTTAATATGTCAAACGAAATAGTGGCTCAGCCCAACTCCCAGGCAGTGTATGGCGCTGTCCGCGCAGTCGGCACTCTTCGTCCAAAGTTTTCGCCGCAGCAAGGTAGAATTTTTTCTGATGAATTAAATGTTATAGGCACTGCCTTTTGGTTGAAGGAGGAAAAAGTTCTTGTGACGTGTGCACACGTGGTTCAGGGATTAATAGGTGGTCCGCTTGAATTGTCCGGTTTACTTGTAGTGGGGAATGCTGGTAACTATCAGCGCGCCACGGTTGATTGCATCGATTTGGCACATGATATTGCTGTATTAAAGCTTGTCGACAATAATGGTCAGCCTATTGCAGGCCAAGATCTCGATACTCAAGCAGAAACTGGAATTGAGATAACTGATTCCTATATGCCTATTTCCACACAAGTTGCATATGTGGGTTTTCCGCTTGGGAATCAGTTGCTAAATGAGCTACATTCGCCAACATATTCAGAGGGTGTCGTCGGCGTAGAGAAGAAACAAAATCCTAATCGCAAGGAAATTCAGATTTCGGGTCCTGTCGTTGGAGGATTTAGCGGGTCACCAGTTATCGAACTTGGATCAGGAAAACTTATCGGCGTTGTGTCGAACGGTCCAAGTCTCTCAGGAAATATTTTTATGGCGATTTCTTGGGAGCATGTGGGGGCGATAGCAAAATTGGCGAAGTCGTAATCAGTTCTTTTTTGGCCTGTTCGGCCGTGAATGTTGTGCCGCATGCTTTCGTATGACAGCGATAGTATTTGTAAATACGTCCAGTCGGTTTTCGATGCTGTTCACCGACTAGTTTCATACCACATTTCGGACATGGTAACTTTCGCGCGAGCGGGAAGTCATGGTGATTTGCGTGTCGTCCACCCGTCGGTCGCTGTTTGAAAATTGCCTGCACCTGATCAAAAATTTCGCGTGAGATGAGCGCATCATGCTTGCCGGGTAAGTCACGGTCGCCGGTCCTCATGCGTCCGACATAAAATGGATCATGAAGTATTCTGCAGATTTTTGATGCATCCAATTTTTGGTCGTGCAATCCACGAAATCCCTGCAGATACAATTCTTCAGCGAGTTGACTGCTTGAGATTGTTCCGGTGGAGAATCGACCGAAGGCGCTTTGAATAAATGTTGCTCGAATTCCATCAACCGCAATTTCACCGCCACGCCGAACATACCCAATGGGCGGCATCCAACACCACTCGCCGCGTCGAAGTTTTTCGTCTAGTCCTTTTTTGACTTCCAGCGACAAATTTGCGCTGAAGAATTCAGCAAGTGATGCCATAACTTGTTCCATAAAATGACCTAAAGGGGTGTCTTCAAACTGCTCGACGATTGAAACGAGGTCTACGTTCTTGGATCGGAGGCGTGATCGCAAGATCGCAAAGTCCATAGAGTTGCGTGCGAACCGGTCGATCTTGTGCACCAAAAATTTATCAACTGATTTATTTTTTCGCGCCGCAGCAATGCCCAGTGGCATTTCTATGCTGCCCCGGGCAAGGAGCTGCGTGACGCGGGATTCCCTCCGCCCGTGTCATCAAAAATCAGGGAGTGTGCTATAATTGAAAGCACTTGTATAATACAAGTTTATAGATTTCGTGAACAATATTTTTTTTAGATCTCATTATTTTATGATCCAACTTCCCGACGAAGCCATCGAGGCATCAGAAAAAACAGCTCTTGCTCATAAACGAGGGAAGCAAAAAGGCTTTGGCCGTTTTTTACGCATTCTCGGGCCTGGAATTGTGACAGGGGCCGCAGATGACGATCCATCTGGCATCGCAACGTACTCACAGGCCGGTGCTCAATTTGGATTTCACATGCCGTGGACCATGTTGTTCACATACCCGCTCATGACTGCGGTTCAAGAAGCGTGTGCACGCGTTGGTGCGGTAACAGGCAAGGGTCTTGCTGCAATTGTACGTGACCACTATCCAAAATATGTGCTTTATCCCGTTGTTGCCCTCGTCGTTGTAGCGAACACGTTCAATATTGGATCCGATATTGGCGCAATGGCAGCAAGCACACAACTGTTAATCCCTCATGTTCCATTTGGCTTGCTTGCACTTTTTTTTGCGGTATTTATCATGCTGCTAGAAATTTTTATTTCCTATAAAACGTACATACGTATTCTGAAGTGGCTCGCAATGGCGCTGTTCGCATACTTTATAACCGCATTCATGATTAACGTGCCGTGGAGTGACGTACTTAAAGCAACACTTGTGCCGCACGTTGAATGGAGTAAGGATTTTTTGTTTATTATTGTTGCTGTGTTTGGAACCACTATCTCCCCATATTTATTTTTTTGGCAAACAAGTAATGTTGTGGAAGATGAAATCGCAAAGCGTCGCGTGTCTCAAAATGGCGGTATTCCAAAGATGACGAGGTCATATCTAAAAACACTTCGTATCGATACTGCCGTGGGAATGCTTTTTTCAAACGTTGCCGCATGGTTTATTATCGTGGTGGGTGCAGTTGTGCTGCATTCAGCGGGAATTACTAACATCAACTCTGCTGCCGATGCCGCAAAAGCACTTGAGCCATTGGTACATACGTTTCCGAATGCTGGCTTTTTAGCCAAATTTATTTTTAGTATTGGTGTTATCGGGATCGGCCTGCAAAGTATTCCTGTTTTAGCTGGGTCTTCGGCATATGCAATTTCTGAAACATTTAATTGGCGAGAGGGTTTATTTCGAAAGTTTAAGCAAGCGCGGGAGTTTTATTTTGTAATTATTGTTGGCACATTTGTTGGACTTTTGTTCAATTTTATGGGCTTTGATCCAATCAAAGCGCTGGTGATGACCGCCGTGTTTAATGGTATTGCCGCAGTACCGCTCATTTATCTCATTGCTCGCGTATCAAGTCGCTCAGATATAATGGGAGAATATAAGAGCGGAAAGTGGTCTAAGCTTGGGTTGTGGATTGCGTTTGTTGTAATGGGTATATTTGGTATGGCGTTACTATTGTCGTTGATATAATGATAGCGTTTCTGTTATACAAATATTCCTGACTTCCTCTACTACGGCGTGCCAGACAAAAATTCCTCACCGAAAGGTGGTGATTTTTTGTCTGATTTGGCTGAAGGAGGGAATCGAACGGGCGAAAGCGCGACACGGAATTCCCTGTGCTTATTTGGCAGGCAGGTAAAGATCGTGTAAGTTAGAATCTTAGTTCCCAACACTCATTCTTTGGAACACGCGGGGCTTCAGCAATAATTTTTTTAGCAGCGGTGCTTGTTGCGCACGTGGCATACAATTATTATTTTGGTACAGATTCCGATGCAGAAATTGATCCCTCAAACGCACATACGTACGTACGTTACAAAATTTAGTAGCGGAAAATCAAACTTAACTCAAGCTGAAAAAATAGAGATTGCCCACGCATCAGAAATTAAACTCACAGAACTTGTTCAAAAATATAAAACGCCAAATATAAATGATCCGCGGATTCGTGCTGAGATGGAACGTTTTATGCAGGAGCGTGTTGCGCTGCTACCGAAAGATCAATTGCAGAATTAGTATATGGAAATTAAGCCGACGCCTCTGTTTATGCTGGAGGCGCATATAAAATTAAATACAGGATCATTTTTTATTGAACGTGTAATTGAAGGGTCCCGCGTTTCTGCAGTCACATCGACAATCAAAGATGTGTATTGGAATTTTGCATACTCAAAAATAGACCAGCCATTTCATCAGGAGCAAATTGTTGAGGCGGCAGCTCTTCTGGCGAGCGTAAATCGGCGGTGTCGACTCTGGCAGCCGGAATATCATAGTGTTCCCGATGGGTGGGTTGTACGAAGTCGCGAGACATGGATGTGGGCAGCGGCTGACGAATGGCAGAGGGACTTCGGCGGGGCGCCGCGCAAAGGAGTGCTTGAAATTCGTGAGGTTGAAAACCCAACAGTAGAAATGCAGCGCGTGTTTGTTGATGCATATAGTAGCGAAGCACAGGAAGGGGATATTGGTTATTTTGAATTGCCACCTGAGTATGCGAAGGCGTATGTGAATGGGATTGTTTCGCCACTAGTTCACGAACGACATTTCGCCGGATACATCGATGATGTGTGTGTTGCGATAGCGAGTATTGTTGTGGCAGACGGTGTCGCCGGTTTATATTCTGTCGCAACGCTCCATGGGTTTCGCATGCGTGGTTTTGGAAATGAAATAACGCGCACGGCTCTGCGATGGGCATTTAATGGTGGTGCGTATGGAGATGCTGCAAACAGAGGCGGACTCTATCGTAGAATTGATGTATAAAAAACTGGGTTTTTCTCGAATGCATGTCGGATTACTACTTGCGCCAGCTATAGATTTTTCGTCAGCATAAAATGTTGTACATCAACGCTTGACACATCTTTATTTTTGAGGTATAGTCCGACAAGCGAATAACTCAGACGCTGCCTTATTCATTTACTTTACGCACTATGGACGATCAGAACACAGCCGTAGTTCCTACAGAGGAAATTGCAGCAGAAGAAACAGCGTCAACAGAAGAAGCAGCTCCTGCTGCAGACGAAGTTGCAGCGTAATCGTACCTGCTACTACAAAAACAGGGCCCGCTCGGGGCCCTGTTTTTATTTTTAGGAGCTTTTATTATTCAGCAATTGAGAGTCCTGCGAGACGACCTGTTGCCCACGAGGCTTGTAAATTAAAGCCACCAGTAAATCCATCGACATTTAAAATTTCGCCAGCGAAAAAAAGTCCGGGCGAAATTTTTGATTCCATTCGACTTGGGTTAACTTCACTGAGTTCGACACCCCCTGCAGTTACAAACTCGTCGCCAGCGCCGCGACCAATCGCGTGAATCGGAATGTGTTGGAGTGTTTGCGCGATGCGTTCGATTTGTTTTTTACTCATATCGCCGCCATGCAATTCCGCATCAATCTCAGCCATGCCGCATATATTTTTTGCAAGAGATTTTGGAACAAAACCCGCGATGATATTTTCAATTGATTTTTTTGCATGGAGTGTGCATGCCGCACGAATTTGCGTTTCAATTTGAACGTGCGTGTTGTCAGGAAATAAATTAATAAAAATAGTGAGCGGAGTTTTTGGTGTTGCTGGTTCAAACGCAGCGAGCGCAGAGAATGCAAAAACCACAGGGCCTGTTATGCCACTATGCGTGAATAAAAATGGGCCAGCAATCGGTGGCGTTGCCGCACGATCAGTGCTCAGACCTGCATAGCCCCACGAAACACCAGCAAGTTCTTTAATCCATGTGTCGCGGGAAATAAATGAGCTCAAACTTGCGGCAAGTGGTGTAACTGTGTGACCAAGTGCTTCGGCAAATCCATATCCATCACCGGTTGAGCCTGTATGGCGGTAAGCTTGACCACCAGTTGTTATAATTAATTTATCAACAACGAGCGGTGAGTGTCCCGTACAATGAACTATGAAGCCATCAGTATTTTTTTCAACAAGCTTCGCCGTGTGCGACAATAAAATATGAACCGCATGTTTCTCAAATAGATTCTCGAACGCGCGCACCACATCATTACCATTGTCTGAAACAGGAAACACGCGCCCATCATCTTCGATTTTGAGTGGTACACCGTGTGTTTCAAACCACTCGAAAACTGCTTCTGGTGGAAATCCGTAAAAAGCAGATGATAAAAATTTACTGCCACGAGGATATTTTGTAAATAATGTTTTCATGTCGCGCAGGCCCGTTGTTACATTGCAACGCCCGCCGCCCGAGATCACAACCTTTTTTCCAAGTTCAGGATTTCGTTCAATTAAAAAAACTTCGATCTCAGGATGTGTTTCCGTGATCGTTGCTGCTGCCATAAGGCCTGCCGCACCGCCGCCGATAATTCCGACTTTCATGTAGACAAGCGTAGCGTAAAATAAGAGGCTTGTCGAGGCGGCGCAATTCCTATTATTTTTTTATGGTCACACGGTATACTGCTGCGCGTTTACTGTGAGTGTGCTACAATTACTTATACAAACAGTTCATTTTTAGCGCTCTTAACATGCAAATAATTTATTTTACGCTCATCGGTGCTGTTGTTGGATCTCTTATCGCATGGCTCGCACGAACGCTGATGGATAAAAGCGGTGTTCGAGCGCGTACAGCATGCGATGCATGCCGAAGAACGCTTTCGTGGTGGGAAATGATTCCGATTTTTTCATATTTGAGGCTTGGTGGTCGCTGCCGAACATGCGGCACAGAAATTTTGATTGCTGATTGGGCGATGGAACTTATTGGCGCAGCACTATTTGGTATTGGCGCGTGGCGATTTACAACGCATCGTGAATTTGTATGGTGGATTCTTCTTGCTACAACAACGATGCTCATGTTTTACATCGATGTTCGTTGGTCAATTGTGCCGAGATCGTTTGCAATTCTTGTTGCGTTCATAGCGCTTTTTGCGCAGATCACCCCGCAAAACACGGGAGTGCTACTACTTACCGCACTGCTCGGTTCAATATTTTATTTTTTCTTGTATACGATTTCTCGTGGTCAGTGGGTTGGCGATGGCGATGTAGGGCTTGGATTTATTCTCGGTGCAGCAGTTGGTGATCCAACGCGTCTCGGCCTTGCACTTCTTATTGCCCACGTACTTGGCGCAATCGTCGCGGTTACCTTTATCAAAACAGGCATTAAAAAATTTGGAGAAGCATTGCCCATGGGTGTATTTATGATGCCGGCGATGTGGATTATTTTGTTGTGGGGCGGATGGGCTCATTAAAAAAACGCCCGCTAGCTCTCAAGTAGAGCTGGGCGGACGTGCGGTCCGATTCGAGTGTCCTTGGTTGGGCTCTCAAAAATCAGAACGGTGCGGAGTGAAGATGAGGAGATTGTCGAGTAGCGTACTAAACCCTTCGTTGTGGTCGACGAGCAAGTTCTAGAGTCCGACACGAGTTGGTCCGTCTTTCTTGGGCAACTTCGTAATCGTTTCAGCCACGAGCACGCGAGAGCGATCATACGCCTCGATGCTAAATTGGTGTGCCAACATACGGAACGTGAAACGAATCGAACCGTGCGCATGTTCAATCACGAAAATCTCGTCTGTTTTTAGAAACTTTGATTTTCGCTGTATGACGTTCAGGCGCTGGTCCGTTGTGTATGCAGCGCTCAGCAGCAGACCAATCAGATAGGCAAACGGCACGACTCTTTTTTGATATGCATGATCCGCGTTATATTCGTCGAGGATCGCTTGAACGAGCGAATTGAGCGAGGGGTTCATGAAATCACGATGATCGAGCTTAACAGGTGCCCGACTTTCGATGGTCATGAACCCGCCGCAATTGCCCACCACGCGACTATTTGTTGAGAAGCTATTGGTGAGCGCAACGTACATTCGTGCGTTTTCGGACGCAGTCCGTGTCGGGCTTATAGGCTCGAACATGTGCTCCGGCATTCCTGTACCGCGAGATTTTGGACGCGTTATAACCGGCTGTTGGATATGCGCTTGAACGTGGTCAAACGGGCTCATGTGAGCATCCGGCTTCATAAAGGAGAAGTCAAATTTGGTTAGCACTGCCTCATGAGCTATGATCGTACTCCTAGCGGTAGGTTTTTGTTGGTCGACGGGCAAGCCTGCCATCTGCCGCTGAGAGTATCGCAGAATAGCCATTCTGTCAATAGGGACACGTCGCATTTCAGGCTAGACAACTAACTGAAAATTGAGTACAGTTGCACCTACAACATACCTAATTACCGATGCTATGCCCGCACCAAAATTTCCCGAACTGGAAGAGAAAATGCTCGCCCTCTGGGACGCAGAAAATCTTTTTAAAAAAACACTCGATAAAACGGCGAATGGAAAACCGTTTATATTTTTTGAGGGCCCACCAACGGCTAACGGCAAACCGGGTGTGCACCACGTAATTGCGCGTACATTTAAGGATGCGATTCCGCGGTTTCAAACAATGCGCGGCCGTCGCGTTGATCGCAAGGGTGGCTGGGACACGCACGGGCTGCCGGTTGAGCTTCAAGTTGAAAAAGCGTTGGGTATTTCGGGAAAACCGCAGATCGAAAATTTAGTTCCAGGCAACGTGCATGCATCAATCGTTGAATTCAATAAAAAATGTAAAGAAAGTGTTTGGGAATATTTGGATGAATGGACACGGGTCACGCGGCGCATGGGATACTGGGTTGATTTCGAAGGCGCATACGTTACATATAAAAATGAATACATCGAAAGTTTGTGGAGTGTTTTAAAACAGGTTAACGAACGCGGTCTTTTATATCAAGGCCATAAAGTTGTGCCGCATTGTCCGCGATGCGGAACAGCGCTTTCGAGCCACGAAGTTGCGCAAGGATATAAAACCGTCACAGACGAATCGGTGTTTGTTAAATTTGCGATTGTTGGCGAGGAGAAAACTTTTTTTCTTGGGTGGACAACGACGCCGTGGACGCTGCCGGGAAATGTCGCGCTCGCAGTCGGTGCGGAAATTTCTTATGTGCGCGTGCGCGCAGGAGAAGAAAATTATATTTTAGCAGAGGGGCTTGTTGAAAAAGTTTTAGAAGGTGTGAGTTATGAAATTGTCGAGAAAATGACAGGTGCAAAATTAGTCGGTCTCGAATACGAACCGCTGTTTGATTATTTGGCAGGAGAAATAAAACCTGAGGAACGCGCGCTCGCATTTAAAGTGTATGCAGCGGATTTTGTAACAACCACGGATGGTACCGGTATCGTGCACACGGCAGTAATGTATGGTGAAGATGATTATCAGCTTGGACACAAAATTGGTTTGCCGAAATTGCATACAGTAGGTGAAGATGGAAAGTTTTTACCATTTGTTACAAAGTGGGCGGGGAAATTTGTTAAGTCCGACACAGTTGAAAAAGAAGTGATTGCGGATTTGGCGGAACGAGGAATGCTTTTGCGTTCTCAAAAATATGAACACGAATATCCGTTTTGCTGGCGCTGCTCAACGCCGCTGATTTATTACGCAAAAGATTCGTGGTTCATTCGCATGTCTGAGCTCAGCGCGGAATTACAGAAAAGAAATGAAACCGTGCACTGGGTTCCAGAGCATATTCGCGATGGCCGTTTTGGAGAATGGTTAAAAAATGTTAAGGATTGGGCGATTTCACGCGAGCGTTATTGGGGAACACCGCTGCCAATTTGGCAATGCGCTCAGTGCGGAAAGTTTGATGTACTTGGATCAAGCGCGGAGATGCTAGAGCGCGGAATGACAGCGCCGGAAGATTTACATCGACCATTTGTCGACGACATTTCATATCCGTGCGACTGTGGTGGCGTGCGCATTCGCGTTAAAGAGGTGATGGACGTGTGGTTTGATTCTGGCGCGATGTTTGTTGCACAGTGGGGATATAAATGGGGCGAGGAAGGCGCGGCGAAAAAGGATTTCGAAGCGCATTTTCCGGCAGACTATATTTCTGAAGCGATTGACCAAACGCGCGGCTGGTTTTATACGCTCCTCGCGGTCGCAACAATTCTCGATTTGCCAGCGCCCTATAAAAACGTTGTGTGCATCAGTCACATCTTAGATAGTAAGGGACAAAAAATGTCGAAGTCGAAAGGCAATGTTGTTGACCCGTGGGAAATTTTTAATGAGTATGGCGCGGACCCTCTTCGTTTTTTCCTGTGTGCAACTTCACAGCCAGGAGATCCGAAATTATTCGATAAAAAATCTGTAGACGAGGTTGTAAAAAAAGTGTTTTTGATTTTATGGAATACACTTGAGTTCTATAAATTGTATCCAGGTGTGCCAAGTCAAGAGCGCTCTACCGCACATCCACTCGACGCATGGCTCGAGGCGCGACTTCAGAAAACAATTAATTATGTAACGGAACAACTTGAGGCGTACGAACTCACAAATGCAGCGCGCGAACTTGCGGCATTCGTGACAGATCTATCCACGTGGTTTGTTCGTCGGTCACGCGGACGCTTTAAAAATGGTGGCGACGATGCTGCCGCTGCAGCAGCGATGCTTCGATACGCGCTCATAACACTTGCGAAATTATTTGCGCCGTTCACACCAATGATTGCTGATGCGATTCATCGCGAAATTGTTGGAGCAAATTTTTCAGTGCATCTCGAGGACTGGCCAGAAATAAAACAGATTGATGAATCCGCGCTGACAAATATGGAAGCAATTCGTCTGCTCGTTACTGCAGCACTTGAGCAGCGCGCGAAGACGGGTATCCCGATTCGTCAAATTCTTGGAAAATTAACAGTGCCACAGGGCGCAGCAGTGCTTGCGCCACTCTTCGAAATTTTGCAAGAAGAATTAAATGTTGAGACGATTGAAATTGGCGACGAGCTTACACTCGACACAACCATAACGCCTGAGTTAAAAGAAAAAGGATTGGTGCGCGAGTTTGTGCGCAACGTAAATGCGCTTCGAAAGGAGCGGGGATTAAAGCCTGGTGATCATATCGAGTTTACTATGGATGGTCCAGTCACGTTTCAGGCGTTCATAGAACGAAATCGTGCGGCACTTGAACATGCGACAGTAAGTACAATTAGCTTCGGTATTCTTGAGGCCGAAGCGGCTACGCTGATTACACTTGACGGTGAAACCTGCAGGATTGCCTAGCCAACAAAATGGTTTTTGATCCAATTGACGAAAAAGCCATTTTCTGGTATTATTAGACTAATATATGCGAAAATCGCTCAATCTAGTGTTTTTATCGCTCATTTTTCTTCTGATTCCTGCTTCCTCATTTGCTGCTACGAAGAGCGCAGCAGAGAGCACGGCCATCCTTGCAGTGGCCAAAAAACCGGTTGTTAAAAAAGTGCTGGTAAAAAAACCAGTTGTAAAAAAGCCGGTAGTTGTTGCAAAGAAAATAACGAAAGCTAAGGCAAAAGTAATAGCTCGTCGAGGCAAATCACTTGCTGAAGGTGTAGACACACGTGGCGCAAACGCAACCGCGTGGCAAGGAACTGTTATTGGTATTAACGAAGGCGCACACAGCATCATCATTACTGAGGCAACCGCAATTAATCATATCAAAGCTTTTCAGCAGCGGTATGTGCAAGTAACGGACAATACTGATATCACACAAAATAGTGAAGATAGATTGTATTCTCAAATTGATATTGGATATCGTGTGACCGTGCGTGGAGCATACGACGCAAAGAAGCGAACTATCAGCGCTCGATCAATTGAAATCACATCGGCGCCTGCCTCGCCCGTGTCGGCGGCTGACCACCAATAATCATTCGTGATATACTGAGAGCCGCGGACACACCGCGGCTCTTTGTTTCGGTAGATTTAAAAGTTATGGCAGGACCAATTCTTATAGCAGACCATGTTTCGGTGCGCGGTTTTGAAACTGACATTCTTCAGGATATTTCAATTTCGCTTGAGCCAGGACAAATTCTTGCCGTGGTTGGTCCAAATGGTGCTGGCAAAACAACCCTGATGAAGGCACTACTCGGACTGATTCCTCATACAGGAAGCGTTGTGTGGACTCGAGGTACTCGCGTTGGGTATGTGCCACAAAAAGTTTTAATTTCCCGTTCGCTTCCACTGACCGTTTCAGAATTTTTTTCTTTGAAATCAAAAAATTCGTTTTGGAGTTCGAATACTCAAACGCTTTCGCAGTGGGTCGAACGAGTTGGTGCACAGAAACTCTTGAAAAAACGGCTTGCAGATTTGTCGGGTGGAGAATTGCAGCGTGTGTTAATTGCATACGCACTTCTCGGGGACGCAGATGTTCTGTGTCTTGACGAACCATCTGCCGGCATTGATGTTGGTGGAGGGGAAACAGTTTATGGACTTCTGAGCGAGCTGAGCGATGAACATCGTCGCACCATTATTTTAATCTCGCACGACCTCGACGTCGTATTTCGTTATGCCGATCAAGT
This sequence comes from Candidatus Magasanikiibacteriota bacterium, assembly GCA_943355025.1. Taxonomy (GTDB): domain Bacteria; phylum Patescibacteriota; class Patescibacteriia; order Magasanikbacterales; family 2-02-FULL-50-9b; genus CALRDW01. The sequence goes on along the minus strand of CALRDW010000010.1, from coordinate 451 downwards.
TCTCTGCATTGACAAACGGATGATTTGCACTGGCCGCCCTGCTTCTGTTTTGACTGCAGAAACACTTGAGCGCATGTACGGCCACCACGCAGGTCTCTATTCACATCACGATCATGCTTGAAACACTTTCATATCCATTTTTTCAACGAGCCCTGATTGTCGGGGTCATCATGGCGATAACCGCAGCACTCCTCGGTGTGTTTATCGTCATTCGACGCATGTCATTTTTTACCGATGCAGTTGCGCATGCAAGTTTAACTGGTGTTGCCCTTGCACTTCTCGTTGGAGTACATCCATTTTTTGGCGCGCTGCTCGTCAGTGTCGCTGTTGGATTTTTGGTTTCGCGTCTTGCGCGTCGTGGCAAGCAAGAAGTTGATACTGTTATTGGTGTTTTATTTTCCTCAACGCTTGCGCTCGGCGTCGTGCTCATAAGTTTGATGCATGGATATCG
>CALRDW010000009.1 GCA_943355025.1 Candidatus Magasanikiibacteriota bacterium | reverse complement strand
AAATGTTAAAATAAGATTGCTCTTTTCGGAGACTGAAACGGCGAAGCAAAACCAAAAATTTCCTTTCCATTTCTTTTTCCGCTTCGCGGCGGAGGGGTGGGGGGAGGAGGCGCGAGAAAAATGCAAGGAAATTTTTGGTTTTTGCACACGCGAGTCCGCGAGCGTGTCCGAGGCGCGCATCATTCTGCATCAGGGTTCAATTCAAAATACATTCGAACTTCGTTCAATACACACCGCCAAACAAAAATACCGACCCAGTGTCGGTATTTTTGTTTGGGAGAATCCTCTTCTCTCATTTTTGAATGGCAAATTCAGGATGTGTAATTCGCTCATCGTGACTACGCAGATGTTCAGACATTCAGCACAATCACGTCCCGTCAAATTAACCATTTTACGCATAAATAAGCCAAAAGATTGACATTTATCCTTTGACCTGTTAAAATAATTAACTACCAAATAATCCCACGCATCTATGCAAAAAGCATTCAAAATTCGGTTTGTTGATGGATCATTTATTCGAAACCATCTCGACACGAACTTTGGTTTTCTCGAAGAGCATGCGCGTGCGGGTTTTTCGCCGAGCTATTATATTCCGGAGGGCGAGCTATGGGTTGATAAACACTATCGCGCAGAGCTCCCGCGCTTGATCAAAATTCGGGAGCTATACAACAATCCAAAATACGCACGGCTCTCGTACCAAAAAATCCGCGAGATTCTCAAGCGTGAATTAGTATCACACGAAACTCCACCACCCTTTATTGAACAAACAGAAAAAAATGGTGCGCTCACAATTAATCACGTCAATGGCCACATAGTTCGTGAATACATTGATCCGGAATTTATTTTCGGCGGCCACGACCTCGTGTACAACTACATTCCAAAAAATGAAGTGTGGCTTGACGCACTTCAAGGGCCGCGCGAACTTCCCTACACGACGCTCCACGAACTCACCGAGCGCGCGTATATGAAGCAAGGTATGAACTACGACGCAGCGCACGACATTGCAATCGCAGTTGAAAAATCAGCGCGACGCACAAATGGCGATGGTTGTTTCCCTGGCGACGACGGATTTACAAAAAAATTTCTCCTCCCGTATGCTGCAAAATGAGGATGCTTCAAACTATCCTGGCGGAACTGATGCAGAGGGTCGCAGCCCGCTCAGTCTCAAACCATTTCGGCAATCCGAAAGTTTTTGTGGTCCCGCGAGTTTAAAAATTTTGTTGTCACATTTTGAAGATGAATACACCGAAAATGAACTCGCCGCTCTTGTGGGAGCCACGCGCGACGAAGGAACTGATCATCTCGGCCTCATGCGTGGCGCAACAGCGCTTGGATTTCACGTATTCGCAAAGGATCATGGAACAATTGACGAGTTGCGTAATTTTGTCGATACAAAACGTGTGCCTGTCATTGTTGGCTGGTGGCAGACTGACGGCGACCACTATTCAGTCGTCTACCGTGTGTCGAAAGATTTTATATATCTCATGGACCCTTCCGAGGAGTGCGGTTCAATCAAACTAAAAATCAGCTCTTTTTTACCAATCTGGTATGATTTTAGCGTAACGAATGGTGTTGAAAAGCGATACACGCGATGGTTTTTAGCTGCCCAACGCCTTTAAATGGGTGTTGTATATGTAACGGCCGAGGTTGATGCTGACGCAATGGTAACTGCGCATAGCTGCTCTGCACCCGCGTCCCGAAGCGCGATTATACACGCCGAAAGTGTGCTCCCTGTTGTAAATACGTCGTCAACAACAACGTATAGTGCGTTCTTGTTTTTAATTTCAGCCCCCTGCCGACATGCAAACGCGCCAGCAATTTGTGTTGTTCGATCTTCAAGTGCACTTTGCGCTTGCGCCTGTGAAAATCGCGTGCGAATAAGTAGGTCGGTGCGAACACCGATGTGCATGTCTAACTGATTGACCGACTGACAGTGCGTGGCGACTTGCTCCGCAACAAGCTCTGCCTGATTGTACCCGCGTACACGAAATTTTGTGGGATGTAGTGGTACAGGAATCAAAATAATCTCTGAGCACTGTGAAGAAAAAGATTCGGCGTTCATGCGCGGACCGCACCTTTCAGCAATCCATCGCGCGCACACATCCGCGGCATCAATATATGCACCGTATTTAAGCGCATGAATTGCAGACGCAACAGGGGCGCACTCAAAATTTTGCGCTGAAAAAATTGGGGCACCCTCGCGCTCACCTTCAAGAGGCAAATCTACACGCCGCGTCTGCTCGCACACATCGCACCACATTCGTGGCACGCTCCATCGCGCATGCGCAACAAAAAAACCACAGCCGATACAGCGGCGCGGAAATAATAAATCTAAGATCTCCTCCTTCTTAAACATACCCCCTTAAAAATTGCTTACGGCTGCTTTGGTTTCCAACTAACCGAATTTACGAGCCACGGCGCCCCCGCGTTCGCACGCGTGAGTTCAACGGTCGCAATTTCATATGCAATGTGTGTCGCTGCGCCTTCCGTATATTCACGCTGCGCCTGAACCTCTACATTTGCATGCGTTGAATTCTGATCGATAACTTTTGCACTAAGCCCGCGTGTGCGAACTGATTGAAAAGCCTCGTCAGCTATTTTCTGATTTTGAGAAATTTTTGCAATTGCCCAGGTGCGGAGACTTGCGCTCATCGAACCGAGAAGTTGCTCTAAATTTTGATTGCGCGAATCGGTTGAAAAGCTGCCAAAGCGAGACGCAAAATCAATGCTGAGCCGCTTCATCTGGAGCTCGGCAGAATCTTTTGGTGGTGCTCCAGTTCGTCCTCCTGAAGTCGAAGTTCCTTGCTGCGGCAAAGCTTGTACTGGCGTTGGTGCCTCTCCTACTGGGCCCGCACCGCCACCAATGATAGAATGTGGATTCTCGATTGATGGGTTTGTTTCAACGGATTTTCCAAACGGAAGATGAAACGAAAACTTCTGCTGCCTAACAGCAGACACGATAAAAACAATGATGATTGTAACTACAACGCCTACGAGCGTATAGACTGCAACTTTTTTGAGTGCTCCTGCATCCATAGAAAATCAATGTAAAAACGATTATTTCGTCGCCGGTGACGCTGACGCTTCGGCCGCTATTGCCGCAGCGCCGCCAGTTGCAACAGACGCGCCAACATCTGTCGTTTCCGCCGCTGCGGCCGCTGACGCTTCTGCTTCCGGTCCTGCATCTGGATTAAACTCGAGTGGGACAACGCTGTCAAGTGCCTCGGCCGCACCCGCCCCAGTTTGCCGCTCTGTATCCGCCTCCTTGTCGAGCGCATCCTGCTCAGCGCGCAACTTCCGACGATCCTCTTCTTGTTTCAAAAGTTGTTGCGGATTTGTTGTAACAATTTGGTCTTCACTGTACGACGCGACAACTTTAATCGCAGCATGTTTTGATCCAGCAAAAAATATTCCTTCACCAACGGCGCTTTCAAGAAGCAAATATTTTTCTCCTTCGGTCAATAAAAATGTTTTCACCAAATTATCGACCGATGCAGGCGATTGTTTTAACAAAAGTTGCATGCTTGAATTTGTAACGATTGCTTGACCATACGCCGAACCGAGAAAATCATTAACATCTTGTGTGATTGTTGTTACACCAAGAAAATATTTTCGTGCACGTTTACAGAGTGCAAAAATAAATCGTGCGGAATCTTCATGTTGCATCAGCCACCATGCTTCATCAATCGTCAAAATGCGGCGCTTTCGATTTGAACGAACAACATTCCAAATATAATTCACAATCGTATAAATCGCAAGCGGACGAAGTTCGTCTTCAAGATCACGCACGCTAAACACAACCAACAGGTTTCCCATGTCAACGTTCGTTGCGTTATTAAGCAGGCCGTTAAACGTGCCCTCCGTATATTTCTTAACCTTAACGAGCATGTTTTCTGCGCCTGTCATACCCTCAAGCACGGCTTGAAAATCTGACATAACCGGCGCCTCAACTTTCAAGAGGTCAGAGTCTGGTGTAATATCTTTTTTTGCGTACGTTTCGAGAAGTGCGCGATCCAAAATCGAATCCTCTTCATTCGTCACTGTTCCAAACATGATGCGGAACAAACCCTTAAGCGTAATAACTGCGCTGCGAATAATATCTTCCGTTGAGACTTGTTCACCAACTGGTTTCGGCAAATCAAATGGATTAACGCGCGCTTCAGACGCAAGAGAAATGTTCACGAACGTGCCGCCGACTGCATCCGACAATTGTTTATATTCATACTCCGGATCAATAACAATAACACTGATGCCAAGCATGAGCGAGCGTAAAATTTCGAGCTTAACCATGTATGATTTACCTGCACCTGACGTTGCAAACACAACTGAATTTGCGTTCTGGAGCGAAAACCGATCAAACAAAATCAAACTATTATTGTGGCGATTGATGCCATACAAAATTCCATTATCGCTCGTCAGCTCTGCCGACATAAACGGAAATGATGCAGCGATTGGCGATGAATTCATGTTCGCCGTAATCATGAGCTCATCGTTGCCAAGAGGAATCGTAGAATTAAAACCTTGTTCAGCCTGATACAAAACTTTTTTTGTATAAATAAGTTTTGATCCAAACATGCCTTCAATATCAGCCGTAATTTTATCAAGTTCGTCTTTTGTTTTTGCGTAGATTGTAATGTACAGCGCAAACTGAAAAAACTTTTCTGTACCTTGTGAAAGAGAGTCACGCAATTGTTCAATATCACGTAGCGCGGTTTCTTTAATTGGATCGCGTGGCGCGCCTTTCTCTGCATCGGAAACAATTTCTGCTTCCATGATACCAACTCGATTTTTTAATTGCTTCAAAATAATTTCACTCGGCACTGGATAGAAGAACATGCTCACGTCAAGCGTGAGCGACAAATTAATAATTGGAGCAAACCAACCGACGCTAATATAACGAGGGTACGTCACAACAAAAATTGTCCGTGCAAATACTTCACCAATCATCACATGTGTTGACTCAACTTTAAATGATGCTGGTGCGATGATGTCTCGAATGCTAACAACACCCGTTCGGTAGATTCGCTCCTCTTCAAGCAGTTGTTTCTCCTCGGATGATTTAAGTTTTAATTCATCTTGCCGAGAAGTTTTTTCTGGACCTTCTTTTTTTGGTTGTGTTGGCCCAATCGGTTGGAATGACATAGAATTCTTATTCAGCTGAGACTTGGAGATCGCTGAGCGCGCCAAGTTTTTCGGTTAGAAAAATATCCGGATTGTACACTGTATAATACAGCTCAACTAGTCCCTGTGTATCTAGTTGCTGCACCTGGAGGCCCATGCTTCCAAGGCCGCCAGAAACGAGCGATGTACGCAAATCAAGTGAACGCTTTCGCTCTTTAAACTGAGCTTCTTTCGCACGCACTGATTTCATTGGCGATAAAACTTCTTGGAATCGTTGCCACCAGCTTTTTGCCTGATTCGAAGCGGGATTAAATGGCACGACTACAAAAAACCGTTTACTCATAATCTGCCCAAGCTCGATGAGCTCACGAATAAACTGTCGATAATCTGAAATTTGCGCGCGCAATAATTCGTTCGTCTGTTTTTTTTCAGACTCATTAAGTCGGTCAATGTAATTATCAATATTGAGTTTGCGCGATTGAATAACAATTTGAATCGGAAAATCAACTGAATTTAAAAATGAAACATACGATGATATCGTTGCATTTTGTTCATCCTCAGACTTAAGAGAAAAATTAATCGAAGAAACCAATAAGACGGCGCGGAGCGTGCTGTCTTTCATTATCACAACGTCATCGCGAATTTCAGCGATATCTAAATATTGTTGCGTTGATGCAGGAGGTTTTCCACCCGCAAGTTTTTTGCTGTGCATTGTTTCCATTTTTTGTGCCATAGAGCTAAAGAACACGCGTGGGTTATACCACGTCATCTGCATCAGGGCGATATTCACCGCCAGTATTTACAATCAAAGAAAGTTCGTTAAGCCGCGACGACCGAACAAACTCCTTGTGTGGAATTATTTTTTTCGGAATCACAATTTCTTTGTTAACAAATTGTTTCAGATATTCAGGATCCAAAATGCGACTCCACACACGAAGTCTCGGCTTTCGAAACGTCATGATAATATTCAGCATGAAAAAATGAAAGTTCTGCCCGTTCACTTTTACAAAGGCAAGTGTTAAGCCGATAAGTGCAATTGGCGACGCGATGATAATAAATAATGTTCTGTCTGCGAGTCCGTATACAATCGCACCAAGCAATGTTGTCACCAACAAAATAACAAATTGTCGCGCCGTAATCGGGCCGAGCAATTTCGCTTCTGCGTCAATGAATTGTGGAACAACAAATTGTTGTGGCATATATCACAGTGCTGAATAACGAATGAGCTGCAAAAAATCTTTGAGCGCAGACATCTCATTAATCTCGAGATATGGGATTTTCGCTGCTTTGCGCTCTGAAATAATCTGGGAAATGTCTTTGCCCTCAAGTAGTGTTCGCTTGACAAGATCACGATACAGTCGAACTGGTTCGCTTTGTTCAAACGCGTGCATCGCATTTATTTTTTCAAGCGCGCCATCTTGTCCAACTACCTCTATTTTACTACGAATCTTCTGAATGCGCACCGTCGGATCCTCGGAAAGCCGTCGAAAATCAATCAAGGTCATGATTCGAAGTTCGTCAACAGGACCTACAAGCCTACGAACCTGTTTAATATCGCTGCTTTTTTTCGGAATACTCACAATTTTATCCCCCGCGCTCCGAATTGGTAAGATAGGATTTTCAGCGTCAATCAATTGTTTGAGTTTTTCCGGAACTTTTGGTACATACCGCGGTGGTAGTTGTGGCGCTGGTGGCCGATCAACAGGCGGAATGGTGTCTGGAGCCACCGAAACAGTCGCCCGCACCTGAGCAATTGGCGCGCGATTTATTGCAGGTGTCAGTAGTTGCGGCAAATCAGTGAGCATTTCGTTTGGATGTGCCGCAGCACGCGTCTCGATTTCCCGATGCGATTCCTTGCGCATTTCCTCAACCACGGATTTTCCAAACATGTTCATGAACCGCTCATTGAGTTCTCGCTGATCAGCCTGCATTTTTTCTTCGGGGCCTTGCGCAATTTGTGCGGTCTGCTCTGCAACACTCGCCAATTTTTCAACAACAGAAAATGCTTCACGCTTGGATTCAAATCCTGTAACAGTTTTTTCAAGAATATTTGAAATCCGTGCCGCTTCTTCAACCGAAAGTCCAAGTCCACCCATATTTTGGGGCGCCTGCAGTATGGTAAGCGTTTTGTCCGCCGTACGCACACCTCTAATTCTCGCCTCAACAAGCGTCCGCCATCGAGCGGCACGTTCAGGCGACTCACCATCAAATGCAACAGCGCCAAGTGCTGCTTCAACGATCGCTTCTTGTTGCGCGGAAAGCGAGGAGGAAGAAACGCCATCAGCTATTGTTTGTTTCTCTGCAACATCTGCGGATTCATGCGCCACTAAAATAGTTTTCGGCACGCTTGCAGGATCAATTTTTGGTGCACCAACATCCTCAACATCCGTAAAATGATAAACCGTAATATAATCTCGAAGCAGATTAATAATTGATCGCGCACGATCTTCGTTGCACGCAAAACCACCATCTGAACTACTCCCAATAAATTTTTTAATGAGTGCTGCACGATCAAACATCTGTGTTTTAAGAACCTCTGTCACATATATCTCAACAGCAGGTTTGATATGTTTCGGCATGTCGTCTGCGAGAAGCATGATGGCCGCGATGGCCTCAGCAAGTGACGCACTCGGTTGCGCAACAGGAAAAATCGGTGGCGACAATTTCGCGTCTAGTTGAGCAAGCGCTTGAACGAGCCCTGGAAAATACCATGCCAAAGATCCACAAAATTCTTTCAAAATTGTCACGGCACATTTTTTCGCATGCTCTGAATTCAACTTCAATCGTGTTTCCACTTCACTTAAAACCTGATCTGGCCGAATCGTACGATACAATAAACCGCCCTCGATCCGTGTAATCTCATCCATGAAATCTTGCGATAAATCATAGTTTGCCGCAAACCCATTATTGAGGGCAAACGTTGAATTACTAAACAATACCTCCATGAGTAGTTTTGGCAAGTCTCCGAGTGTTGTGAATTGAATATTTGTATTCATATCTTAAACCAATCTTAGGGCAAGGCTCGCAGTGTATTCGCAGCGGCGATCATTGATGGATCACGAGAATTTTTTAATATAGCGTCTGCGATCGAACGTGCCATAATTGAACGCTCTGCAGGATCTACAACTTTGCTCGAGAGCTCAGCCTGAATCGTGATTACCTGCGCAGGAGTTGTTACCTTTTGCCCAACAATCCGCTGAGTTTCTGCGTGTGATAAAACACTTGACGTAAATCTGGCCAGCATTGAAATATCGTTCTCAAGAGCCTTTTCGAGTTTCACCGTTGCTTCCCCTGAAAGTGTTTGTTTCCCATCCGCATCTCTATTAAACCCAAGATGTTGTTCTTTAAAACGCAGACCTTTTTCTGGGCTCGAATCATTTGCAAAGCGCTGTTCAATCTCTTCAGTTGCCTTTCTTCCTGAAATTGCACCAAGTCGTGCTTCAACAGAACTAACCACAGATGCCAAAGCAGCACCATTCGTCGTGTCACGCGCCAACTTTTGACTTAGATTTCGATAAAAATCTGCACGTTTTTCAACTGCAACCCCTCGAGTAGAATTTGAAACCATGGATCCAAGCTGCTGAGCACTCACACCCTCTTTAAATCCTTTGGTTACGGCCGACTGTAACGCCTGCGCCAGTTTTTCATTTGCCCTGTCTTCATCGGCTTGAGACCGTGGTGCGCCAACGTCTCCATGCGCTTCTTTTCGGTGTGTACCGGCTGCATCTCGTCCTGATCGATTTACTTCTCCCGATGCAACACCTTTTGCTCGTTCTGAAATTCGAGCGTCTATTTCTGTAGTTGATTCACCTCGATAATTATTTACCAGGCTCTCCATCTGATCGCGCTTATCTTCAAGGTCTTTTTTATCTTTTGCAACTTCCCCTTCTGCACTACGTCTCCAATCTGATTCCATTTTGTCAGTAACTTCCAAATTCTGTTCTTTAGCTTCGGCACGTTTCTTATCAATATGCTGCTCTTTCTTTTTATCAAGTAAGCCTTTTCGTCTATCAAGATCCTCACCTGCCATAATAGAATTTGTATGCACCTGACCTTCATCAAGATGGCCTGCATTCGATGCTGTATCCGCAATCAATGCCTCTGCACTAGTTTTACCCTCAGCCATGTTCTTCTCTTTGTAATATTCCTCATGCTTTTTAACCATTTGAGACGCTCTCGACTTTGCCGACTTAAACTTCGCTTCAGCTGCTGATTGAGCATTAATGTCACCTCCTGCTTCCGCCATTTCTAAATTATATTGCTTTCGTGCATCCGTACGAAGCTGCCCTGCATTAGCAGAAGCATCGTGTGCTGCATTTGATTTCTTCTCCTTCTCTTCTGACTCCTTGGTTAAACCCCACTCGGTTGCTTTTTTATGAATTCGCCCACCAAAACGACGGACATCCGAACGCCCTTGTTCGCCAACAGTATTTTGAATCGCGCGATTGGTTGTTGAGCCAGTTGCGCGATCTTTTTGCGCCTTTGCAATCAGCTTGCCGCCAATAGCACCAAACCCTGCACCCGCAAGAAATGTTCCTGTTCTTTCAAGACCATTCGATGTTTTTTGATTTGCCCAGTCTGCTCCTCTGCCAACTGCCCCAGCGGTTGAAGAAAACATGGTGCTTTGTCCTTTGAATCCGCGCAGCGCCTGGTTACCTATCGAGCCCTTGCCGCCGTAAATCGCCTGCTTTTGCAACATTGACAACCCTTTCTTTCCATAACCATATGCTTTCCCGCGCGCCCAATTTGCAGCCGATGCACCAATACCTCCGGACATAGAGACAGCCCACTTTGCGCCCATGACAAACAAAACAATCGGCACAAAATATAACGCAAGCGTACTCCAATTTGAGATTTGCGTGACGGAAACCGAGTTTGCCTCGGCGTAGAGCGTTCCCGCTTCTGCCGCCTTACCACCCGTTATATCAAATGCTTTTCCACTTATTGAAATGCTCGCGAGTGAAATCCACACAATAAACGCGACGATTGGCCCAGACAGCAGCTGTTTAAACATTGCTTCCCACCACTTACTCGAATATGATTTCGTCATTGGCAACACTTTCCCGACAAACGCGAGCGGCGCTGCGATAATCAGCATCCACAGCGTTAAAATACGCCCAACCAAAACCAAAACAAGACCGAGGACCGCAACCACGCCAAAAAACGCAATGACCGCATTAAAAATATCGCCGGCAATTGTTGTAAATAAATTTGTCGCAAGTTTTGCAACAAAGTTTTGGTCGGCCAGCTTATCCTGGCCCCCCTGAACGGCAAGTTTTAGCCAATCTTGAATTTTAAATAAATCGACAAAATTTTGTGCACCCGTTTCGGAATATCCCGACACAAACGTCATCATGACAACTTGCGACAGATCAATCATGAGACCACAAATCATTTTACTGAAATTTACGGCAAGCGCTGCGATCAAAAATTCTTTGAGCAATGTTTGCGCTTGATAGCTCTGGATGTTAAGGATTGTTGCAAATGCAATGACGAGAAGCGCGATAACGAGAAATAAATTCGCCATGTCGCGGGTAACTGCCCAGCCAATAGTTACAAATGGCGAACCGAGAAATGAGTTGTATTGGCTGACACCGATGAGAAAATTGATGAGCCAGATGAAAATGTTGATGAGCAATTTCGAAATCAAATTCGACATTGCATAAATCACGACGACCCACACGATAAGCGATTCGAGCGCGCCACCTCCACCACCGACCAACGATTTAAAAACATCTCCGAGTCCTGCATGCGCAGTTATTGGTGAAAACAGCAGAACCGCAGGTCCGAGCGCATATATAAACGCTCGCCACCGAGCTGCTACGCTGGTTGCGAGTGTGCGCGCTTTTGAGCGCAGGTGTGTAAGGGCCTCGAGGAACTGGCGCATGGAAAATCCGCGCTTAATTAACAAAATTCCATAGAGAGTATATCATACAGACATCATTCTAAGAACACCTGTATGAAGCCAGAGGACGCACTTATCCACTACGATATCGGGGCAGTTCGAAAAATTTCGCCAATCTCGATTGGATTAATCCATTCGACGTACAAAATTAAAGCAGCGGCTGGTGATTTTATTCTTCAGCAACTCCACCCGATGCTCAGTCATCCGAGTTTGACGGAAGATTATGCTGCAGTTACGCAGCAACTCGCAGCGGCCGGCGTAACGGCACAATCGGTAATAAAAACGCGGGACGGTGCTTTGACTGTTGCCGATGAATCAGCGGCCGAACGCACATGGCGGCTTCTGTCGTTTGTTCCCGGTTCGGTCATCGAGCTCATGGAAACAGCGGGTCAGGCGCGCGCATGTGGCGCTGCAGTTGGACAATTTCATGCGGGCCTTGCGGGAATGAAATATAAATTCAAATCGACTTTGGCATTCCACCCCTACGATTCTGCGAAATTTTACCGAGCATTCAAGGCTGTGGCCAAAAAATTTGCGCACGACCCCTTGATGGAACCGGTTCGGGAAGAGGTTGAGTTTTTATTGCGCGTGTTGCCAAAAACAGCGCTGCCGTCTGGTTTGCCAAAACGAGTTGTGCACGGCGACTTAAAAATAACTAATTTTGTGTTTGACGCGGCTGGAAAATCGGTTCGAGCGATCATTGACCTTGATACGTGTGCAAAATTCCCGGTTCTGTATGAACTCGGAGACGCGCTCCGGTCGTGGTGCGGGCGCGCCGAGGATGATCCACACAATAAATTTAACGCTGCGTTTTATCGCGCTGCAGTCGAAGGATATTCTGCGGGCGCGCCCGGATTTTTATCCGCACGCGAGCGACGTCTCCTCCCGCGTGCTCTCAAACACATCACGCTGACGCAGGCGTGCCGATTTCTGCGTGATTATTTTGAGGATAATTATTTTGGCTGGAATGCAAAAAAATATTCAAGCCGCCGTGCTGCAAATCTCGCGCGCGCACGTGGACAAATCGCATTCTGGAAAGATCAGGAGAAAAAATTGAAATAAAAAAATCATCGCGAGGATTGAACAAACTTATCGCGATAGTAGCCCAAAAAATCCTGTGCGAAATTGCCACAGGATTTTTTGATTGAAAATTTTGTTGCCACACTACAACCCAACGCGCTGTTCGAGTCGTGCCGTCCGCATCCGATCAATCTTTGCATCCGTTTGAATATCACCCAGCGTGTATTTTATGTGATACACATCTTCTTCGATAATTACACCACGTTTATGTGCGTCGTCAGACGGCTTTGTGAAATGGGCTAATCGCTATTAAACGACGGGCATCCTCAGTCGACACTGAACGCGCAAGCTCAAGAATACGAATTGTTTCATTCAATTTTTCATCACCGTGACGGGCAAAAGAAATGATCTTATCCTCTGCTTGAGTTACGCGTTTATCTGTATAATCCCGAAGACGCTGTTCTGTCCCACGAAGTTCCTCCCGAATCTCGCTTCGAAAATCCTGCAATTCGACTTTTGTTGCCATTTCTCCGCGCATTTCCGCGCGAATAGAAGCTCCCATTTCCTCGACATCTGCCTTCGTGGCCATGTTTTGAGCAATATAGCTCAGCATTTCCGTTGACTCCTCTGGTGTAAAAACCTTGCGCCCCTCCATAGATTGCATAGTTTAAAAAATAATATGTGGTGAGTATAACTCACTGACGGACAGCGTCAAGTTTGGCTTAAATACGGTATTTTTGCGGAGTTTTACGTCGTGAGCGGCTTGACAAATAGAGTATTTCGTGCTACCGTTCTCTTATTGCATGGCGCGCCCGAGAAGGGTGCATACAAGGAGTCCTGCATGAAGAACCTTACACAATTGGTTTTGACGATTTTTGCAGCGGCCACGGTGGTCGCGTGCAGCACAGGCGGTCCTGTTTCGGGATCTGATGGCGTTACTGGTGACACGAGTCCCAACCAGGGCGACGCAAGCCTCGACGGCAGTGGTAAAACCGACGGTGTTCAAAGCACTGACGCAGATACCGCTGGTGGCGATGATGGCGGATCGGAGAACAAGGACTCTGATGCGACGGGAGGCGACTCCGGTAGCACAGATTTCTCGTGTCCGCGCGCCGCGCTCGGCGAACCCGCGACGAACAATACGAAAGTATTGATCACGTGGACCGACGGGAATGATGTCGGGCACAACGATTGGGATTGCACAGATCCGGCAACAGCCATCTGGCTTCCCCTGCTTCCTGCGAAATCATGCAAGGAGGCGGGGATAGATCATTGCTGGATTAATCAGGAGCCCATGTGCCAAGAGGAACTTTGCGGTCCTCCGATAGTTTTGCTACCTTCCACGTTCGATCCGCTTATATGTGATGATCCATTGTTTGGTAGCAAGACAAGCTGGAAAAATCCGCCAAAAGGATCTGCGTTCCGTCCGCGTATGTTCATGGTTATAAAAGAAAGCAATGGCGATGCTTCTACGCGCAAAGGTGCGCTTGTCAGCTGCACAGCTGAGAAATGTATTTGGAATGAAACAATCGATGTCGAACAAAAAAATTTTGCCCAACTTACGATCGAAAAAATAACCAATGATGTCACGGGCAAAAAATATTTGCGCCTGAATAGAAAACTCGTTGATGCTGAAACAGAGGAACAGGGCCCTGGAAAGGGTTCTACATGGCTCAAACGTCAATAAGTGGGCTGGCCAGCCAAAACCAGTGCCGCTGCAAACCAATTTTGGTCGCAGCGGTTTTTTTATTCTTTAACAATGATATAGCCTTGAAAAGGTGTAAGATTTTTAGGATCTTCTGCATCATAGTTACAATCAGAACCAACATCATTTTTCCCATACGCAGTCGGCGTCATATCTCCACTACCTTTAGTTATATCCACACTCTTAACCCCATTACAAATCCCCCAGTTATCGAGCAGCTGCACGCGCGGCTGGAAGAGACAGAAGCGTTCTTTTGGTGCAACGCGACCGGCAAGTCCAAGCGCATCAATCATATTTTGATCAGCGACAAGTGCGTGCGTTAAATTGAGGCCTGCGCCCTGCAAACTCTTTGGCAAAATACCCGTGAATGCGCAATCATCCGAGTAGGTATACGCATGACCATACGAGAAGTATCCGGTTTGACACGCACCTGAGTCGCCGGTCTTGTTGCCACCCCACGAACCAAATGACCATTTCAAAGTACTATAAAGGGCTGTTTTATCACCGGTTGAAACCTGGCACGCACCGACAACCTTTCCCGCCGAATCAACGCAATCACCATCAGCTGCACATGTTTGATTTGGATCAAGCCCACCCACGGTTAATTCACACGCCGCCGCTGGTTGCACATCTGTCGAGCACACTGGTTTATGATTGCGATACAAACCAGTTTGAAGCATCGGCGAGGTGCCATCACCCCAATCCAAAACTACGCGCTTAATCGGCATATGCTCCTGATCTGCCCATCCATAAAATTGGATGGTCGCACCGACCGAACTCTTGCCGTACACAATCGCGCCTGGTGCAAACAACCCATTAACCGTCATACCGTTCTTTCGTACAACGCGACATGAACTAGGTTGCCGCGAATCACACTGTGTTGTATCTACTGCTGCAACAGTCGGCGGATGATCCTTGCCGAGGGCATAACTTGCATCGCTAATCGACGAACCCTTTTTATATCCGTAAAACGGAGCTTCTGACAAATAAACATTAGAGTACGCCGCAAATAATTGTAGGAGCGCTTTTTTACCCTCTTCAAACGACACTGGCCCCGACGTGCCTACACAACTTGTTCCTTTCGGACAGCTGAACGCAGTACTGTTACCATTAGCTATATCAAATCGAGTCGCACCACTTAAACCAGATCCCGTGCCCGCAGGAGTTTCAAGATGCCCATACCACGGCATCTGCGGCGCCAGAGCACTATCAAGGAGAATTGGACCCCCTATAAACGAACCGTAATTATGGCTGTCTGGTATTGTTCCAGAACCAACAGGCAAGGCACCATTCGGTTTGAGTCCTGCATCAACATACTTTTTAAATCCATTATCCGGCCATGCAGACCACAAACGATTCGTCCATGCAGTTGTCGATTGCCCATCAGGTTCATTGAGATCAACCTTGGTTGTTTTCGCAACCTGCGTACATGCATCGCGCAAATGAATTTTAACTTTCCAACCAGCTGTAATGATCGCGTTGCGTCGCGCTGTGCACGCCCCAGCATCAATACCCGCAAACTTTCCTGTCTTATCAAATTTAAATCGTAGTTCGTAACCAATTTGTCGACCATACTGAACCGTAGGATCTGTAACCTGTGCGTTATATTGACACGCAGACCAATCCTCATACGTGCCATCAAGTTTCGGACCTCGAGAAATGCTTGTGTGGCGAGGTGCAGGGAGAGGGTCATCATTCGTATATCCATACTCCTGATCATCGGTAATAATATCATTTACGAGTAACCGCCTGTGGTATGGCATGTATTGTTTATCCGCAAAACCAAGCTGGTTATCAATACGCACGAACCAAATCTGGCTAAACTGCACGCCAAGCTGCGAAACACGGGGCTTAATTTCATTACCATTTGTATCCTTGCCACCAGTTGTTTGTATACTTGTGTCTCGCGCAACGCCTGTTACTGCTACAGGACGTGATAATCCATCGGGGTCTGCATATGATTCTGGTCCATATGTCTTATCTAAGTCACCATTATTATCTTTCGAGTCATCACGAAACATATTTTTCGCTCCAGCAGGCATTCCAGAAACTGCGAATGTGCTATCACCTGTTGAACAATTCGCAAAATATTTCGAAATAGCCGCGCCAGGGGTATAAGAATCACAAGAATCCCCGTCGCCTATCCCGCCCGCACTTTTGCCACATCGAATTTGCCGGCTGATGAGCGACAAGACTTTTGATGTAGAAAAATCAGGTCCAGCGTCAGCTGCTTTACCCGGAGTGAGCAAATCATATACTCCACTTGGAGAATACCCAGGACATGTCACGCCTAATTTTTCAGCGGCATCAACCGACGTTTTGTTTACATAAAATCGTGCCCTACCATCATCAATGATATTCATGGTATAGCCTGCGGGGAAAAATGCGTTTTCAGTGGTAGCCGTTAGTTCGATCCGATCAATTTCGTTTGGATAAACGGTTGCGGGAAGACCAAATTGTTTAACCTCATTTTCACTGTACTGCTTATACGCCTGCGGACCATATGCCGCAACAGCAGGATCCTTTACGCCGTTCATTATAGCCGCATAAAAAATGTATCCGGGAGCAAAAAATGCTTTAATCGTATCTCCGAACAGCTGATCCCACGTGTTTACATACTCCGATCCTGCAACAGCATACTCAAGCGTGCCGGCAAATGTGTATGCGTCACTGTTGTCAACACCTGATTTTTTAACACCGCGCGATTCCGCGCAATAATATTCGCCGCCATTTGCTTTGCTCGGCTTAAACTTAGCCTGATCATATTGATTATAGATATCCTGTCCACCGGCGATATCGATTGGCAACCATGTTTCGCAGCCTAAATCAGTCTGGGTATTATTCAAATGGCTCCGCAAATCACGCTCTAAGCAATACCCTTTCCAACCAACATATTTGGTAATTTGTTTTGGCATTTGGCACCGACCATCGTCAGTCGAATAATCATAGGTAACATTATTCGCACCTTGCACACCCTTGTTTGCTCCAGTACCCGTCTTAAATTGAATAACGCGCTCATCGATGCAATCCGCGTCGCTTGCACACGCCATGCCTTTTTTAGATAGTACATTTTGTGAACCACTATTTTTACCAACGTACGCAGATTCTTTGTCCCCGGCAACATACCAACCTGCATCACAAATACCGTGCAAGCTTTGGGGCGTTGCATCAATTGGTGCATACACCACGGATGATCCCACTACAGACGAGTCATCATACGTAACCTTAGTATACGAACATTCACATGCCCCCGGTTTCTGTACTGGTAGACCGCTCAGAAGTGTGCCAATTTCATTTCCCTTAATTTTGAGAAAACCGGCAAGATCATCCCACTGTTTTCCATCTGTCTTAACTATTGTTCCATCTTTGTCCGGCTTGGTATACGCGGTCGGAGTTGTTGTATACGACTCGCACACATTCACTTTCTTAAATATTGGTGAGAGCGTTTTTACTTGACCAAGTGGCGAAAATCCATTGTCAGATGCAACTACTGTAGATGGAAATGGCGAATCTTCTTCTGGATATGCGCGACACGATGGCGCATCAAAGTCTTCTTTTGTTGGCTGCGCCTGCTGCAAGCCGTTCAGCGGATACCAGCACTTTCTGTCATAACAGGTACCCAAGAAACTAACGCTCTCTCCAAATTCACTCCCGACTACACTGCTGATAGCTAAATCAGCGAGTACTTCTTGCGGAATTTTTGTAACCCAACCAAGCCACAGCTCGTCTGACAACCCCTTATCATTAAGATCTGCCTGAATAAGAGCTTTCTGGCCAAGCGCTGTTGGGTAGTGTTTCGCGAAAGACGCAACATACGCTGCTGGATACACCTGACCATCATTCAAAAGGTAGGTGTTCGTCCCTGCGTCGTAAGAAACAATCTCTGGAATATAATTCACTGAGGGGTCCACCATCGCCCCCTGCGAAGCCTTCACAGGATCAGGATCTGGAATCATCGCTTTTTTTACATAGATATCTCGATACCATCCAGCGCCTGGACCCTTCGCCTGAGTATCAGTCTCTCCCGCCCCATTTTTCTTATTTAAGAAGACCGCAACAAGCTCTTTTGGTTTAAATATAACTCCCTGGCCGCCAACAAATGCGTAAACACCCTGATCCAACTTCATGAACTGATATTCATACAACTGCGCATCATTTACATTCCATACTGCAGGAGACTCTCCCTCTTTTAGCATGACTGAAACATAGAGTGCATGACTTGGATCATTGGCACCCGGTTCACCCTCCTGCAAAATTACTGGCGCAACTTTTTTAACTCCTTTTTTCGCTGAGTCAGCGGAAAAAATATGCGCTGTACAGACGGAGCCATTGTTCCCTGTACCACAGACATTGTCCTCCGGCACGAACCCTGCACCAAGCAAGGCCTCCTCATGTTTACCCTTTTTTTGATCTTCGGCCGGCGTTGGGTCAAACCATCCGAGTGTGTTTGGCTGAAATTTATTCCACAACGAGTACCCCGAATACTCCTGACCAAACCATCCGACATTGCGCTCAACGTAATGGCGCGTTGACAGCGGCAATGCGCGTGATCGCTGCTCGGTCGGCTCGAGGACCTGATCCGTTACCCAGCTCTCGCATTGACCTGTGCCCGTGGTTCCGCTTGCAAGTTTGTTACACACGCCGATTTGTGTACAAACCTCTTTATTTTTCTGAGTTTGTGGATCATACACCGAGTTTGAGCTCTGACATGACAACCACTCTGCACACGTACGATCGCGACGAACCTTAATCAAGGTGTTCGCGTCCGCATATTTTCCACACATCTGGATAGCTGATGCAACGAGTTCCTTACCGTCATGCGTCGCGTCGCAGACATACGCATTAAGATCAATGGCCTTAAACCCATTTCCATCAACAATGGTGAGCGTCTTATGATCTTTCACGGTTTTCTTGAGTTCGGAAATTCGAGTCGTACAATCCGTAACCACGGTAATGCCAAGTCGCTGAAATAAATTACAATCAAGGCCCTTTGTGTCATTCGATGACGTAAATACAGGGCCACCAACAGGTGCGGTTGCAACACCATCATGCCCGCGATCTTCTTTTGGAACGGCTGCGCTGCTCAAATACTCGGCGCAATTCGGCACGATCGTTGGGTCAGATTTACAATAGGTTGCCATGGTTGCAAAGGCGTGGTCGCCAATAAGCGACGTGTCATCGAGCAACACACATCCGTCTTTAAGCCCAGCCTTGCCGGTACACGTTGTTGAATCAACCTTTGCGCTCTTTTCGAAGAAGTACTCACGGCCGTTTGGATATTCGCGGGTTACATCGGCATGATCAATGTATTGCGTGCACTGATTGAATTCAATCGGACACTGGCCAAGGTTACCCGTAAACTGCGGATCCGCATTTTTATAAATGCCGTACACATTTGAGCCAGATATCAAATCTGGATAACACGGTTGCGCTGTGCCTTCGACAAACCAACCGCTCACTGTGATGTCGGGCTTGTCCTTATTCGGAATCTCTTTATCCTTATATTCACAACGCTTATCTCCTTCTGGATATTTAAAGTAGCGTTGTTGACCGTCGCCACTCTTAAAGGTTACACATCGATTTTCTTCGAGCTGACACATCGAATTTGCATAATTACTTGGATTATCAATCTTGTATACGACTTCAAGTTTACTTGCCAGCACGCCCTTATCATTTTTTTCTTTTACCATCATGCCGAGAGCGCTGCATCCTTTTTTATCTGCTGGACAGAATGAGTCTTGGCTTGCAACCAAATATACGAACTCATCGGCCGGAAGTGTCTTGATGAGTGTAGGATCTTTCGAAGAAATCTGAACATCGTGCGTGGTAATTTCGGTCGTGTTGTACGTATTTTGGAATTTCTGACAGCCTGCTGATTCTTGACGACACAAGCTTGTAAATCCGGTTAGATAAGATTTAGACAAGTTTGGACTTGATTGTGGTTGGTATTCTTGGCAGTTGAGCGCTGGACCAGGGATGTTGTCGCTCGGTGTTGGATCACACGAAAGCGGTGTTTTCCAGGTATCCTTAATGCGGTACACAACATCGTCCTGTTCTTTTACTGAAACATTGTCGAGAAAAAATGCATCCGACGCCTTGTCTTTAGCAAATCTCAAAACTGCATTGTCATCGCTCCACGGCATTGCGATTGATGAAACCTGGTAACGTGTCCACTCTGGATTGAGAATTGTCGAGGCCGTATTCAAATTAATATCTGCGGGTGTTTCACCAGCACTTGCTAAATGAACGCTTACACCGCCCATGCCTTTTGCCCAGAATGTAATCTGATATACCAAACTTTTTTTGACCGAAACAGTATGGCTCGTTGCGTCTTCGGTAACTTTAAGCACTGTGTCGCCAACAGTTGCGCCCTCATTCGAAATCACGCCGGTTGACCAGTCTGCTGCTACATTAAAGCTGCTGCTGAAGATATTGTGGCCAGTTGTTGCAGCGATACCATCGAATGCGCGGCATCCGACAAACGGCAGCGTACATTGAGATGAAAGTTTTGGCAGGACAAAATAATCGCATCCGCCGCTAATCGGATCAAACGTGCCGCGGCTTTCTTTACAGTCTGCTTCAGCGGCCGAAACGCGACGAACAGCAGTACATGAAGCCGAAGATGGTAATAATTTTGTAAGAAGTTCGTAATATGGCTTCCCATCATTATCAAACATTTCACGGCAATCCGGATTAAAGTTTGGGTTTGCTTTGCCGTAGTTTGGGTTTGCCTTGTCTGTAATGAGATGGTTTGCATAAACTTTACCACTACAAATTGCGGAGATATCGCCAAGCAATTGCTTTTCAATATTCGTAATGTCGTACACTGGCGCGCCGCCTGCATCAACAACTACATCATGTTGATGCAGTTGATATCCACTTTGGTCAGAGCCTTCCCATGTATAAAACACACCGTGTGGCGCGTCGTCTGGCTTGCGACATCTTTGAATATTTGAAAAATATGCCTTTGTGCCGCCGCCATTTGCCGCGGAATCGATATTCGTAAACGCATCGCAGCCCGCGACATCCTGCGTACATGCCTGTGCAGTTGGTGCGATAAATGCGGTTGGTGCTGCTGGAAACGGCTCGAATTGAGTTGGTTTCGGATAATACGAAACGTAGCCCACACATTCTTTTGGACACTCATCATTCCAATCAACAACGCTGCCGTTTTCATCAGTCGTTGCAAATGTCGCGATGCCCGGAACCGCAGGATCGGCGCTCGTTGGTTGGTATAATTCGCACCCAACTTCATCAACAGTACACGCCTGCGTATACTTTTTGCATTCTGCTGGATCTGTTACCGCATTTTTACATCCAAGCCCTTGCGGCGGCGCTTTGATGAACTTTGTTTCGCCGGTATTCGCAAATTTAACCTCTGTACAACCAATATTATTAGCATCACACGTCGCTGCCTTTGCATTCAAATAAATTTGAGGCGCCGTCGTATCAAATGTACCGTCTGGCTTATACTCTGTGTAATATCCGAGACATCCTGAATTTTTATCAGAACATACACTGGAGTCAATCGTTGATTCAAGTACTGTTACTTGGCCCACCTCGTTATTACTAAATGTACGGCAACCCGCAAACTGCGCTGGACAGGCATCAGCGTCAAAGCGCCAGGTATTCCGTTCACGAGTGCAATATCCATATGCACCCGTACATCGGCCCGTACCGTCTTCCTGCAAACACGTTGCTTGATCAACACACTCCAGTTGTCGTGTCGGCGTCTGACTGTCCGCCGGCTGCGCGCCAGACACTTTTGCGCGACAAATATTTTCTGGCATTTTAAGTACCCAATTTGGATCGATCAAATGACAGTATGGATGAGCGAGATCGCGCTGCGGATTACCACCACACGAATCTGTTGGCGGACAATCCGCGTCAGTTGAACATGCTTGTGCAGGATGCTTGCTGCACGTAAACGCGCAGGTATTAAATCCAGCAACTACTGCCGCAAGAGTAACTCTTCCACCCGTGCCCGCATTCGCTGCCGCGATTTCCCAACCAATTGGAATGATACGTGCCTTACGAAGTTTAATTAAATTACTGTAACAATATGCTGTTTTGTAACATAAGCGTTCCTCATTTTTGCCGGAATCTGCAGGCGAAATCAATCGCCAATCGCCATGAAGCAGGCCCTGATCAACTGCCTCTTGGACTGTGATCCCTTTGCCGCCATTACCCGACCGCACCGCACTCACAAGTCCATCATCAATAACACAATTTTCTGGCAGCGCTGCCTTTGATTCACTCGGACACGCTGAAAAAACAGTCAATTGATCCCAATCACCGCCAGTTACATACGCAGTTTTAACGCTTGCATATAAATTAGAGAGCTGGGATTCTGAACCACCTTTGCCTGAGCCGAACAGGTTTGCCAGATTACCTCCATCGCTATCAAGAGGAAGAGACCCTTTTCCTTCAGCAAGTCGCTGAAGAATTTTATTCGTCATGCTATTTAAAAACGTCGAGGCAAACACGGCGGGAATTGCATTCATGCCAGAAGCCAAAACACCGGAAAGCAATTTGTTTTGCTCCTCCATGTTGTGAACAGCCGTGTTCATCCTCCCTTCTTCAGCAATTTTTTGGCTCGGCTCAACAACTTTACCAGAAATCGGCTTCTTCTGATCCTGATATGATTTTGTGGCGAGCCGCTCCAGCTCCGCCTTTTTCTGCTCGCTTGCCATGGTGATGAGACCATCGAGTTGCTTTGTAATAATCAAATCCGTTTCTGTCTGTCGCGATCCGGTTGAGTCAGTCAAGCTCGCAAGTAATTCGCTTGGACTTGCGAGTGAATCTCGAAGTTTGCCATAGCTGTCGGCAATAGTATCAAAATCACACTTAACGTCGAGCGCTGGTCGTTTATTTAAATTAAAACCCTGTTTTCGAAGTTCCGCGTTCGCTGCTGCAGTTGCTTTGCCGGAAATCATGTCGAAAATTCCGTATGGAAGACCCGTGAGCACTGCCGCTGGCGGATGACACAATTTATCGCCAAGACCCAAATCCTTAGAAACAGTCCCAAGCCACTCACCCATCGCCTGTTTCCCCGCATCCTTTACGTAATCTCCCGGTGATTTCAAAAATACAAGTGGTGTTTTGCCCGAACTTCCTTCAACAATGTATGACGCCATTTGTTCAGCCGCGTCGCGCGCAACCTGTTGACTAATATTTACAGCGCTGACAACAGCCGCGCTTTGAAGTGCATTTTTTAAAATCTCCCAGCCCCATTTTAAAAATTGTTGAAAATCAAGAACCGGCATGCCTTGAGCAGCCGCAACGCCTGGCGTAAGCAACGACAAAATCAGGAGGCCAGTAGCGAGCTTGTATCGAGCTGTAACGAGCCAGTTTCTCATAAAAAACTACGGGGAATTCTTTGGTTGCTGTGCATCTTCTGCAGATGCTTGTTGCACGTACAGCATCAATTGTTCATCAGTAAGCGCATCAAGCTTATTTTTTGGCACACCATGTGTGATCATGAGCGTGCGAATGTCTGCGGGCGTCATTTTTGTAACATCCGGCGGCGCAGCTGCGGGTTGTTGCGGTGACACTGTCGGTGATGGTGTAATTGTCAGCGCTGACTGGGTGTTCAAAACTCCTGAACCTGTAAGCAGCGGATCGCCGATCGGGTCCGTGCTTGTTGGGCTCTGCTTTGCAACGTGCGCTGCAATTTCGTCAATCGAACAATCTTTCCCTTCCGGACACACAGGACTCGTCCCGCGACGAACCTCTTCGCCATCCGGAATTCCATCCGAATCCGTATCGCGAATATAAGGGCTCGAATGATAAATCATTATTTCATCATAATCCGAAAGCCCATCTCCATCCGTGTCTGTTTTCCTCAGCGCGTCATCCGCCTTTTTTTGCGCTTGCTGCGGATCAGCTGGCTGCCCATCGCCTGCTATTTTTTTTCCGTGACCATACTGAGAAAACGATGAACGAAATTGAATAACAGTAACTGTCGCGATCAAAACCGTTATACCAATAAGCAGGGCAACGCCGATTCGTTGTCCTGTATCGAGACGATGGTGTTGCTCTTCGAGGTTTTCAATCACATGCATGAGAAGCCGTGATTCAGTATACCGACAAAAGGCCTACTCGGACAAGCTGCGGGAGAGGGTTATCCACTCATCCATGGACAAGGATTCAGCCCGACGCGAAAAATCGAACAGTTTGCTCATGTTTACATCATTTTTTTGAACACCAAGATTGTTCGCAAGTTGTTTTCGTGGATGTGCGAAGCCTCGTTTGATAAAAGAAAAAAGTTTTTGCTGTTCTGATTTTGTAACACCGTGCGTAGCACACACATCTTTTCGCGGCGTAATTCGAATAATCGCAGAATCAACTTCTGGCGCTGGCATAAATTGTTTGCGCGAAATCGTCTCGATATATTCAACGTCTGCTGACCACTGCGTAAAGAGCGCGAGCTGATTCATGTGTGGCGGCCCTGCCGTCAATCGCTCACCGACTTCTTTTTGAATAAGCAAACACATGACGGTTGGCGGGTATGTTGATTCTACAAATAATCGAATGATGTCACCTGTAATGTGGTATGGAATATTCGCAATAACTTTGTATGCGCCAAGTGCCTCGAGAAATTCTGGCCGCGCAATTTGCAACACATCTCCTTCAATGATCTCGTGCGGATATTTTTTTGGAATTGTTTTTTTCAAATACTCAGCGATCTTATTGTCATATTCGATCGCAGTAACATGCGCGCCCGCATGCAAAAGCTCTTCCGTTAAAACGCCGAAGCCTGGCCCGATTTCGAGAACACGGTCTCCGGCTGCGACAGCTCCTGCAGCAATAATCGCAGTGATCGGATCAAGTGAAATCAAAAAATTCTGCCCATTGCCACGCGATGGACGAAGCTTGAGTTCATTTATTTTTTTGAGAATCCAATCTTTGTTTAAATTTATCATAATTGTATTGGCCCGACGCGAAGAATTTTCCACGCGCCATTTTTATATTGCGCAATTGTCGATGCCGCGCATTTTGGAAGTCGGCCTTCATCAATAATAATATCGGGTTTGATTTCATTATTTTTGAACGCGCGCCGAACCGCAGCCGCACTATAGCATGCCGGCTCGCCCGCTTTGTTCGCCGATGTCGCAACAATTGGCGCGCCGAGACGCTCGCTGATTTCGCGCGCGATCGTGTGATCCGGAATGCGAATTGCAATCGTGCCATCAACCGCAATAATTTTCGGCGCTAAATTTTTTCGCGCGTACGCGCTCGCGGGGGCGACGAGTGTGAGTGGTCCCGGCCAATATGTTGTCATGATGCGTTTAATTTCTTTCTGCGTCGCCACAATAAACTTATCCGCCATTTTTTGATTTGCCGCGATCAATGTCAAAGTTTTTCGCGTATCACGTCCTTTGATTTTAAAAATTTTCTCAACTGCCGCCACGTCACGTGCGTCGCAACCGATTGCATACGATGTTTCAGTTGGATATACAAAAACTTTATTCGTCTTCATAATCCGGCTCATCGCTCACGGCCCGCGCCTCGTTTCCTTTAATTTTAATCCATCGCAAATACGCCTCGACAAACGGATCAAGCTCGCCGTCGAGAACACCGACAGTGTCGCTCGTTTCGTGACGCGTGCGCAAATCTTTGACCATGCGATATGGCGCCAAAACATATGAACGAATTTGATTTCCCCACTCGGCAGATTTATGTTCGCCACGAAGTTCTTCACGTTCTTTTTTCTGCGCTTGCAACTGAAGCGCAAGCAAGCGGGCTTTCAAAATTTTAAATGCAGTTTCTTTATTCTGCAACTGCGATCGCTCGTTTTGCACGCTAATAATAATTCCCGTTGGAATATGCACGAGTCGAATCGCACTGTATGTTGTGTTAACGGATTGCCCGCCGTTGCCACCCGCAGTCATCGTATCAATGCGCACATCTTTCGGATCAATCACCAAATCTGAATCTTGTTCAATCTGCGGTAAAATTTCAACAAGCGCAAATGAGGTTTGTCGAAGTCCATCGGCGTTGAACGGCGACATACGAACGAGTCGGTGCGTGCCATGTTCGCCTTTCAAATGTCCATATACGTGGCGCCCATTAATTTCCATGACAACGGATTTGAGGCCCGCCTCCATGCCTGGCGAATAATCAACGATATTGACGCGCCATCCTTTTTTTTCTGCGTACCGCAAATACATGCGTTGGAGCATCGCCGCCCAATCCATTGCTTCAACGCCGCCCGTGCCGGCATGAATCGCCATGATTATTGAATTCTCGTCGTACTGTTCGCTAAAAAGCAAATAAAATTCGAGTTTCTGATATTTTTCGTGCAACTCAGCAGCGCGTTTTTCAATGTCTGCGCGGAGATCAAGATCGTGCTCCGCTTCCGGCATCTCACAGAGTGAGATTAATTGCTCAACCTCAGTCTGAAGCGCGGCCCACAATTCGAGTTCCTTGGCGAGATCTTCACGTTTCTTTGAAACACGCGCTGCTTTTTCCTGATCTTTCCAAAAATCCGGGTCGCTCATTTCAATGTCGAGTGCGCGAACATCCACGGCTTTTCGTTCGTGGTCAAGGAGTGTGCGCGCTTCTTTGATTTGCTCAAGCAGCTGAGCGAGCTGCTTTCCCGCTTCGATCATATGTCGGGCAGCATAGCAAAAATACAAGGATTTTACAAGATAAAAAACAGGCGCATCCGTTGCATGCACTTTTGCACGAAACGGATGCGCCGAGAGCAACGTCAGTCGTCAACTGTCATCCGACAATTTTCAACCGCCGATCACACTTCGGTTACCGCCGCCGCCAATGACGGAACCGCCAGGGTCCGGCGTATCACGCGGCCCGAGCGGAATGCAATCGCCGTCATGGGGGTCCAAGCGGCCGCCATCAGTGGTACGCGGGCCCTTGCCACCCATGCCATGTATGTCGCCCCCATGTAGATAAGAACTTTTGCGAATTATCATCAGAAACCTCCGTGAAACATTGTCTGTGTCGAATCGAATCAACATGGTTAGAACTCACCACAAGAGTACCAAATTTGTTGAAAAAAAACAAGTATGATATTATTTTAAATACCAATTATGAAAAAAATAACCAGCGCTCTTTCATTTCTCGTTATAGCAGCATCTTTCCTCATGACTCCGGCTGCTTTTGCAGCAACGCCCATAAAAAAACCAGTGGGGGGAAAAGTTGCCCCGCCAAAATCAGCTCCAGCAAAAAAAGCAGCCGTTAAAGCTGTTTTAAAGCCTGTTCCAAAACCAATCCCAGCTAAAAAACCTACGCCTGTTAAAAAAGTAGTGCCTATAAAGAAGCCGACACCGATTAAGAAAGCGACGCCAGAAAAACCTCCAGCAAAAAAAGTTATCCCAGCTCCCGTACCAAAACCAGCCCCTGTTCCCCCACCACAAGAAGATCCAAAGTCAGGTTACATGGGTTAATTCAGCAAGCATCACTGTAAGTGGACAGCGATCATGATCGTGTCGTCGGGCCGTGCAAAATGTACGGCCATATTCGATGAACCGATACGTCGTTTGAAACCACTCGTTTTGCGGAATAATTCGCATCAAATCACGCTCGATTTTTTCTGGGCTAGTTTCGCGTGTGAGGCCGAAAACGCGAGCAAGCCGTCCGACATGTGTGTCGACTGCAATTCCAACAGCTGTGCCAAATGCATTCCCTAAAACAACGTTCGCTGTTTTTCGACCAACGCCTGGAAGTTCGCGAAGCTCCTCCATTGTTGCTGGAACAACCCCATTAAATTTTTCCGTGAGTACTCGTGCTGCTGCAAGAGCGTTGCGCGCTTTTTGATGATAAAAACCGGTTTGAAAAATATCGCGTTCAAATTCTAAAACATCCGCCTGAACATAATCCTCAAGCCGCGGATATTTTTTAAATAATTTTGCCGTAACCTCATTTACTTTTTTATCCGTGCACTGAGCAGAAAGTGAAACTGCAACAACAAGCTCCCAGTGATTCGAAAAATTAAGCATCATTCCTGCTTTAGGGAATAATTTCTTAAGTTCTCGCAGAATAATCTTCGCCCGTTTGCGCCGCGCGGCCACACTATAATTCATACACAATTGCAATCATAACACACATGCGTCATACTGTAGGTAATCTATGCGTCACGGTGTACATGTTTTTATTTTAACGTTAGGATTATTTGCGACCGGAACGTCGGCAATTGGTTATTCGTTTGCACACGAAATCCAAGTACCGCTGCGCGCTTCTGCTCCAATCAGCAAATCGCCTGCGGTGGTTTTAAACATTTCTACCATGATTTGTACAGCATTTCATGCGTATGAGCAAGAGTGCGCGCACAACACTGCCGAACAAAAAATGTGCACGCCACTCGAGGCGTATTTGTCTGATGTTGGTGTTGACACAGATAAAATTACCCAAACACAAACAGATGCGGTATTATATTGTAAACTTATTTACCCAGAAATTTCCCTTTCAAATAATTAGTTCGCTTATATGAAACATTCCGGACACATATTCGTTCTCTCATTACTCATGTTTGCAACGTGTTCAACCGCGATTGCTGCGGCACTTGCGAAAGATTCAAAGGGTCGCGCGCCAAGCAGACAAGCACCAGTAGTGTCGATTCCATGGTTCTGTATAAAAAATCCTGTGGCTGAGAAAAGAGCCGCAAATCCTCCGTCAAATGGTCCTCAAATTAAACCAATTGCAGCAAATGATCGTGGTTTAAAGGTTGGCCAGCAAGTACCTGTTGATCCGAACGCGAAAAAATTAGTTCAGCCTCAAACAACGGCAGTCGGCAGAGTCAGAGCCCCTCCAACAACTATTAAAGATACTAAAGAAAAGCCTGATAAAATTCCTGGAACAACGCGGCCTGGTTATTCGACGCCAGGTTACGGCAGTCAACCAACTCCGGTCTATACAACGCCAGGATATTTCGCACCAGGAACAGGAGCTTTGCCCGGCGGAAAAAATACAGTTGTTAAAGATGATGGAAGCGTTGTCCTCCCAACAGTGCCAGGATATTTAACAGGCAATACTGACACGGGAAATACCACTCATCCAACAACCGGACCTGGAGAACTCACACCCGATCAAATGTCTACTGATTGGATCGACTGGAAGAAATTCACCTTATCGGTCCCTGGCCCATGTCCAGATGGATATGATGTAAATTATTCGAAAATGTATCTTGACTGTAAGGTATTATTGGTTAAAAAAATTAACAAGATTGCTTTAACGGCTGATGAGCAAAAGAAATATGCAGACAGATGCTCCTCGTTCATCAAATCCGATGTACTGAGTGCTGCAATTTCTACGAAAGTTTGTGCTGCATACGCAGCATATACAAATGCATGTAAGAATGTGACGCCCGATTGTTCGACTGATAAACTTTTTGCGGCAGCCGGAGTACCGCCAAATGGTGCGACGATGTCCAAAATGATGAGCGATGCAAAAAAATATTGCGCCCAGCTTTTCTAAGTCGGACGTCATGACCGTGTGAAAATTCCGCAGCCCGTTACAAATTATTTTGACGAAGAACACTGGATAATAACCAGTGTTCTTTTGTGGTGCGGCTGGATTTGTTTCAGTGTAGTTCTGTATTTGTTGTGCGGAATCACTTTGACTGTTGCTGGAATACTTGGTGTCGCCGCGGCCGGAGCGCTTTGTTTTATTTTAACGCGCATTGTAGCGTCCCCTCATCAGCGCGTGGCGGCACTTCCGAATGATTTACCATCACGACTTCTGTTTGCTTGCGCACTCATCGCTGACTTTACCGCACTGTACACTGCCTGGAATGTACGAATGGATGGTGCTCTGACATCACCATGGGAACTTTTACACCGCGATTTTTTTATTCTTATTTTTGTTGCAACTCTCTTGCACGTAGTTGTTGCCGCGCGTGCTCGCGCGATAAACACAACACAGCTGTTCGCGCTAGTCGCACATTTTTTTCTCATGTACGGCATGTGTGCGACAGTGTTTCGATATGGTTTCGGCTTCGATCCTCTCATACATCAAGCTGCGGAACAGTATATTGCGCTGCATTCAAAAATTTTTCCAGTTCAGCCTTTTTATTTAGGACAATATACCGTTGTTGTGGTTACGCATCTCATCACACATGCTCCGCTCATTCTTATTGATCGGTTTTTTCTTCCGCTGCTGGCCGCGATTTCAATTCCACCGCTTGCAGTGTTAAGTTTTCGTCGCGGCTGGAATTTATCTGTACGCGCCTCTTTTTTTGGAACTCTTGGCCTGCTCATCATTCCGATCTCAGAATTCACATTTACCGTTCCACATAATATTTCAACACTATATCTGCTCTGGTGGATTCTTATTTTGCCGCTCCCGTTTGTCTGCAACATATCTATAGGATTATTTAATTCACGCATTTTAACTTTATATGGAATTGCTTGTGCTGCAACCGTAACGCACCCGCTCCTTGGCGCACCTCTTGTTCTTGCAAGCGCGCTCATGCACATATACAAAATTTTTAGTGTGCACATAAAAACCCGCGCGCGCGAAATTTTTCTTGTTTTAATTTCTGGTGTGGCGATTGGCACGGCGACACTTGCTGAGTTTGCCATGTACCGCATGCGTGCAAGACTTTCACCGCTTGCATTTGAGTCGCTTCATGCAGGACTCGCGCGTTTCTTTTGGGTTTTTAGTTGGCATTATGGCGTTCCGAATGTTTCGCCTGTGTGGCAACTCGCGTATGGATGTAACTTCATCCTTCCATGGTTTGTCATTGGGTATGGCCTGTGGTTTCTGTGGTCACGACGCGTTGCTGTTCCCCCTGCAATTCGTATTGGATACACAACACTACTCACAGGACTTTTTTTCTCAATACTTTCTGTTAGCTTATTTATTTATTTGCCAGGAATTGTTTCCTATGAACAAAACGAATTTCTTTTGCGTATTAAATCTGTGTTGCCGATTATCATGATCGTGCCGTGCATATTATTTTTTATCGAGCGCGAAGCGCGCGCATCAAAAATAATTCGTGCTTTCTACTATTTTGGATTTGCGTTTATTATCTGTTCAAGTTTTTATTTTTCTTATCCAAGCGCGCTCGGCGTCACGCGTCCCGGTTGGAATGTGAGCGCTCAGGATATTTTTGCAATTGAATTTATGCGTGGCACTGCAGCAGGAAAACAATTCATTGGAATTGGAAACCAAATTCTTGCAGCAACAGGACTTCGTACGCTTGGCTTTGATGCACGTGTGAATGACGCGTCTGGCGCCAGCATGTTCCCGTTTGCAATCGGTCCCGATGAACCACTCTATCCACTCACACAAAAAGTTTTATATGAAAAATTAGATGCCGTCGAAATTCATAATCTCGCGCGCAAAATTAATGGTGTCGTTTTTGTTGTTGTCCACGACTATTGGTTTCGCGCTGAGGATTTAAATGATGAAGCGCTTGCGGCTAGTTCCACTTCGCACATTCGACTTTCCGGACTGACAATTTACGAGTTTCAATAAACTCAAATAAAATAACTGCTACTTCGACGGGAGCTCGTGTCTATCTCTCCCTGAGAAGTAGCAGTTATTTTATTTGAGCGTGTTTTAATTCTCTGTGAATTGTGCTGCTCCCGAGCTTTTAGTACATTCCTCCCATGCCGCCGCCCATTCCTCCACCACCGCCGTGTCCTTCATCAGACTCCTTTTTTGGTTTTTCTGTAACGATCGCTTCAGTTGTCAAAAGCAATCCTGCGATTGAAGCTGCGTTTTGCAATGCACTGCGCGTAACCTTCGTTGGATCAACGATACCACTTACAAGCATATCTTCATACGTGTCGGTCGCTGCGTTGTATCCCATTGAGCCGGCGAGTTTTTTAACTTCTTCTGCAATCACGCCGCCATCCTTGCCAGCGTTTATTGCGATCTGACGAAGTGGTTCTTCGATTGCGCGACGAACGATGTTAACGCCGATCTGTTCGTCACCACCAAGCACAAGTCCGTCGAGCGCGACGCGCGCACGAATGAGCGCGACACCACCGCCTGGGACAATCCCCTCTTCAATCGCAGCCTTGGTCGACGCAATTGCGTCTTCGATGCGATGTTTGACTTCTTTCATTTCTGTTTCCGTCGCTGCACCAACTTTAATTACACCAACACCACCCGAAAGTTTTGCGAGGCGCTCTTGAAGTTTTTCGCGATCAAAATCAGAATCTGTCTGTTCAATATATTTTTTGATTTGCATGCAACGATCGACAACTGCTTGCTGTTCACCAGCACCGTCAACAATTGTTGTCGTTTCTTTTGTTGCGACAACTTTGCGCGCGCGGCCCAAATCTGTCAGCTCCGCTTTGTCGAGTTTGAGACCAACGTCTTCCGTGATAACACGCCCGCCAGTCAAAACTGCAATGTCCTGGAGCATTTCCTTGCGACGGTCGCCAAAGCCCGGTGCTTTTACCGCGAGAGTATTGAATGTGCCGCGCAATTTGTTGAGCACAAGAGTTGTGAGCGCTTCTCCATCAACATCTTCTGCGATGATAACCAAATCTTTGCGTCCGCTTTGCGCAACTTTTTCAAGAAGCGGCAATACATCTTGAATCGATGAGATTTTTTTATCCGTGATGAGAATTGAAACGTCGGAATATTCCGCTTCCATGCGCTCCGCATTCGTTACCATGTACGGCGCAACATATCCTTTGTCGATGCGCATGCCTTTTACAACTTCAGTTTCAATACCGAACGACTGTCCTTCTTCAACAGTGATTACTCCATTCTCGCCAACTTCTTTAATCGCCTGCGCAATAACCGCGCCGATTTCTGGATCGTTTGCCGAGATTGATGCAACTTGTTTAATTGCGTCGCCCGCGACTGGCTTTGAAATTTTTTCGCGCAGTTCAGTAATGAGCGCATCAACCGCTTTTTCAATACCGCGACGAATTGCGAGCGGGCTTGAACCTGCTGTTACATTACGCAAGCCTTCCGTAATAATTGCTTGAGCGAGAACGGTCGCTGTCGTTGTTCCGTCGCCTGCAACATCATTTGTTTTGCTCGCAACTTCTTTTACAAGTTCCGCGCCGAGATTTTCAAATTTATCTTCAAGTTCGATTTCTTTTGCAACCGACACACCATCTTTCGTAATTGTTGGTGCGCCATATCCTCGGTCGAGCACAACATTGCGTCCCTTTGGACCAAGTGTAATTTTTACCGCGTTCGCCAATACATCAACGCCACGCTTGAGCGCCGCACGTGCCTGTTCATTAAAAAGTAATTGTTTTGCTGCCATATAATTATTCGGTTACAACCGCGAGCACGTCCGACTCGCTGATGACAAGATATTCTTTGCCTGCAACTTTGACTTCATCTGGTGCGTATTTTTTAAAGACAACAATGTCGCCAACCTTAATTGACATCGCCGCGCGTTGTCCGCTCTCAAGAAGTTTTCCGGGACCGGCCGCAGTCACTTTTCCCTGCTGTGGCTTCTCGCCTTGTGCTGTGTCAGGAATAATAATGCCAGACGCCGTTGCCTGATCACGAGGATCCATGGCTTCGACAATCAAATTGTCGTGAAGTGGAGTAAGCATAGGTCTATTTAAATAAATAAATTAGCCAACTTTTTGGCTTTTTAGCACTCGAGTTCCGAGATTGCTAAGCCAACGTATTGGCATGATATCCGAGCCGCAGATGTGTGTCAAGATTTATCCAACTGCGCTAATACCACCCGCGTCTCCGCTATAATCAAATACAAAGAAATTCCTATTACCGAAATCACGAGACCTGGCCACAGCGAATACAAATAATGATCAACGATAAGCATTGGAACGGCAATAAAAATAAGCGGAGTCAAACGCACACGCATACCCGAATAAAAAAATACAAACAGCCCGAACAACACTCCAAATAAACCAACCTCTGCGAATTTTAATAATGGAACATCGTGCACAGGAACTTTAACATCGCCCGTCGGTGCATCAAGCGCTGCTGTATACGCCCACAGACCAGTTCCAAAAAACCAGTGCGGCTCAATAACATGTTTCCATTGAGCCAACTCACTCCCGCGCTCAGAAATAGATCGCTGCTCAATATATGTTTGCGGTATTGCGCGCGAAATAACAAATGGTAAAAATAAAATCGTAAGCACAGCAAACGTTCCGAGCGCCCATCGAAGCATCGTGCGTTGCCCATCGCGCACGTGTGCGCGATGCACCCATGCGAGGACACACGCGATCAAAAATCCAAGCCACGCACTGCGCGAAAATGAAAAAAATAAAGCGCCCGTTGTAAGCACGGAAAATTGAATTGTGTTTTTATTCTGCATCTGCTCCGTATGCGTATAAATCATATACGCATACACAAGCAGTGCAATCAGCATGAACGCCCCGAAAATATTTGGATGTGGTTGTCCTCCATACGCGCGCAGATGACGAATCCCCGCAACTTCAATTATGGCCGCGCCGTGGTCCGCCGCACGATGTGCTGCCATTCCTAGAGCAGTGCTCGCAAACGTCCCACCCATGACGACTTGTAAAAAACCAAGGAGCGCTTGAAAAGTTGCAGCAATTAAAAATCCGCCAAAAAATGGTTTGCGCGCAGCTTTCTCAAAATATAATAACGTAACAAGACCGCCCGCTAAACTCATATTTATTACTGCGAGCACTGTCAGAAGTTTGTCTGCACTAATAAAAAGTTGGACAACTAAAAAAAGTATACATGCACAAAAAATAATCTGCGCACGACGCTGCTTTAAATGGGTTCTGAGTTGCCAGACAAGGCGTACGCGATTTTGATATGCATTATGCGCAAGCCACAGCGCAAGCAAAACTTGTGAAACGTAAATGCTGATAACTCCAAACTCCCACACAGCACCACCAACAATTGGGACACGAAATAAAAACCGTGTCTGCCATGGCAGTGCAAAACCAACAAGCGCTGAAATAATAAGTGTGTACATATTAAGAAGGAAAAACGAAATCACGAATTATCTCGCGTCGATCGGCGCTGTGTAATTTAATAACTGTGTCAGACAAGACAACTGCTGTATTTTTATTTGCAACACTCATAAGTTCCGCGGGCATAATTCTCTTCTGCTGAGCGCGCAAAAAAGATTCGGGAATAATTTTTATGCACCACTCAAAAATAGTTTGAAATTTTTTATTTTTAGAAACTCGAAATTCCGGTGCTGTTTCGGCTGAATTCTCAAATAATACATGTCCCCCGACAAGCGGCATAAGCGAACGCACCCAATAAAAAAAATAAATATCCCGATCAATCATGAGATGGTCAACAGTTTTAATCGACTCGTCAATAAAAAAACTTGCACAAATCGGATCACGTCTTGCCTCGCCCGGCCGCTGTCGAAGCAGTGCGAGACACCCTGTCACCCACCATCGCGCGCTCCACACACGTCCCGGTGCCGAAATAATAAATAAATCAATATCGCTTTCTTCGTGGACCATATTAAAACCGAGCGAGTTGCACACAGCAATGGCGCGAACAAACGGCAGGTGCGCAAGTATGCGTGCGATTCGTTTCGCGCGCCACATTTTTCTTTCAAAAGCGATTGCATCGTGGGGCGTTAACTCTGGAAGTACAGAACTTTCGAGACCTTTGCTGTCGCAAAGTCGCGCCGCAGCACTTGGTTTTACAATAAACCCACACGCCACATACAGGCGCTCCAAATCACGCATTGAAAACATACAATTTAGGCGAGCGCAGGCGTCCCTTCGCCTACAAACGTATCCTTAACAATAATTGCGTCGTCGCGAATTTCAATGACGGCAGAAAGTCCGATGAGCAAATCAGGGCCGCCAAGAATTCCGTGCGAAACCACAAACTCAATTACGCGGCCCGAGTCCGCGTCAACAACAACATCCTTAAGAGCGCCAAGCTTTGAGCCGGTTTCGGTAAGAACGGGCCGTCCTTTTAATTCACGTGCAGCAATCGGATGCATACGCGCCAAAATGTAAGCCTCTAAAATTAAACTACTTTCTCCAAATCTTTTGCCGCAAGTTCACGGTCAAGATTACGGAAAATATACCACTGTTGGAGCACAGTAAGCAATGTCCCAACAAACCAATAGAGCGCAAGCCCCGCATTAAGTTTGTATCCGATAAAAACTGTAACAAGCGGCATTACATACAACATTTGTTTGTTCATCATCGCCGCAACTTCTTCATCTTTAGATCCTGTAGTATGAATTGGTGGCTTTGGTGTTTGCAACATGCGTGTCTGCCAGAATTGTGCAGCACCCGCGAGAAGCGCGAGCACAAGATTTTTTTCATTGAGATGCAAAAAACCAAATGCAATCGGAGAAATTGTTGCTGGGTGTGGAGTGAAATGATACAACTTCGACAAATCGATACTCTGCAATCCTGCGGTAAGAGCTTGATACAGACCAATCAAAATTGGAAGTTGCAACAAAAGCGGGAGGCACGACGAAAAGGGGCTGACCTTGTGTTCCTTATACAGCTCCATCACTGCTTGATTGAACGCAGGCTTATCATCTTTGTGTTTCGCCTTGAGCTCATTCATCTTTGGCTGAATCCGTTGCATGAGGCGCTGCGAACGAAACGCGCTCACAGTAAACGGATGAAGAATCAGACGAATTACAATCGTGATTGAGATAATCGCGAGACCCATGTCGTGGCCTGGCATGAACGCAACAAGTGCGATCAGTAAATTGTACATCGGCTGATATACAATCGAGAAGAACAAATTCTTCATAAATGTTGGTTAAGCTGCCGCCTCAGTTGTTTCTGATTCTGCTGTTGATTCGACATCAACCTCGGTGCTAGCCGGGGACTCTTCTTCTGCAGCTTCGGTTTCCTCACTCATTTCTGCAGCTGAAATTTCCGATTGCTGAACTGTAATTGTCCAACCGGTAAGTTTTGCAGCGAGACGAACATTTTGACCACCCTTACCAATTGCAAGTGAGAATTGATCTGGTGGAACAACAACTGTTGCGACTTTATTTGGCGTGTCGAGACTGATCGAAACAACACGTGCTGGAGAAATTGCGTTTGAAATAAATGCCTCCGGTGTTTCGTCCCACTGAATGATGTCAACTTTCTCGCCACCGAGCTCAGAGATGACGGTTTGAATACGCGTGCCACGTTGACCAATACATGCGCCGATTGGATCAACGCCTTCTTGTCAACTAAATACTGCGACCTTACTTCGAGATCCGCATTCGCGCGCAATCGCTTTGATTTCAAC
>CALRDW010000008.1 GCA_943355025.1 Candidatus Magasanikiibacteriota bacterium | reverse complement strand
TGTACTAGAAAGACGGGTGTAGGTTTGTTGCATACGGATTAATGATAACCCGTTGCGTTAGAAGTTGGGAACTAAGAATAAAAAAACCCGCACACACTACTCGTTAGTAGTGGGCGGGCTTGAGTGGTGCCGAAGAATGTCAGCGACTTTGGCATTCGCAATGAGCATCAGGCAGACGCTTACTACACAGAGCATGTGTAGCACACGCGTCATGTCGATGATGTGCGGATAAGCCTCGATCTGCGGCATTTCGGCTAATAACTCGACGGCGCCCTGCCACTGCGGTATCAACAAGTAAATGCTGTATCCGACAGCTAGCTCTATGACGACGAAGGTGCTTGTGTAACCCCACTGTTCTCGTGAAAACAACCCGGGCACATTCGTGCGCCAGCTGTACATCAACGAGAAAGTGTAGGCACAGAGCATCTGGGCACTAAAGAGCGGAGCAAAACTCGCGAGTGACGCTGTCCAGCGGAGCAGGTGCCCATTGGCCAAGTCATGCACAAACAAGGTATGCACAGCAACCCTGTAGTGTAGGACTACGTCAAACAGCCAGAGCTGTGCATAGCCACACGCGACAAGTATCACAACCATGAACAAGACGCAGAGAGCGGCCTTGAGATTTGCATTCATTGGGGTTCCTTGGTGTGTTGTGGGTCTATTTGAGGAGGCGTTATTTTGCGTTCGGCAGTGGCGCTAACACTGT
Source organism: Candidatus Magasanikiibacteriota bacterium (assembly GCA_943355025.1). Classification (GTDB taxonomy): domain Bacteria; phylum Patescibacteriota; class Patescibacteriia; order Magasanikbacterales; family 2-02-FULL-50-9b; genus CALRDW01. Next base: position 38,007 of record CALRDW010000008.1, on the reverse strand, counting down.
TAGCTACATTACCGAGCGCAGAATTCCGCGCTCGCTCACGACTTTTAAGGAGCTCTGTTCTTGTGGACGGCCTCAAATAGATGGTACGGCGCTCATGTGAAACCAGGGTCACACCACAAATCGCCTACTTTCCCTAACAAGCATCAATAGAGTCTATCTGAAATATTTTTTTCACCCTCCATTTTTTTGAACTGAGAAGACACTAGCATGACGTAATTATTTTGTCAAGTACTTACTTAAAAGTAAAGCAAAATAGCTTTGTTTTTTATTTAAAATTAGCAATAAAATCATTTAATTTAAAAAAATATTTTCTAAATTTTTTTAGAGTGGTTCGTCATAGGAGCAGTTGACATTTTACTGGACACTTGCTATTGTTTGGCTGCTGCTGAGGTGTTCTTGCAGGTGCGTCCGTTCATGATGGAATTATCTATCAGGAATGTGTGACGCATGGAGGCAACTTTGTTCAACGGTTAACAAATAACGCAGGCTCTGACTCGCCGATGGGCGACAGCTGGGTTGTGTCTTCGGACAAACCAGACTCGTAGGTGCTCAAAGAGTCAAATCGGATTGGCCCAAGGTCGATCATACGTAGTCCGGCTTCTATTTTGGTGAAGTCGGGCTACATTTTTTATTCAGATGCCTCCCAAGCAAGAAGGTACATCGAGCGGAGTGTATCAGCAATTTCAGGGCTCTCAATAATAACTGTAATTAGTTTTCCACGGAGTGTCGACATGGCTACTTTGTTGCCATATATGAAAATATCCCCATTAAATGGTAAGTGGTGCTGCTTGATTTGACGAATTTCAACGTGCTTTCGAGGTGGGATGTTTGCTGGCGGCATTCCTGAGAAGAGGCCCTTACCTGTGACTTTGAGTTCTGACAGCCGCTCTCTAAAAGGTTTGAGCTCGTCGGCCGAAAAAGTAGAATACACACTTTCGATATTATAGTATTCCAAGGCTTCCGTTGGTGCAGTTTCGATAATGTCATCCATGAGTGCTTTGAGTCCCTCGAGACCCTCCAGAAGCTTAACCGCGGGCCGTTCTCCGCGCTGACGAAGTTTCAATTCATCTATTGCACCCTGAACTTCATGCAAGGTTGTCTCCACTTGGCGAATTTTTGTGTGTACAAAAGAGACAAGTCGTTCTGGAGATTCTGCTGTGTAGAGCGTTTTTTTGCCTTTTTGAACTGAGCTCATGAGGCCATGCTCAGTTAAAGACTCGATGGCAGTATATGTCGTCATGCGCGAGACGAGCGCCTTACGAGCAATGTCTTGTACCGATGTCGGCCCAAGTTCTAATGAGAGAAGATAAATTGTTGACTCACTCTCCGTCAGACCAAGAGAGCGAAGCATTTTTTTCCACTGCGTCATAGAGGTTATTTTAGTTGAGTATAAATGAGATGATTAATTTTGTCGAGCGCCACTGTCATTATTTAAAAGGGCCTTCCACCGCTCAAAATGCGCTAATTTCGGGCCAATTATCTCACCATCGATGTACGGGATGAGTTTTGTCAGCAGCTCTTTTTTTGATCGCGTGGTGAGTATTGTGTATGAACTATTTTTTTCTCTAAAAAGTCGCGCTGGGCGCTTGAGGCCGATTGACTCTCTAATCAGCTCTAGGAGTGCATAGTTTGTGGCGGTAAGCTTAATTTGAAAGCCGAATTGCTCAACACGTGCAGAGTGTGTATGCAAAAAAGATCCATGTGTTGAAATGATGCCTGCTATGAAATCCTTGCTTAATCGTGTTTGCGCTGGGAGCGTTTCACGTGAAACCATAATTTCGTATTTTACTGTCACGTTCGTTTCACGTGAAACCAAATCGACTTGACATGTGTTTTTTCGTTTCACGTGAAACGAAAAGCTTATAATTTGATACTAAACGGTGCTAAAACATTATACACACAATGCTTACACACAGAAAGCACAGTCTTATCCCCACACTTATCAACAGCAAAAAAGGCTTAATTAAGACAAATGGGGCTGTCAACCACGGTTTATTTGTGGATATATCACGTCAAGTATGTACAGGTCTTTCTGCATAAATGTGTAATCAACGGATCTTTGCGTCAAGATAGCGGCGTGTTAAAATGATAATCGAAAATATTTTGACACTCTATATAAGGAAGCAAGATTTTTTCACATATGTAACGGGCCCTTAGCTCATTTGGTAGAGTGCTTCCATGGCATGGAAGAGGTGACCGGTTCGAGCCCGGTAGGGTCCACCACATAACAGCGGTCAGCTAGATGTGCAACATTGAATAAAAATATTTTTCATAAATAAATAAAAATCTCTCTACTTATATGGAAATAAACTACGCAGCAGTGCTCCTTGCAACAATTCTCCAGTTCTTGTGGGGTGCAGTGTGGTACACATTCATATTTGGGAATGCATGGAGAAAAATTCACTCTTTTGATAAGCACACAAAGGAAGAACAGGAAAAGATGATGAAGGGTATGGCGCCGTTTTATGCTATACAATTTTTTATAACGCTAGTCAGTACTTTTGTTTTTGCATTATTTGCGCAGAATAATCCACATGAATGGAATATTTTTGGAGAGGCAGGATTCTTTTGGGTTGGTTTTGTTGTGCCAACACAAATTAGCGCAGTTATTTTTGGCGGAACTGAAAACAAATCGATGGTAAAGAAAATTGCAATTATGGCTGGTGGATCACTCGTCTGTTTTATGATCGCAGCAACAATAATTTATATAATGTAAACAAGAGTAAACAATCGCGCATAAAAAATTAAATTTTATTAATGCGTGTTGAAAAAAAGTTTATCAAATAAACTTTATTATATAATTTTGGGTATTAGTGCGTTGACAAAAGTGGTTTTTTCTGCTATACTTTATTTGTAATTATTCTCCCTCGGTAAAATTGAGCGGGGCTTTAAGAGATTTTATGTCGTTCATTGCAAAGTGGGTACGAAGCATTTGTTCAGTACCAAAACAGGTTTTATTTCTAGCGGTTGTGTTCGGTGTCTCAACGCTGTATGTATCCCAGGAAGTTGGGTTTGCATTAGCTCAGAGCGCAGGACCAATGCCGCCACCTTCGCAAGGTGGTATGCCACCACCATCGGGTGGACAGCAGGGGCAGATGCAGCCTCCATCTGGAGGTCAGATGCCAAGTGGACAGCAAGGCATGATGCAGCCACCTTCTGGCGGTCAGATGATGGGCCAGCCAGGAAATATGCAGCAGGGTCAACAAGGACAAATGGGAAACCAACCTGGCAACCAGCCAGGAGGAACTCAATTTGGCGGTCCACAAGGCGGTCAAATGGGAAACCAGATGGGCGGCCAGCAATTTGGTCAACCAAATCAGCAGGGCGGAATGCAACAAATGCCTGGTTCACAACAGAAGGGTTTTCAAATGGGCCAGCAAGGACAGATGGGCCAACCCGGATCTATGCAGCAAGGTCAGCAGGGCATGAAGCAGAATGGACAACAACGTGGTCAGGTGGGACTAGTCTGTCATTCTGGAGCTGCGCACGCAGGACATATGGGAAACCAGATGGGTGGCCAGCAAAAAAATGGCCAGTCACAAGGAATGGATTCCGGAAGTCAGTCTGACGACGGGGATCAGCAGAGCGCAGCTGATGCAGCTCGCGCGAAGCAGCAATTTTCTCAACAAAAATCTCAACTCAAACAGTTTTCGAGCATGCTTAAGCAGTTTGCTACACGCGTAAGCTCCGCTGAAAAGCAGGGTGCCGTTGTGCCAGCAGAACTTAAGACCGAGCTCTCAGCTGCAAATGCAGCGCTTCAAAAAGTGCTCGCAGCATCATCCGCTGACGAAGACGGTGTGCAGGAAGCTATGGATAGCTTGATGTCCAGTAGCGACTCGCTCCGTGATTGGTCACAAAAGCTCGATCAAATTGCTCAGATGCCACGCATCTTGAAGCAGGCGACCACAGAAATTAAAAAACTCGACGCAGCATACGCTCGCACCGCGAAAGCAGCAGCGCGTCTCAAGTTTGATGTTTCGGGTCAAATGGCCTCCTATGCAGCAGCAATTGCCGATATCAAAGCAGCTCTCCAGGCCGCACAAACATCTGCAGCAAGTGGAGAGATTGATGATGCACTGTCAACTCTTCAGGATGATGTGTTCTCGAAACTTAACGATGCATCTCAGTATGAGGGTGTAATCAAAGCGCTTCAGAACGTAAAAAGCTCGCTCACGAGCCTCAACAAATTTACGGTAAAAGCAGCTAAGGATATTAGTCGCGCCGGAAAGAGTGGCAAAGATGTAGGTGAAGCGCTTAGCGCGCTCAGTGATATGAACGAAAAAATCGCAACAGTCAAAACAACTGTTGCACAAAAAGATTTTGATCCACAGGATCTGCGCGATCTAATGGACACCATCTTTGCTGATCAGAATACGATCTCGAATATCATTGGAGATCAGCAGGCGATGCAACAGTTCATGCCACAGGAGAGCAGTTCATCACAACAAAGTGGCTTCCTCACACAGCAACCGAGTAACCAGTAGTACGACGCATACATAAAACCTCTTCTCGAACCGATAGCTTAAAAAATCCCGCGACTAGTTCCGGGATTTTTTATTTCGAAACGCAATGAAAAAAGCGGCGAGAGCGCCAAATAAAATATCTGTGATTAAATCACCCATTGTATCGGCGTTGTTTGGTTGCATATGGGTTCCGCGGAAAGTGTCTGATGCAAATTCGTATACTTCCCAGGCGACGCCTGAAAACGCGATGAGCATAATAACAAAAAAGCATTTAACAAACCATGGCGTCTGCACCCACCAATTTTTTCCGTAAATGCGAAGAGCGAGAAATGAAATATAAGCAATCGCAGCACCTCCAATTGCATGAATTATTTTGTCAAAACCAGTTCCGCGATCCATGAGTCGTTGTGCGGTTGGCGTAAAATTGAGAACAAGTACCAGGGTCGGGAGCCAAAAAATGCGGACCATGTTTCGAATGAACTGCATCATAAAATCTAATTATGCTATAATGAACACCCATGATTACATCGCATTCTTTTGAAAATGTCAAGAAAGATCTACTATATAACGTGATTACGCCGGAAGGCATGATCACTGATTCTATATTACTTTCCCCACCGGCGCATATTTGGCTTGGGCCGCAACCAGGCCTGCCACACCAGACCGATGAGCGTCGTCGATATAAATTTTCAGAAAAAAGCGGTCGACTCGAACACATTGTTTCTTATGGTGATAATGGGGTGCCGGCGGCGCGCACCCAGTATAGGTACACATCGGACCTGCCGCAATCACAACCAGTGCCAACAGAATTTGAGCATTGGCAGGACGGCGCATTTATTGCATACGGATCAATTGATTCTAATGGCCGTGCTCTGCACAAACAGAAATTTTTGCGAACGATGATAGCAGCGAATGGCGAGGAACGAGAAATTCCAACAGACTCTAAAAAATTTTTTGTAACTCCGGCCGGAAAGGTTGTGCATGTGTTAGATATGCGCCAATTGGTTTCACAGCTTGAAGCAGAATGTGTTGGGCGCATACGAGGATTTGATTCTGAGCGACCGTTTGTTGTGCGTACAATTTATGGCGATTTACCACTTGCGGTTGATAGGGCTGATGTTTTAATCAGCGCCCTCGGGATTGTCTATGAAATCACGGAGAGCGGTCTCAAAACAATGGGCGAGGTTATTTTTGGCAATGAAAGAGGGAAAAAGCAAGAACAAACCGCTACATCCGCGAATGAATTTTGTATTATCCAACTCGATTCACAAGAGATTTCAAGTGATTCAAATATCTGTCTGACGATTCGAGATCAAGAGTGTCGTGAATTTATAAATCGACCACTTCAGGCAGTGGCAGGGAAACACCCGTTTATTCAATCCCACGTGCCTGAACTCATAGATCTCAATGGAGGAACTGCTGGCGAAGAGCAGCTTCGTGTTGTTGAGCAAACAGCACTCGAACTCGGGCTCGTATTGTATGCGTTGCAGAAAGAACAGAGATTGGAAATGTATCCTGAATTAACAAAAGCACAGCATTTTTTTGAGGAGCGTTTGTGGAAGCAGGCGAGTGATCTTGAACAGCTCGTCGGTATGGTGCCAAATACACTCATCCATGCGGATAGTATTCGCGAATGGGTTGATAGTGCTTCATATAATCCGGCTGGCGCGCTTGCCTCGCTGAAAAAAAATTTGATTTCTCGATGATATGCAACTTGATCGTTTAGCCGCTGATTTTTTAGACCACTTGGAAATCGAAAAAAACCGTTCCTTATTAACGCGTCGAAATTACGAACTATATCTGCGTCGATTTCGGGCGTTTGTTGCGGATGGAAAAAAGGGCGGCGCCGCACCAGAGGCGATTACGTATGAGGTTGTGCGAAATTTTCGTCTGTGGTTACACAGATTTACTGATCATCGTGGCGAGCCACTGAGCGCGGCTACACAAAATTATCATTTAATCGCGCTCCGTTCATTTTTAAAATATTTGGCAAAACGCGAGATTACAACGCTGCAGGCCGAACGTGTCGAACTCGGAAAAATGCCGGAACGGCACGTGTCGTTTTTATCGGGTGAGGAATTAAAACGTTTTTTGAATGCACCGTTTACTGTTAAACAGCCTGAAGTATTGGTCTTGCGCGATAAAGCAATTTTGGAGCTTTTGTTTTCAACTGGTTTGCGTGTTTCAGAATTGGTTTCATTGAAGCGCGAAGATATCGAACTTGATCGCGGCGAGATTGGTGTAATGGGCAAGGGCCGTAAGCGGCGCGTCGTATTTGTTTCGCAAGATGCGCGACTGTCGGTCAAAAAATATATGGCAATTCGCCGCGACATGAGTCCGTTTTTATTTGCGAACCACGATCGAGCTGCGAGCATGCGTGAGCAGCACAAGGCAGCAGATAAGCGCGGGGCTGAGGGCCTTTCTCCACGGTCTGTGCAGCGGATGGTTGAGAAATATACGCGGCAAGCGGGAATTATGAAGAAAGTCACTCCGCATGTGCTTCGTCATTCGTTCGCGACAGACCTGTTGCATAATGGAGCCGATATTCGCTCGGTTCAGGTTATGCTCGGGCATTCATCAATTACGACGACCCAGGTTTATACACACGTAACTGATCCACAGCTGAAGAAAATCCACCAACAATTTCACCGAAAGGCGGAGTAGTGTATACTGGGAGCGCTATGAAAATCAGAAAAGCGATCATTCCTGTTGCTGGATACGGAACACGTTTTTTGCCAGCAACCAAAGCTCAGCCAAAAGAAATGCTGCCAATCGTTGATAAACCAACGGTTCAATATGTGGTTGAGGAAATTGTTGCGGCCGGAATTACGGATATTATTTTTGTTACACGTCGCGGCAATCACATGCTTGAGGATCATTTTGATAGTAATCCGGAGCTTGAACGCCAGCTTGAATTGTCGGGTAAACATGACAAGCTCGAAATTCTTCGTAAGATAAAAGATTTGGCCCGGTTTTATTATGTCCGACAGACACGCGACATGCCATATGGAAATGGCACACCGCTCTTAGCTGCAAAAGAATTGATTGGTGACGAGCCGTTCATTTACGTTTTTCCGGATGATGTTGTTGATTCGCAGGTGAGCGCAACAAAACAGCTCGTCAAAACATTTGAAAAACTCCCAAATGCATCAGCGATTATTGGCGTTCAGGAAATGCCAGAAGAGGTGCTGCATTTATATGGCGTGGTCAAGCCACGTGCAGGCGCAAAAATTATTGATGGCGCGATGCGTGTTGAAAGTATCATTGAAAAACCAGCGAAAGGAACCGCGCCGAGCAATCTTGCGCAGTTTGGTCGGTTTGTTCTCACGCCCGACGTAATTCGCGCACTTGAAAAACAGCCTCTCGGCAAGGATAATGAGCTGTGGTTGACTGATGCACTCATGACAATTGCGAAAAAGAAAAACGTATTTGCTAAAAAAGTTGAGGGAACGTGGTACACTACTGGGGACCCCCTCAATTATTTAAAGGCAACAATTTGTTACGGCCTTAAACATCCAAAAGTTGGAAAAGATTTCGCGGAATATCTGCGAAAATTAGTTATTTAGTTCTATGACACAGGTAAAGAGATCTATTGCAGCGCTTTTACTCGCCGCTCTTGCAGTGCTCCCTGGTTTTGGGTGCAAATCAACAGCAACGACGCAAGCAAATGTTGTTGCGGCGCAAGCGAAGCCGATTACACTTGAATATTGGGGGGTCTTTACCGATACTGATGACATGGATGTTTTGATTAAGGGATTTCAAGCAAATCATGCCAACATTCGTATTAATTATCGAAAGTTTCGACCGGAAGAATACGAACAAAAATTATTGGAGGCATTTGCTGAGGATCGCGGACCTGACCTGTTTACTGTTCATAACAACAATCTCGGACATTATTTGACGAAGCTTGCGCCAATGCCAGCGAATATTCCATTTTTCGTGTTTATGAAACAGGGAAGTGGGCTGAGCGAAAAAGTTGTTGTGACGCAAGATACGCGACCAGGTCTCACGCTCAAGCAACTGCGCGACAAGTTTGTGGGCGTTGTTGAGTCTGATGTGCTTGCATTTGCAACTCCAACATCAACACAAAAATCAATTTTTGCGCTTCCATTTTTTGTTGATTCGCTGGCACTTTATTATAACCATGATTTGTTGGCACAAAATCAAATTACAAAGCCAGCTGCGGATTGGGAAGATTTATTAACGCAGGCGCAAAAATATACAAAACCTGCGGATGTTGATGAGCGCAGCAAAGGAATAACACAAGCAATCGTGCCTTTTGGCACAGGAACGAATGTTCATCGCGCGAGTGATTTATTGGTCACGCTCATGATGCAAAACGGCTCCGCTGTTACGGCACCAAATGGACGCGTTTCGTTTAACTCGAAAGTTGTAAATAAAGATGGATCCGAGCAGATACCAGGTGTAGATGCTCTTGGCTATTATCTTGATTTTGCTGATCCAAAGCAGGCGGCATATACATGGAACACTGAACAGGGAGACGCGCTCGATGCGTTCGCGCAAGGCCGTGTACCCTACTATTTCGGCTACTCCTACGATGCGAGTACAATTCAAGCGCGCAATCCGCGACTCAACTTTGATATCAATCCGATTTTGACTCCGCGTGATTCGACGACCAAGGCCGTTACCGCGAACTATTGGATTGAAGCGGTATCAAAAAAATCTCGCAATATAAATGAAGCGTGGTTATTTATCAGCGAGGCTGCGACAAACAAAGATCCGCTTGCCGCGTTTCTTAAACGAACAAAGCGTGCGTCTGCGCTTAATGAACTCATACAAACACAACTCGAAGATCCTGATGTTGGTGTTTTTGCAAAGCAGGCATTGACATCGCGTTCGTGGTATCACGGCAAGGATGGTGCGGCAGTTGATGCTATTATGACAACGATGATAGAAAAGGCGCATAATGTTATTTTGACACCGGCTGAAAATCAAGATACTGCAAAGTTGCTTGAGGCGGCAGTAGGACAAGCCGCAACACAAATAAACGATACGCTATGACGCGACTTATGCGGAAGTTCAGCGCTTATTTCGTCATCCTCGCATGCTGTGCAGCGTTGTTTGGTGCAACACAAACGCTCTTCGCAGCCGGTCTTCTTCCAGATCCGCATGGTAAATGTCCGGAGAATTATGAAAAAGGAACTACAGCAGATTTAAAGACACCGTGCGCAAATGGTGAACAGCGAGACTATTCTCTCGACGACACCAAATTGCTCATTGGCCGCATTGGCAACTGGATGCTTGGGTTTACAGGCACGATAGTTTTATTTGCGTTTGTTGTCGGTGGTTTTATGTGGTTGCTTTCTGCTGGAAACTCAGGGCTTGTTTCAAAAGGGCAAAGCATTATGAAATCTGCCGTGATCGGGTTAATTATTGTTTTTTTCGCATACACCGCAATCACATACGGAGTTCGAATTTTGCTTGGTAATAAGGAGGCTGTAAAATATCTTCCGAAGGCCGCTGGGAGCTCGTTCGATCCAAATGCAGCGCCGGCATATACAGTAAGTACAAATAAAAGCGCGTTTGATAAGACGCAGCTTTGTGCGAATGTTTTAGGTGGGGCATGTGTTACCAAGGGAGCGTGTAAAGCAGGCACAGCCGTAATTGGAGCGTGTCCAAAAAATGGGGATTGCTGCGTCACGACAAAAAATCCTGAGCAAGATGGTGCATGTGGACAACTCGGGGGCACGTGTCAAAAAACATCGGCTGCGTGCGGAGGTGCGTATGTAAAAAATATGTGTGTCTCTGGTAGTGATGCGGGCGACGCAAATCAACAGTGCTGTTTCGGAAGCGGCAGTTAGCTTCTCCGTAGCGCAAAATTTAATTTTTTAGCGGAAGCTGTTATACTGGCGCTACTATGTCTCGTTTCTTTCTTCGCACCGTTTCTTTCGTCGCATCGATTAGTCTCATGGCCTCTATTTTTGTAACTCCGGTGTTCGCTGCAGGTGATACATTAATCAATCCACTAAAAAATACAATCTCGGCAGACAAACCACTACAATCTCTTGCCGCAGTACTTATCAACACCATGTTTGGCATTGCGGGTACGGTTGCGCTGTTTATGTTTGTGCTCGGTGGGTTTTTATGGCTTGCGTCAGCAGGCAATGAAAAGTGGATTGAAAAAGGAAAAAATATTTTTCAGTGGTCAACCGCTGGCCTCGTAGTCATGTTTTCCGCTTACGTTATCGTCCAATATTTATTTGGGACTTTGTTGTCGCCTCAAATCGGCGCGCCACCACCAGACACAGCGCCAACAGTTGCTGACGCGAATGCGCCGGGGAATGCAAATGCAGGGCCAGCGTCTGGAGCGACAGTCTGCTGCAAATATAGCGCTGAAGACGGAACGCTTAATATTGAAAACCTCACAGTTGATGCGTGCAAAGCAAAAAATAACGCAGCAGAGCAACTCCCTGGTAAATGTGAAGATTACAATTTCTGCTCTTTGAACTCCTGTGCCGTAACACCTCTTGCGCAGTGTAAATGGCCAGGACAATATGAACTTAGTCCGACTGGGTATGAACGATGCCAAGCAAATACGGCATGTGAAGTACAAGGCGAAGGCGAAAAAACAGGTAGTTGCGAGCCTGTAACTACATGTCCAAAATCGAGCAAGACAGTTGGCGGAACAAAAATCACGTTTACTGGCGCGGAACTTAATGTAAGTTGTGGAAAGAATAAGGCTGGTAAAAAAACGATCTGTTGTAAATATACAACGAAATAAAATAAAGTTTGCGGTCCTGAGTATGGTTGCGAAATAAAAATAACCGGTGTATACTTCGAGCAATAATTAACAAATCTATGAAGCAGTACCTTCACAAATTTGCAGCCCTCGCTACAGCAGCGATGATTGCAGCAAGCGCGTTCGGCGTAACTCAAACAGCATTTGCACAAAGCGATGTCGGCGGTGACCTTGGTCTCACGACAATTAATGCATCGGCTGGTCTCGGCACACAGAATATTTATCAGACAGTTGGTTACTTTATTAAAGTAGCACTTCGTTTTGTCGGTGTTATCGTTATTATCTTAGTCATCTACGGAGGTTTTAAATGGATGACTGCGGGTGGGAGCGAAGAAAAAGTTGAGGAAGCAAAAAAGATTTTGTACTCAGCTGCAATTGGTGCGGTGATCGTGTTCTCTGCATACGCGCTTACGACGTTTGTTCTCGGTTCAGTACTCGACGCTTCGGGCGCAACAAAGAACTTCACAGGTTATTAAAAAGCTTACGGAGTTTTTGGAACTCTGATATACTATCAGCCGGAAGGAAACTTCCGGCTGATTTTTTATGAAACGTTTTTTTTATCAAACAGTTATAGGTTTGACACTCGCCGGTGCGGGACTTTTTGCAATGGCGCCAAACGTCTGGGCGATTCCACATCCAGAAGATCCCTACGGTTTAAAAACAACGGCAAGCAGAACGCCGTACAGCGATCCGGCAACGTCGCAAAAAACACTCCCCGAACTCATTGGTGGTTTTATCGGGGTGCTCCTCTCACTTGTCGGGCTCGTGTTTTTGGTTCTTTCGGTTTATGGTGGCTTTAAATGGATGACAGCTGCTGGCGACGAGGACTCGGTAAAAGAAGGACGCGACACGCTCGTTAATGCGGCGATTGGCATTGCCTTGATTATGTGCGCTTATGCGCTTACAACATTTTTGTTTGATAGCGCAATTTCGGTTGTTTCTACAACAACACCGCCTGCGCCGCCAGCTTCGCAGCAACCCACACCGTAATGTTGGCTGCTGGCTATAGCAGAGGAGTGTTTGTGTCTGCTATACTAGCCGGAGCTAGAAAAAATATGAAACGTTTTTTTGCACAATTTATTACCGCAGTTGTTTGCGCGCAGGCGATTGCTACGGGTTTTTTTATTTTTGCGACTCCGGCGTTTGCCGCAGATGATCCATACGGCCTTAAATATACGGCAAATAAAACAGTATTTAAAGATGCTGTTACCCAGAATAAATCCTTGCCGCAATTAGTTGGTGACGCAATTTCAGTTTTATTGTCGCTTATCGGTTTGATATTTCTTGTTCTCGCGGTTTACGGCGGTTTTCGTTGGATGACGGCGCAAGGAAATAAAGAGAGTGTTGAAAAAGGCCGTCAGATTTTAGTCGACGCAACAATTGGTGTAATTTTGATCGTTTCTGCATACGCGATTACAAACTTTGTGTTTACCGATGTAATTGCTCCTGTAACTGGTGCAAGCTCTGCAGCGGGAAGTGAAACACCAACGCCTGATGCAGCATCGCCAGCAAGTGATGCCGCAAGTCAGCAGCAACAGCAGATTCAAGATAAGGCAGTGCAGGATCAGCAAAATGGAGGTCTAGAACCGGGCTCTGAAATACAAGCATAGCTATGCGACTACTCGCTATGACATGGGGGGATATTGGAAAAAGCGTTGATAATGCGGGCACGCGCGCGTGGGGACAAACGACAGCGCCGCTTCCAGTTATCATCGGAAATATTATTAATATAGGCCTTGGTTTATTTGGCGTTGTTTTTTTGGGGCTTGCGCTCTGGGCAGGCTACAATTGGATGACTGCGGGCGGCGAGGAAGAAAAAATTGAGACTGCGAAAAATACGTTGAAGAACGCGGTTCTCGGCATGGTGCTTATCATGTGCTCGTATGCGTTGACCACATTCATTATGGATTCATTGATATCCACAACCCAGGCAGCAACGGGAGGATAGACAGCTGTTGGTGTGCTTCACTTTTTCGTGTATACTATTAATCAAACATTATCTCACTATGTACATTACTAAACAGAAGTTGGTTGCAGCGGCTGGCACTGCAATTGTCGTTGCGTCACTTGTGCTTCCGTCACTCGCTTTCGCACAAAGCAAGCCAGATTTGAATACTAACCCATTTGATCGTGGAGCAAAAACACTTCAAAAGACAGCGTCTGGCGCCGGTATTCAGAATGGGGATCTTTATGTAATCGTTGGGAACTTCATTAATATTTTTCTTGGGCTGCTTGGCATCATTTTTCTTGTTCTCGCGCTGTACGCTGGCTACCTGTGGATGACGGCTGGCGGTGAGGAAGATCAGATTGAAAAAGCAAAAGATTTAATTAAAAATGCGGTTATTGGTGTGGTTATTATCATGGCATCGTACGCGCTCAGCACGTTTGTTATTGATCAACTTCGTAGCGCAACAGGTCAGTAGACTCATAGCGAGCCGCTCGTTGTCCTCTTGCAATGAACCTCGAACAGACAGAAAACTTAGCAACAACAGTCAAGGCCGCCCGTGAGGGCGACCTTGCTGCGTTTGAGAGCCTCCTTCGTTTTTTTGAGGGGCGCGTTTTTGGGTATGTTCTCAGAATAGTTGGGAATCGTGAGGACGCTGAAGATATAACACAAGATATTTTCATCAAAGTGTATAAAAAGTTTGGTTCTTATGATGAAGAACAATCCTTTAAAACCTGGCTTTTTGCAATTGCTACACATGCGGCATATGATTTCCTACGTAAGAAACGCGTAAAGCCTGAGCTTTTGATCATAAGCGATCCTGATCGATCATTTGAAACCGCGGACACCACTGACACGTATATACAGATAGAAACAGGTCACGATATCCGTGCGGCGCTTGCAACGCTTCGTCCTGCATATCAGAGCGTTTTGACGCTGTTTTATATGGAAGGGTTATCAGTAGAGGAGGTTGCTCGCGCACTTGGAGCGCCGATTGGAACCGTCAAAACACATCTTGCTCGGGCACGTTCCGCAATTAAGGATGTCTTGCAAGGCCCTGTTGAGCCAGGAAATTTTTCAAACGAAAACTTATATGAAAATTGAACAAGATTTAAGTACAATTCTTAAAGAGATATCCATAACTGAATTGCCACCAGGGCTTCATGGAAAAATAATGCGCAAGCTGATTTTTTTGAAATTTCGATTTCCATTTATTTCAATCATGGCACTGCTTACCATTAATTTGGTTATATCGTGGCTGCGACTCGCAGATCAGTGGGGAGAGTTTGATGTTTTTTTGGTGATTTCAATCATTAGCGAAAATATCGAACTGACGGGCCGGGGCTTGCTTGATACGGCCGCACGTTTATATGACGTATTACCCCTTGGTCTCATTGGTATTTTTGTTTTGAATTTGGCTATTGTGATTTATGTTGCCTATCTGCCGATTGCGTTTTCTCGTTTAAAGTCAACGGCTCAAAATAGGGCTTGAATTAATGCTCTGTCTCAGGTAGTATCCGTGGAGTATGTCCACAGATTTACAGACAATTGCAGAGTTATTATTTCCTGATGTTACAGAATCGCCTGAGGCTATTTTGGCGCACTACCCTGCACGAAATTTGCCGGTCGGCGCATGCGTAACTCGATATGCGCCAAGTCCAACAGGTTTCGTGCACCTCGGCTCACTATATACAGCCCTCATTTCAAAAAAGATTGCAGACCAAACGAAGGGTGTTTTTATTTTACGCGTTGAGGACACAGATAAAGAGCGAGAAGTTGAGAATGGAATTGCGCTTATTGCGGAGGGGCTCCATAAATTTGGATTAGATAGCGACGAGGGGATTACAGCAGATGGTTCGGGCGAGCGCGGTGTATATGGTCCATATGTGCAGAGTCACCGCCGCGAACTATATAAAGTTTTTATAAAAGAGCTTGTTGTGCGGGGAGGAGCATACCCTTGTTTTTGTACGCCAGAGGAATTAGATAGTGTTCGAGCAACGCAGGAACTACAGAAAATTAAAACTGGATATTACGGCGTGTGGGCACGACATCGAGATATAACAGTCGAGGAAGTTGCAGAGCGTCTTGCAAAGGGGGAAAAGCCAGTTATTCGTGTTCGATCGCGTGGCGTTGAAGGGCAGAAATTTTCATTTAAGGACGCTGTAAAGGGCGGATTGACACTTACAGCAAATGATCAGGACGCCATTTTATTTAAGTCAGACGGCTATCCAACGTATCACTGGGCACATGTTGTTGATGATTATTTGATGAAAACAACGCATGTGATTCGTGGCGAAGAATGGTTGCCGTCCGCACCGCTGCACATCGAGCTGTTTGAACTTATGAATTGGAAAGCGCCAATTTATTGCCATGTTTCATTGATTATGAAACTCGATGGCGGAACGAAACGTAAATTAAGTAAGCGCAAAGACCCTGAGGCGAATGTAGAGTTTTATGCAGAGCAGGGGATTCCGAAAGAAGCGGTTATCGAATATTTGATGAATTTGGCGAACTCAAGTTTTGAGGATTGGCGCCGTGAACACCCAGCAGCACCGATGAATGAATTTGTATTGAAGCTCGAAAAAATAAATGTGAGTGGTGCTTTATTTGACATGACGAAACTGCTCGACATTAGTAAAAATGTTATTTCGCGCATGAACGCCGATGAGGTTTTTGCGCGTGTGCTTGCATGGGCAGAAGAGTATGACGCAAAATTCGCACGACTTATTTCTAAGAACGCAGAATATGCACTCGCAATTTTTGGCATTGAACGTGGTGGAGATAAAAAGCGAAAGGATATTGCTGCATGGTCAGAGCTAGACGGTTCAGTTGGATATTTTTTTGACGAAGTATTTGATTTGTTACCTACAGAAGGATTTGATGTTCCTGAATCTGTTGGGCGGGCTGCTGCTGCGGAACTGCTGGAAGCGTTTCTTTTAGCATATAATCCTAAGGCTTCGGCGGATGACTGGCTTGCAGAGATGAAGTCGCTTGGCGTAGAGCATGGTTTTGCAGCGGACACTAAACAGTTCAAAGCTGCGCCACCAGGAACATATCGCGGCCACTTTGGTGATGTCGCTATGGTTATTCGTCGTGCACTGACGAAGCGTGCGCAGACACCTGATCTGTTTGAGATGTTACAGGTTATGGGGGAGAGGCGCATTCAAGCACGCGTCGCTCAAGCACGTGCATTTCTAAAATAGAAAATCGTTTTAAAATTAAATGGCCCGGAAACTCATAGACGTGCTTGCGCGCGTTTTCTGAGTTTCCGGGCCTGTGTTCTTTGGCTTTTTTGTTTGCGATTGATACACCACATTCATATTTGCCTTAGAATTTTGAGAATTCCTTTCGTTTTTCTGCTTCCAGATCACGAGGCTCCTTACGGTGCTTCGTTTTTGGCTCCGCGCACTTCATTGCGGAGAGATTCCTTGAGCATTAGGTTGTTACACCTTTCTGCTTTCAGGCCGAAAGTATACAGGCAGACCAATTGGTCTTTCTACTTAGCCACCACAGAAGTGATTGCTTTGTAACGTGTCTTCCACTTTTGGAGTTTCATCCTTGCTGGTTTTCACGAGCCTATCGTTGTGCCATTCGATTTGCTATCAAGCTTGTTCCTTGCGGTTCTCACTCTCTGCTTTTCTTGTCTAGTTACACACTATCTGCGCTCCTTTCGGAATTTGATTCTGAGTTGTTACCCAAAACCCTGCTGATTGACTTCGGTTGCCCGATGTCCCGGGTGTGCTGTTCAACTTTCTAGGCGACTGAGAACAATTCTACGCGAGTTCAAACATTGCGTCAAGTGGTAGTTATCCACAGGCAAATCTCCTTTGTTTAAGCGGAAATTGCTCGTGCAACCGCAGGAGCTACCGATGGATCAAACGCTGGTGGAATAATTAATTCTGGGTGTGGATCTAAAACACATGCAGCGAGATTTTTAGCGGCATTTACGAGCATTATCTCTGTTATTTTTCGTACATGATTATCAAGTGCGCCTCGAAAAATACCAGGAAACGCAAGAACATTGTTAATTTGATTTGGAAAATCAGAGCGGCCAGTTGCAATAATAAAAGCACCTGCGGCACGCGCTTCGTCTGGCATAATCTCAGGCAGAGGATTTGCCATTGCGAAAATAATTGGGCGCTGTGCCATGCGTGAAATCATCGCGCCAGTGAGTGCGCCCGCAATACTTACACCGATAAAAACATCAGCGCCGACGAGTGCGTCTGCGAGGCCGCCAGTAATACAGTCGAGCGCTGCTTCACCCGTCACGCATCCTGGATTTGTTATACGTGCGAGCGCCTGTTTGGGAGAATTGAGATTATCTCGACCAGTGTAAATTGCACCATGGCTGTCGCAGACAACAATTTTTTTAAAACCGTATGTAATCAGGAGCTCTGCAATGGCGGTTCCTGCTGCACCAGCACCGCTGATCACAACACGAACTGTCTCGACAGATTTTTCGGCAACACGGAGCGCATTGATGAGTCCTGCAAGCACAACGACGGCTGTGCCATGTTGGTCATCATGCATAACTGGAATATCGAGCTCTTCAATCAGGCGTTTTTCTATTTCAAAGCAGCGCGGCGCTGCAATATCCTCTAAATTTATGCCACCGAAAACTGGGGCGATTGCTTTGACGGCCTGAATGATCTCTTCGGTGTTTTGTGTTGCGAGACAAATTGGAAAGGCGTCGAGATCCGCAAATCGTTTAAAAAGTATAGCCTTGCCCTCCATAACAGGAATAGCGCCGAGAGCACCGATGTTTCCAAGGCCGAGTACAGCTGAGCCGTCGGAAATAATTGCGATGGTGTTGCCCTTGAGCGTGTACTGAGCAGTCGTGTCGGGATGCGCAGCAATAACGCGACACACTTCAGCAACACCTGGTGTGTAGGCAAGCGACATGTCGTGGGTGTTTTCAAGTGGGACGCGCGAAACAATTTCGAGTTTACCATGCGTGCGTCTGTGCAATTCAAGCGATTCCTCAGACAGAGTCGGCATACGTTTAAGTATTGTGTCGATTACGAGTATAAAACCATGTTGCAAGAGCAGAACTGATTGGTACTGAGAGAATGAGTGCGCAGCTGCCAACAAACGTTCGGACGATTTCCTCGGAAATTTGTTGACTACTTATAACAGTCCACAAGGGTTGTTCGCCGTGCGTGATGTAGAGCAGCAGAAAGAGAGGAAATGCAACACCTGCATATGCAAGGACGAGAGTATTAACAAGGGATGCGATATGTTCGCGGCCAACGCGCATACTGCGTGTAAACAATTCAGCGAATTTGATTTCGGGCTTTGCCTCTTTGATTTCGTGCGCCGTTGCAGTTTGAGCAGTTGTTATATCATTAAGTACACCGATTGCACCAATGATAATGCCGACAAGTAAAATTCCTTGTAAATCGATGCCGCCAGGCAGAAGCGAATTTACGTACAGCGCCTCTTCGTTTCCGCCACCATACAAATTAGCAATACTCACGCTTGCGCCCGCGAGGAGCGCCGCTAGTATGAGAGTTAGAACCGTACTTATGACCGCAAGGCCGGTTTGCCGAGAAAAGCCATGCGCGAGAAACATTGAAATGCCAATGATAAAGGGTGATGCGAGCAAAATTACTAATCGGGGATCATTACCATGGACAATCGCAGGCACGACAGCAAACACAAGAATTGCAATTGAAGCGCCAAGACCGACAACCGAGCTCATACCTCGGCCGCGTCCGATCACAATTGCAAGCAACAGGAATAGTCCAACGAAAGCAAGCAGCGCTGGAATACGATTGATGTCACTTACATAATATGCAACGCCGTCTGGATCTTGAATTTTGATCACAACAACTGATTCACCGGAGTGGAGCATCGGAATTTTTGCCTCCGAAGCGCCGAGATCGTAATGGATCGTTTCTGTTTTACCTGCATCTTTTCCAGACTGAATATGCACTGTTACAATCTGAAGAATTTTTGACGGATCAGTTGGGGACGGGGTTTCTGAAACAATCGAAGTTACTTCCGCACGCATGTATTCATCAGGCACTGTTGCGGTTTTTGCTACTTGCGCAAGCGCTGATGTTGGTGTTGGAGTAATGGGAGCGGCAAACGCTGCAACCGGGGTTATGAATAGACCTGCGGTGAATAGGACCGCGAGCGCGATTCGGCCGAGGCGGTGTAGTGGTGAATACATAGGAGTCCTAGTATACCCCGCGTCACAGTTGCCGAGCAACTCAGTTGTTCTTGCGCTTGGCTGGGCTTATTTTAATGTGATTGAGACTGAGTTGATACAGAAACGCTGGCCTGTTGGGCCTGGTCCATCATTAAAAACATGTCCAAGGTGTGAGCCGCAGCGATCACAGATCACTTCTGTTCGGACCATTCCGTGGTCGGTATCAATATGTTCGGCAATAGGAGCGCCTGCCTTTTTTGCTGAGAAGCTTGGCCAGCCGCAGCCCGCATCGTACTTTGCGGATGATGAAAAAAGCTCGGCACCGCACGCGCCACAATGGTATGTTCCGTCTTCAAACACATTCCAATATTTTCCTGTAAAAGGCGCCTCGGTAGCTTTTTCGCGCAGGACCGCATATTTTTCTGGGGGGAGCTCTGCATGCCACTCTGCATCAGTTTTTTTAATTTTTTCATCCATATCTTTAGAAGTAATTTTGTGTTAATACTAGCACATGTTTCTGTTGCGCGCATTGTGCACATACGCTAGTATAGGATTACTATGAAGACTCGTTTGCGGATTTTATTTTT
Source organism: Candidatus Magasanikiibacteriota bacterium (assembly GCA_943355025.1). Lineage (GTDB taxonomy): Bacteria > Patescibacteriota > Patescibacteriia > Magasanikbacterales > 2-02-FULL-50-9b > CALRDW01. Next base: position 18,098 of record CALRDW010000008.1, on the reverse strand, counting down.
TTTGTGTTCGGGCTTAATTATTGCAGGACTTCTTGCAGCACCGTTTATTTTTATTGCACAGCAGACAAAGGGTGTTTGGCACGGGGTCCCACCCCTCTATACCGATAATTATTATTATTATGCGCGCATCAAAGAAGTGTATGATGTGCATGGAATTGGCAACCCTTATTTTATTGAGCACACAGCAGAGCTTGCGCCTGCATTTTTTATTACAGATTGGATTTCGGCGGTGCCATTATTTTTTGGCAGCTCCATGATGGCAATGATTGGCATGGATTTTGTTTTTTGGTCGCTTGCGCTCGTCTTTTTGGTGTACGCTTTTTTTCGCTATCTTAAAATACCATCGCATATTTCATGGGTTGGCGCTGCTCTTACCTTTGTAATGACATACGCACTGATGGTCCGACCGGTTTCAATGCAAGTGATCTATCCTTTTTTTGTTTGGTTTCTCATTAGTTTTTTTATGTGGCTTCGAGAGCCACGCCGAAATCTATTCTGTATAAATCTCATAATTGCGACATCGGCAAGTTTTTATATTTATACATATCTTTGGCAAATAACTTTTGTTACCCTCGGTCTCGCGATGCTTTTTTATGCATATGAGCGGCAGTGGAAGGTTGTCCGTACGGCAGCGTGTATTATTCTTGGAGCTGTGGCGCTGAGCATCCCCATGATTATTTATACAATCCATCAAATAAAAAATCCCGTGTATTGGGAAACGATGGAGCGCATCGGCCTCTTATATACTCATGTGCCAGCGGCACGTGTGGTAGTTATTTTTTTAATCCTCAGCGCTTTTTTGGGCGCATGGGGGCTTATTCGTCGGGGTGTGCCTGAAATTAAAGCGCACGAGCCAGACGGCGTATTTAAAGGGTTCATGCTGCTTGGAGCTGCAATCGCTGTTACATCAGTCAGTAATATTTTTACAGGGAAAGAACTCGAAATTCCACAACATGTTGAGCGCTTTGTAATTGTGTGGCTTGCTCTTGGTGTCGTTTGGCTCGGATATGCGCTGTGGAATGCGCGGCACTCTGTTGCGGCTGCGTTTAGAGCACAGACGTTCGCGCTCACGCACAAGAAAAAAGCTAGCGCAACAATAGTCATTATTGTTGCAGCTGTTTGTGTTATCGTAGGTGCGCTGCTGGTGTATATCCATGACGGCCTTCTTGTTTCAGCTGATTCGGAAAATTCGCAGGGAGCAATTCGTGATGTGCAGGAATATGCGGCGCCGCTCGCGTGGCTCGCTGGAGCAGAGAAAACTCCCGTAGTGATTTTTGCACATTCTGACGTGGTGAATCACTATATTCCAATTTTAACTCAGCATTATGTGTTGTTTGATGGTCCTGGGCTCTTGCATTTCATGTCGAATGCCGAGCTCGAAGAGCGTTTTTTGATTCAACAGTATCCACATGAACCGAGCGCTCTATATTTGGCTAGTCAGATGCGCGGATATTTGGGTGTTGGCAATGGTGTTCACCGATATAAGTTGCACAATCGTGAGGTGTGGCTGTGTGGACTCATTCAAAAACTTATTCCAGACCACACGTGTGGTTCGATCACCCCTGACGCGCTCGCATATTGGGGACGACCGTATTTTGATGGTCGTGTTCAGCAATATAAAACTGTAATTCAGCCACATTTTGCTCAAGAGTTGCATAAATTTCACGTACAGTATATTATTGTGGACACCAAGTTCGATACCGATTTCGAGCCTGAAAAATTCGCTGAGGTAGAGCGCGTATATCGTGATCAGCGATTTCTAATTTATAAGCTTAAGTAAGCGCTCGAGCGCACTATCTGTATGGCAGAGACTCAATACAATTTCCTCATGTTGTCCGCAATGTATGAAAATGGTGGCAACACGACGCACCGCCTGCTCGATGGACACCCAGAAATGTTTGTCTATCCGTTTGAGTCACAGCCAGGCACCAAATTTGTTACTGACCATCTTTCGAGCATGTATCCGCTCAAGTATCGATGGCCAATTTTTCCTAGCTCAGCGACTGCTGAAGAAATGTACCGCCTCATTATTGATGAGGAGTGCCGCGTGCGTGCAAATACACCGTTTGTAAGCAAGTTCCGTGACGCAGCGTTCGATTTTGCGGATAAAGATCGAATGGCAGCATACCTTGAGTTTCTTAAAGACAAGCCTCTCACGCGCGCGAATGTTATGGAGGCTTTTTACCGCGCAACATTTATTGCATGGAAAAATGTAAAGAAAACAGGTAATGAGAAGTTTTGGGTGGGTTACAGCCCGATCATTGGTGTAGATGGCGACAAGATTATTCGCGACTATGGCGAACGCGGTCACGTCTTGCACGTTGTGCGCAATCCTTTTTCAGCATATGGTGACACGAAAAAACGTCCTGCGCCACTCTCGATCGATCATTACATGCTCGGTTGGGTGACGTGCCAATATTATGCAAAGATTTTTGCGGAAAAGTACCCGAATAATTTTCACATCGTTAAATACGAAGATGAAATCAAAAATCCAAAAGAAGTTTTGGGTGCGTTGGTTCAGAAGCTCGGTCTTGCACCAAGCGATACTCTCGCAGAGCCAAGTTGGAACGGCGAAGTATTGAAACAGGTATTTCCATGGGGAACAATTCGTATTCCAACGGAAGAGTCGAATGTTGCAACGGGTCGCGAATTAAACAAAGAAGAGATCGCCGAGATTTATGCGCGCACCAAGGAGTGGATCACACACTACGGCTATGAAGAAGTGTACCAGAAAATAGCAGCATAACTTTTTAGAAGAGTGATTAATAAAAACGCTCCGTGAATGGAGCGTTTTTTAGTACAGCGGAACCTGGATCTTGAAAAATTATATTTTGTAACTGTAGAAAATATCTTTCGTAGCCTGAGTCGCTGCTTTGAGATTCGTAAAAACAAAACCAGGGGTTACAGCGTTGCTGATCCAATCAATTGCAAAGATTTGGTTACCATTTGGCCATTTGAGATGTCCAAGGACAACTCCTGTTTTGATATTGATCGCATATAAGCCGCATTCTTTAGACGTTTCTTTGAGGCCGGGGGCGTAGTGGCGAAAGCGAGGTAGTACTCGCGACACACCAACAAAAGCGATGTTTTTATGTATGCAAAGACCGCGTGTCCAGCCGGGCAACTTTATAATTGGGACGAATTCTCCATCATTTGCATAACCAAATTCGCCATAACCGCTATTATCAACCCAAATTTGTCCGCCTGCGAGGCGCGCGGAGTGCGGACGAGTGAGACCGCGCGCATGAACATCGCGGGTTGCACCGCTGAAAATAACCCCGCGTTTATCGACGGGATAGTTGTGGTGGCCTGGACGGCGTGCAGATGGTTTGTCGCTCGACGCACTGAAAAAAGATTCTTCGAGACGTGCGCCACCAGCTATTGAGTTCAGTTGGATATAATTTTGTCGTGTTTCTGTTTTACCGCGATCACGGTCAAGCGATTTTGGCCACCAGACAAGTCTATCCATGTGTGGTGAATCGAATTCGATTTTTGTAATTGCATTTTGGCCAACAGAATTTCCGTAGAGTTCACCACCAATCAGTGCAAGATCGTGTGTATAGTATGAACCGCTCATGAATTTTGTACGCGTTGGCATGAGATATGCGGGGCACGTTTTTGGTAGTGAGCGATCTTTGCGCTCCTGCAAGCCTTCGAGTGGCTTAAATTCCCAAATCTGGTTTGGGTTACGCGTCGCCGCTATGTAAATAGAATTATTTTTTCGATCAACAACAAGGCCTGAAGGATGCGGAAGATGTGTGTGTGATTGTCGAAGTTTGCCTGACGTATCTACCGTTAATGCAAGAACAAGGTGCTCGTATTCGCGGGTAACAAAAAGCGTAATGCCGAGAGCCCCCAATAATTCAACAAAGGGCTCATCCGCAGAAAATTTTAATGATTCTGCGTACAATCCGCTATGTTCATATTTTTGGCATAAAATTTCGCTCGGCTCGCGCAGCGCGTCACCTTGTATCTGCCACAACTCTTCTTTTCGTGGATTATTTGCCATAGAGCCATCGAATTTTAAATACACCGAGCCACATTTTAAACGCTGACAGAATATTTGTCGTGCTTCGTCCACTTCTACGCTTCAATACATTTACGACCGGTACTTCAACTACGGGAATGCCGAAATTAAAACATTTAAACATGAGCTCGGCATCAATCAAGTCATCCAGTGATTGTAAATTGAGACGGGCGAGTAGATCGTAAGGAATGATTTTTGGTGTTGCATTGATATCCCAGATAGGTGTTTTAAGAATAATACGGTTTTCTAGATTGTAAAAAATTGAAACCCACTTGCGCAACGCACTTTCGCGCACAACGCGCGTTGCTTTGACGACAGCGCGTGGATCTATCGTCGCGTAATCAATGAATTTAAGGAGATCGTCTATCTTTGTGCGCGCCGTGTTTGTGTAGCACACAAAGGTTCCGCGTGCTTCGCGGAGTCCGCATAGAACGCCGCGGCCCCAGCCAGATTCGCGTAAGCGATATTCAACGATGCGCGGCGATTCCTCAAGCACACGAACAATACGCTCCTCGTTTTGATCAGTGCAACCGTTGATAACAATGTGCAACTCAAAGGTAATGCCTTTCTCTATTAATTTTTTTTTGTATTCAGCCACAACCTCCGTCACGCTGGTTTCTTTGCAGTGGAATGGGAGTGTTATTGAAATCAAAGGCTCGGTATTCATAGTGCAGGCGCGGCTTATTTTTTCTCACCAATGAAATAATAGCCTACTGAAGCGTTTGTGGCGAATTTATAATGCTTGAGGCCGTAGTCGAGAAGTTTGAGTGGAGAGAGGATGACGGAAAAAAAGAGCATGCCGAGCTGGTAAAGCGTTTTGTTTCCAAAGCTAAGAATCATGCCGAGCCAGTGTGCAGTAGCGGAAACAAAGGTCGATGTTGGCCCCCACCCAATACGAAGCTTGTGTTCTTTGAAGCCTCGCAGCATATGGCGCAGGCCTGACGTTGTCCATCGATAGTAATCATCCGGCGCTGAGTGATACGCATCCATGAACGGAATGCTGATGTAAACAAGGCCGCCCTTTTTTAAAATCCGTTCAATTTCCGCGACCACAGCGTTTGGCTCCGTAACGTGTTCGAGAAGACATTCGCAAATGACAGCATCGACGCTCCCGTCTTTAAACGGGATCATGGCCGCATCATTAACAACAGACACACCTTTAAACGGAAAGCAGTCGACGTTAATTACACGCTCGCTAATAATTTTTGGCCCAGACCCAAGATTAATAATAATGGATTCATTTGGTAAGTGCATGAAAGCTGTTTTGCCAGTTTCTTCGCCAACAAACAAGGCTCCAGCAATACGAACTAAAATAAAATATAAACCCTCGTATTTTTTGAAGATTGTTTTAAGTTTGTACACAAGCGGATCGCCGATCGTGCCCGAAAATTCCTCGGGGGCTGCAGCTTGGAGGATTATGGCTCCATCGGAATTAATCACAAATTTTTTTCCGCAACCAACACAAACTGCACCGCCATCCTTTTGTTCGAGAGAATTTTTACACGAGATACAAATAAGAATTGGTAGAATGTCTGTTCGCATATAGGTTTTAGGACGATTACTTAAGGATTTCTGCGATGGTGCGGGCGATCGAAGCGGCATCGATACCAATCGAAGCGGACAAGAACTCACGACTGCCAACAGTTTTTATGAATTTATCAGGCAGACCGAATGCGTGAAATTTTGTTTTTGGCGCGTCGCTCGCCAGTAGTGTTTCCGCGACAGCACTTCCGAGGCCACCAATCACGCTATTTTCTTCGAGTGTGAATACGCCGCGGACATTCGTTGTGCTTTCAATCAAGAGCGCTGTATCGAGCGGCTTGATGCTCGGCATACTGATGACGCAGAGAGAGATTCCTTGCGCACTGAGAATGTCCGCAGCTTCTATCGCTGTATGGACAACATTTCCAGCGCACACCAGAAGTCCATCAGCTTTTTTTGTATCATTTTCTGTGCCAGTGCGTAAAATAAAGCCTTTTCCGAGTTCAAACGGCCCTGTTGGCACAGCGAATGTGGGCGGAATTTTTTTCCCGAGACGCAAATAAACAGGACCTGTATCGCGGAGCAAAGCCTTTGTTGCCTCGGTGGTTTCCCATGAGTATCCTGGACACACAACTTTGACGTTTGGAAGCGCGCGCATTATTGCGATGTCTTCAATCGTGTGATGTGTCACACCTTGATCTCCATAGCTATAACCACCGCCAACGCCTATAAATTTAACATCGAGATTGTGATATGCGACATCGGTTCGAATTTGCTCATAGCAACGCATTGTCATGAACGATGCAATTGAATACGTGATTACTTTTTTGCCTGCGAGCGCGAGACCAGCAGCAACGCCGACCATATTTGCTTCAGCGATGCCGACGTTGATAAAACGCGAGCCAAATTTTTCTTTGAGAGGCTCGAGCGCATGAAAACCAAGGTCGCCTGTTAAAAAGATAATATCAGGGTTTGCCTCCATTTCAATAATTAATTGCGCAACAAAATCACTTCGCATAAATTGCAGTCAAAATATCTTTGTAGCTTTGCTCTGTCGGGACGTAGTAGTGAGCGAGCAGGGTGTTTTCAACTTCTGCGATCCCTTTGCCTGCGACCGTGTCTGCAATAATAACGCTGGGGCAACCAGTCGTTGTATTTATTTTTGCCGCCTCAAACGCAGCTGTGAGCGCCACCGTGTCGTGGCCATTAACTGTCTGCACATCCCAGCCGAATGCGCGCCATTTTTCTTCAAGCGGCATAAGATCTACAGCGCCAGCAGCATCAAAGCCTTGAAATTTGTTGCGATCAACAATTGCGATAAGGTTAGTGAGGCGCTGTGTTGACGCGAACATGGCGGCTTCCCAAACCACACCCTCATTACATTCACCGTCGCCAAGAAGTACGAATACGCGGCCAGGGGTTTTGTTTAAGATTGCGAGCGCAATACCTGCGCCAACGGATAATCCATGGCCAAGCGAGCCAGTCGAAAGTTCAATTCCCGGAGCTGCGTCACGACACGGGTGTCCGTGCAGCTTACCGCCATCAATACGATACTCCGCGAGTAAGTCCGGCGAAAAAAAACCACGACGCGCAAGCACGGCATATAACGCTGCTGCAGCATGGCCTTTGCTTAAAATAAAATAATCACGATCTGACCAAAGTGGCTGCTCGGGCCGAATATTCATCACACCAAAATAAAGCACAGTCAAAATATCACTAATGCTAAAGGCTGACCCGATATGGCCAGTTTTGCTATTAAACGCCATGTCCAGGATGTCTTTTTGGAGTAATTTGCTGAGCTCCGCGTGTTTTTTCGTATCAACCACCATACATTAGTTATAGAATTTCTTGTGCTCCTTAAACCAGGCAACGCTGAGCGCAATCCCGTGAGCAAGTGACGTGCGCGCAGTGAACCCAAGTTTTTTTGCGGTATGTGACATATTCGCAACCCACATATTCGTATCAAATGTGCGTCCGCCGTACGCACCCCAGATCGGTTCCGAGGCCGAGCTTGTTGCTTCTAAAATTTTGTCTGTTATATCACGAATCGTTGTTTGTACGCCACTGCCTATGTTAAAAACCTCGCCACTGAGGTCGGGCCGTCCTGCGGCCATGATATATGCATCAACCACATCGTCGATATAAACAAAATCTCGTGCGACCGTCGGCGCAGCTAGCGGGATATTTTCATGTGCGAGGGCCAGTTTAATTACATTTGGTACGAGGCGGCCCGGCTCTTCGAATGGTCCATACACAGAAAACAGACGCAGTGTTATGACTGCGAGGGGACTTGTGCGCGCAACATGTTGGCACAGCAATGTTTGCGCCGCTTTTGCAACTGCGTAATAGCTGTTTGGCTCAAGGATCTCTGCTTCAGACATTGGGTGGTCTTTTGTTCCATATTCCGACGAACTGCCAGTATTAACAAATACACGAACACCTGCTATCTCAGATGCGCGAATTAAATTCAAAGTTCCAAAAATCGCTGTTTTTAAAATAAGATCCGCGTCTGTTTGGCTTGAATATGCCCCATAAACACCAAGGTGGTAAACAATTTCAGGTTTAACAGCAGTAAATACACGCTCTAACGCGGGAGCGTCGGACAGATCCGCTTCGTGTCGCGTGATTTTTTCGTTTATTGCGGCGAGACGCCAAAGTTTTGACTCACGACGCACCAAAACATAGACATCATCGCCGCGCTCAGCAAGCCGTGCTGCAAGATTTGCGCCAACGAACCCAGTTGCACCAGTTATAATAACTTTCATGTTGTCGGGGTTAGTCTTCTGATCGTGCAGCGCCGCACCAAGAGCTAGTGCAACTCAATTTTGCCATCTTCGGTTTCGATTGGAACGCAGCGCATCCAGAGTTTAGAGCGCCACCAATCTTCATTTTCCAAATACCACGCCACACAGCGTTCAATTCCATCTTCAAATGAGATTTCCGGTTTCCATCCGAGAGTGCGTTCAATTTTTGAACTGTCGGATTCATGGCGGAACACCTGGCCAGGGCGATTTCCGATGTTTACCGCATACGAAGTAAACTTTATCTCGGGTTTGTTAAGTTTTGAGATGGTACTCGGGATAATCTCGGCAAGGTCTTTAACTGAAATTGCATTGCTTGAGCCAACATTGAAAATTTCTCCCACTACTTTTTCAGCGGGCGCATGCGCAATCATGTCGAGCGCGCGTGCGAGGTCGGTAACGTAGGTAAAGTCTCGCTTACTGTCGCCAGTACCGTGGACTGTAAGAGGTTCGCCGAGCACACAGCTGGTTACAAACCGTGGAATAACCTTTTCGAGATGTTGGCGAGGCCCGAACATGTTAAATGGACGAACAATAACTGTCGGGATTTTGTATGTTATGTAATAGGACATGACGAGACGGTCCGCGCCCGCTTTTGCTGCGGCGTAAGGGCTTTGCGGAATGAGCGGGTGATCCTCATTCATTTTTTCCTGCAGTGCTGTGCCGTAAACCTCGGATGTTGAAATATGAATAAAGCGCTCAATGTGATCGCGATGGTTCACAACGGCGGCAGCTACACGCTGCGTCCCAATAATGTCAGTTTCAAAAAACACGGTGTCGTCATGAATCGAGCGGGTTACGTGTGTTTCAGCAGCAAAATGTATAATGATATTTGCCTGAGCGACAAGTGTATCAACCAGTTTCGCGTTGCGCACATCGCCGTAAACAAACCGAAAGTTTGGGGAGGCGGCAATATTTTTTGGGATATTTCGATAATCGCCCGCATAGGTGAGCGCATCCAAAACTATAAATGTGTACTCTGGGTATTTATTGAAAAAATGCTCAAGAACGTGGCTGCCGATAAAGCCTGCCGCGCCGGTAAGTAATACTGTTTTTTTGGCCACTGATTGTTCCATAGACAGCTCGGTAATCGTTCCTATACTACGCTATTCATTAAAGGCGCGTCAAGCCGAGGTACTGGATTTTGAGTGCAGATCGCGTTTAATTTTTGGGGGGCGTATGGTATCATTCCAGCACGTATGCCACAACGCACGCTTTATTTAAAGATCCGTAATTTTTTTGCGCTGCATTGGGCTGCAATTTTCATTGCGTGTGTGGTAGGGCTCGTTTCGATTGCCCCCTTTGAACTTGCAATTCGTGCGCTTGGTACGGCGTACCACGGGGTTCCATATTTTGAGGTGAGCGACTCATTTTATTACACAGCCAAGATTCGTGAAGTTCTTGAAGGGCATCTCTTTTCGGGTTCAACATACTTTTTTGAATACAAATCTGCCCAGACCGTTGTCCCGCCACTTGGCGAGTTTATTTACGCAGTACCAGTCTGGGTTTTCCACGCGCCGCTCGGTTCCGTTATTCTTGCGTATAAGGCGCTGCTCCCGCTCGTGTTATTTCTGTTGGTGTATGGATTAATTTGGCGTGTATGTGGCGCTGAGGTTGAGTCGCGGATACGGCGAATCACCGGCCTTGCTGGCGGATTGTTTGTGACACTCGGTTACGATCTCATTGATTTTCGGAACATTATTGAATTTGCACGCGGCCATCAACACTGGTTTCATCCATTTTTGTGGGTCCGGCCGATCAATCCAATACTTGGTGCAATTTTACTCTTTGGGTTTTTGTATATTTTTTCATGGATCGCCTATGAGGAAGGCTCGCATTCGTGGAGATGGTTGGCGGCAGCCATGTGTGGTGTGCTTGCTGGCGCGATGGTGTTTTACATTTTCAGCTGGGGTGTTGCTCTTGCAATTGTTGGCACATATTTGTGTTTCGCGCTCATTCAGAAACGATGGGTGGTCGCGCTTCAAGCAGGATTCGTGTTAGTGAGCAGCTTTGTTGTCAGTTTTTCGTATTGGCACAGCCTCTTTCGTGTGATTGGCGGCACAGGAGGGAGTGCATCAGCCGCAAAAAATGGATTATTTTTAACACATGCACCGCTTTTCAACAGGGTTTTGATCGGGGCCCTCGCTTTGTTCGTTGTGGCGACTATTTATTTATATGCGCGTAATTCTGCGACGCTCAAGTCGTGTAAATCATGGTGGTGGTACTGTCTCGCAATGCTTTTTGGCTCATTTCTTGCTCTTAACCAACAAATTATAACAGGCAGAACTGTGTGGCCGTATCATTTTGTTCAATATACGATCCCGTGTGCGATTGTTGTTGTTTTTGTTATATTGGCGCGAGTTCTTTATCCAATTTCTGCACGCGTCTGGTGGTTTGTTACACTTAGTGTGATTTTGTGTATCAGTATTTATGCAGCGACTGCGGTCGATAGCTATAAATACGAGGTTAATTCAATGGGTGATTTACAGCGATATGAAGTTCTCGCAACATGGCTTACAGAACATGGCGGCACACCATGCGTTGTCTGGCCACACGGAGAGCATTCTGCACTCGCGACAGTGATTCCAGCACTCAGCCAGTGTGATGTATACACGTCGCCATGGATTCCGCTGAGCAATGTGCCAGAAGATCGAATCATGCATAATTATTTGATTGAACTTCAAATGAATGGAGTAACGCCGCAAAGTGCTGATGCGTATTTAACAGCGCATGTTTCAGATATTCGAACTTATTTTTTTTCTGATTGGAATGATATTTTTGGAACTGGCCAGAGCTCATTTATTTCAAAAAAGCATGACGAGATTCTCGCGGCATATTCGACGTTTTATGCCGAACCAGTGCTTGGTGAGTTAAAAAAATATCGTATTGATTTTATTGCAGCAGAAGAGCCGTTGCGCGGGTTTACACAAAAGGAATTTGAGCAATTACAACCTGTCGGGGACTTTGGTGGAATTATATTGTATCGCGTCGCACGATGACGTGTTGCGCGACTGCCTGCAATGCACTCTTTTTTTCTGAAAAAAGACCTGCGAATCGACATGTTTGTTTGTCGATTCGCAGGTGGGCCAAAGTTACTCGCCGCAAGTAGTAGGAGCTTCGTCGTCTTCGTAGGTCGCCGCGCAGGCAATGTCTTCCGAATATGAATCACACTCCCACGTACCAATAAACGGCCCATCGGATGTGGTTCCATTGCAGCAGGTGTGTAGCTGAGGCCATGCGTCCGTGTCAGTGATCCCATTGCAATCATCATCGAGACCATTGCATTTTTCTGGCGACGGGGTTTCCGGCGATGCGTCGCACTCAATCCAGTCATGTGACGCATCGCACGACCAAATACCTTCGCTCACGCAGCCGTTGAGCGCTTGCGAGCTGCATGGTTGCCCGAAAAATTTTCCGAAGATAATTTTCCAATTCTCATCGATTTCGCCGTTGCAATCATTGTCTTCATAGTCACACAACTCGTACGCGCCAGGATACGTATCTGAATTGTAATCATCACAATCCAAACCCGCGGGAATACCGTCGCCGTCCTTGTCTTCCTCGGCGGCCGTTGTTGTGCATGACGAAGCAGGGGGAACTGCGTTTGTCGGAAGTCCACCGGTGTTCGACGGCAAAAGATCGGCGCTCTCTGTCGAATCGCCATGTTCCGTCGTAGTGCCGGCCTGGCGCATAAACTCATCAGCAAATTCGCCCGAGCACCCAACAGCACCAAAGTTCGTGACACAAAAAATACTGCCAACGCACAAAAAAATAGGATACTTCATTGACCACTCTCCTTTGTTTTGTACGAAGCGATTGTGCCGCGCACTTCACTAACGGGTCGCATAAAAAACTTTATTTGTCAAGAGGCGTGGTTGTGGAATGATTGTGGATAGATTTTCTATTTAATGAGCATTGTTTGAGAGGATGAGTTTTTAAATGCTTTTTTAATTTTATTTTTTTCGAGGTGTAAATAGGAAATGCGCGGATCGCAATAATGGCGGCCCGTACGAATTTTTAAACCCTTCATTTCTAGAACAATGACCAATGGCGTTCGATACACTTTTTTTGTTTTTGAATCTGGGTAGCTTTCTATCATTTCAATCATCACAACATTTTTTCCCTCTGCAATATTTTTGATTTCGTATTGTCGTCCCTTGATTTTATATGCGTCATCGAGCCCCTGGGCTGCATCAACTTTGACATGTGGAAATAGTGTTGTTGCACCGTTATACATCCATGTCATCGTGTAATCAGCCGTCATTTTTTTAAGTGCAGCACGCGCATCTCCGCACACTTCATCGTGAAGTATCTCAAGTACTGTTGCAACATTTTTACTTAATTTCATAGAAAATCAATTGAGAACTGATACATACCCATACCACACGTTCCTCGAAGCGCTCCAGCAGCCGGCGAATTGAGTGCAATGTCTGTCGCACCAGATTGAGGAAGTGTTTGAGAAATATTCATGCTCGGAATTCGAACGGTCGAGGAACAATCAAATGTTCCGTCAGTTACAAAACGCAGAACGGTCGGAATGCCTGCACGGGCCGAACTTTTTCGTGGTTGATAACCTCCTTTTGCATGAATCTCGATGATCTGTTTTCCTGAAACAGTGGTGACATTTTCAACAGGCTGTGAAGCAGCGTCATTTTGTGATGGTGCACGCGTGCCAATATAAAAACTGAGTGCTGCGAGACTTACGACACTGAGTGTGATAAGCAAGGATGTTTTCATATAATAAGTATACTAAAAATTAAACACGGGTGGTATAAGTCCGATTACTACGAGACTATTAATGATATTGAAGAGCGCAAACAGAATCACAACAAGGCCTGCTGTTTTGAAAAAAATACCAGACTGAGAGCTTTTTTGAATGCTGAGCGAGCTAAAACTCATGAGTGCAAGGACGGGGAGTGTTCCAAGTGCGAAAGCGAGCATTGTTAGACCACCGGTCAGGAAGTTGTGTGTTGAGAGTGTATAAATTTGCATTGATTGGGTAAAGCCGCACGGTAGAAAAAACGTTGCAACGCCAACGAGGAGCGGTGTGAGGCGATGGTTTATTTTTGAGAGCCCAAGTGCGCGGCGTGACAGCCACTGCGGAAGTGCTGGTTGAAATTTTTTTGCGCCGTCGAATATATCGAGCAAATTTATACCCAATAGCAGCATGATACCACCGATGAGGAAGCCCAAAATAAGTGATGCGCGCGTGCTTAAAATAAAAACTGAACCAAGCGCACCAATTGCGCCGCCTAGGACAAAAAATGCACCGATGCGTCCAGCGTGGAATAATAATTGCGGCTTAATTTTGTCGCCCTCTTTTGCAAATGTTGCTGACATTGACAACACAAGACCGCCGACAACGGCCAGGCATGTCGAAAGCGAGGCTATGATGCCGATTAGAAAAGATGTTCCGTAGGTAACCGATCGGGTATCAACAATATTTACGATGTTTAATTTTTGTAGCGCAATAAATACCGCCACACACAGAGCGGCGATTGGCACAGCAAATTTAAATTCACCCCACTTTTTTTTCTTTGCAGATTGTTCGACAGAAAGGGAGTACCCGTGTTTTGAAAGCACGTTCGAAAGCTCCGCCGCGATGTCAGTTATGTGTTTGTCGCCAAAATTTCCTGTCACCTCAGCTGTATTTGTAGCAAGTGATGTTTTCGCATGCGTGATTTCAGGCACATCTTGTAATTCACTTTCTGTCATGAGCACACACGCGCTACAGTGCATGCCAGTCACGTAGAATGTATACGTTTTTTCCATAGCTATAATTTTTTTGTTTTGATACGGAGCGAATTTCCAACAACAGACACACTTGAGAATGCCATAGCGAGCCCTGCAAACACTGGATTAAGGAGCCAGCCAAAAACTGGATAAAATAACCCCGCTGCAAGAGGTATACCAATGACATTGTACGCGAATGCCCAAAATAAATTTTGTTTAATCCCTGTCATGGTCATTTTTGATAGGCGAATCGCCTGTACAATTTTTGATATGTCGCCGTGGAGCAATGTTATTCCCGCTGTTTCTATTGCAACATCGATGCCTGTTGCCATTGCGATACCAACGTCTGCCTGTGCGAGTGCAGGCGCATCATTTACACCGTCGCCTGCCATTGCAACAACAATGCCTCGCGACTGGAGTTCTTTTATTGTGTCGAGCTTCCTCTCTGGCGAGGCTTCCGCAATTACAGAAGTAATACCAACTTGGGCAGCAATATATTCAGCCGTATTTTTTGTGTCTCCCGTTACCATGAGCACAGTAACGCCGAGCGCGCGTAAATCTTTTATCGCAGCCGCAGCCTCTGGTTTTATCGCGTCGGCAACGAGACAAACACCAAGCACAGCTGTGCGCGACGCGATGATGAGCGGCGTTTTACCGGTACGCGCCTCTGTTTCAAAGCGTGTTGTGTTGAAATTTAATCCAAGCTCGTGAATAAGCGCGAGACTGCCAGCAACGTATTCGGTTCCCGCAAGCGTGCCGCGCACGCCTTTTCCTCTAAGCGCTTCGAATTGTGTCAGTGTAGATATTGGAATGTTTTTTTCCGCTGCATATGTTAATATTGCATGCGCAATCGGATGCTCGGATTTGTTTTCCAGAGATGCGATAATGCTCATTAATTCCAGATCTGATTTGTCGGAGAAATTTGCAAGAGAGATAAATTCTGGTTTGCCGCGTGTTATCGTTCCTGTTTTATCAACAACGATAGTGGTCACTTTATGTAATTTTTGGAGTGTTGCAGCATCCTTGATGAGAATTCCTGCACGGGCGCCTTTGCCAACACCGACGATAATTGCAGTTGGCGTCGCAAGGCCAAGTGCGCACGGGCAGGCTATGATGAGGACGCCGACAAACGATGTGAGACCATAAGAAAGCGCTTGTGCAAATCCGAAATATTGTGTGCCGACTAGGATCCATGCAGCAAGAGTCACGAAAGCAATTACCAACACAGTCGGAACAAAGACACTCGAAATTTTATCTGCGAGTGCTTGAATCGGCGCCTTGCTTCCTTGCGCGTCGCGTACCATTTTTATAATGTGCGCAAGCATTGTTTCTGAACCAACTTTTGTTGCACGAAACATAAAGGTGCCAGCTGTATTAAGCGTGCCAGCGATAACCGTATCACCTAATTTTTTTTCAACCGGCATTGGTTCTCCGGTTACTAGTGCTTCATCAACAAATGATGTGCCGTCAATAACGACGCCATCAACAGGAATTTTTCCACCCGGTTTTACAATGATTGTGTCGCCTACCTTCACATGTTCAACGGGCATTTCCATTTCTACGCCCTCATGAATCATAAGCGCAGTTTTTGCTTGGAGATTTAATAATTTTTCAATTGCATCGCCCGTTTTTAATTTTGATCGCGCTTCCAAATATTTTCCGAATGTAATAAATGCAATCACGACGATTGTTACATCGTAGTATGTATGATTTACATTAATAAATGGGCGCAGAGTTTCTTCAAATGCTGTAATTGCCAAGCTGTAGAGAAACGCAGCTGACGTTCCGAGACCGATGAGTGTGTCCATGTTTGCTGCTCCATGTCGAAAGAATCTATAGAGACCAAGAAGGTATGGTTTTCCAACCACAAAGAGCGCGTATGTCGCAAAGATTGGAAGTAAATGATGGAATAACTCTCTGATTGTGTATGATGGCGGCGAAATGCGCCCAAGTTCAGCGAGGATATCCCACGTCATGACAAAAATACTAAACAGCGTAAGCGGGATAATTGAAATAACGTTTATTTTGAGGTTAGAAAGTTCCTCGAGTTTTTCACTGTGCGTTTCGTTCATGCCCAAATGTTTTGAATGGTCTTCCGGAATTTTTATTGAGTATCCAAGAGGTTCTATCTGTTTTGAAAGTGTTTGTATTTTTGTTTTCGAATTATCAAATGTTATTTTTGCAGTTTCTGTTCCGTAATTTACTTCCGCCGATTCTACGCCCGTTGTTTTTTTAAGCGTTTTTTCAATGATGCCCGCGCATGATGCACAGTGCATGCCGATGATTGGAAAAGTTTCTGTTGTCATAAAATTATTTTCGTTTAAGCTTGTAAACTTTTAAAATCTCATCAACAGCCTTTTTTGTTTTTCCATTTTTTATTTGATTGATAGCGCAATGCGCAAGATGATTTTCCATAAGAATATCCTCAATTTTTGAAAGCGCTTGTTTGACTGCGGAACTTTGCGTTATGACATCAATGCAATACGCATCCTTCTCAATCATTTCATGAAGTCCGCGAATTTGACCCTCAATAATTTTAAGACGGCGAAGGAGATATGGTTTTTGTGCAGTGTACATATAATTACATCATATACCCCTTGGGGGGTATGGTCAACAGGGCAAGCCCATCTTGACGAATTCATAAAAACTGTCTACCCTGAGGTATCCCGCCTCAGGTTGGCGGAGCAGACAAACGTTCGGGGGTGATTCATGGCAGATGAAATCGTGGATCCGCACCAAGTGGCCTTGATTGACGCGGGCTTTAGTCAAAAAATAGTGGACCAATTTGGGCCGCTTGGGTTTTTGGTGCTTGGAGATTTTGCAGCGCAAACAGTGCGTGATCTGGCTAAAAAAGAGATTAATGCTCGGACTATTCGATTTATTCGCCGACGGCTTATGGCGCACGGACTCGGTCTTTTTGGCGAAGAAATTTTGCCACGTTCCGATATGGTGCATGGAGAGAATGGGGAGCTGCGAGCGTTTACTAAAAATGGGGAGTTTCTTGCGGGACTTGCATCGCAGGACCCAAAAAAAGCGCGTCGTGCCCTGGAACAACTTGTTGCTGCAAATCAACCGTTTGTGCTTTCTATTGTAAAGCAGTGGGCATGGGCATGTAGTGAAGATTCGCGCGAGCGTGATGTCATGGTTGACTTCGAGGATCTCGTCCAGGCTGGAAATGAGGGACTGCTTAAAGCAATCCAGCGATTTGAGCCGTCGCGGGGTTTTACGCTCACGTCGTATGCCAAATGGTGGATTGAGTTGCATATTCGTTTGCTCGTTAGTTCTCGCGGCCAAATTTTGTTGCCGACGGGCATCACTGTGGAGATGCAGAAATATAAAAAGGTTTCTCGTCAGACTCTCATCAAAGAAGGGCAGGATGAAGAAGAGCTGCTGCGCGAAAAAATGGGTTTATCCTTGTTTAAGTTTAAGTTGATTCTTCACGCGAATCAGATTCGAGCAGCGCGGTATGTTTCGCTCGATGCACCGCAGGAGGATGACGAAGGCTCGGCGTACTCAATACAGAAGAATCAATTGCTTGAGCAGGCCGCGCTCGTGCATATTGGCGGGTTTTATGAGCGCTTGGACGAAAAAATTATGCGCCTGTCGCTTAAAGCGAGATGTGCATGGATTATTGAGTCTGAGTTGCTGAGTCCGAAACAGCGGACGATTATGATTAAGCGGTTTGGTCTTGATGGCACAGAAGTTCAGACACTCGAGCAGGTCGCAGAGATATTTGGTATTACACGTGAACGTGTGCGACAAATCGAAGTGCAGGTGCTGCGGTTGCTCGGCTCCGTTTATCTCTGGCAGGGCTATGAGGATATCATTCTAGGCGAACTTGGCAGTGCGGTAACGCCAGAGACAAAGTCGTTGTTTGAGAGACCTGCAGAAGTTCGCAGTCAGCTTGTTCAGCGGAAATAATAGTGTAGCCCTGACGTTCATGTTGTAACTAACACTAACGTCAGGGTTTTTTTATAGAGGGCAGTCTCAACCTTCTAACGCAACAAGTTTAGTAAAAGCTTCATACGGTGTTTCGTAATTAATAACTTTTCGGG
>CALRDW010000007.1 GCA_943355025.1 Candidatus Magasanikiibacteriota bacterium | reverse complement strand
TGTCGCGCGAAAATGTAGATTTTTTGTGGCAACTCATCGAGCCGTTTGCTGCATATGGTTTTGGTAGAGCACATGCAGCGTCGTATGCCGTTGTTGCATATCAAACAGCATATCTCAAGGCGAATTATCCCGCGTCGTACATGTGCTCGGTGCTTTCCGCTGAAAGCGACGATCTGGAAAAATTGACAGAGATCGTGCATGAATGTGAACGCATGGGAATTCGTGTGTTGCCACCACACGTGAATGAAAGTCTTGAGAAATTTTCTGTTGTTAAAGATGAAAATGGGAAAGAAGATATTCGTTTTGGTTTATCAGCAATTAAAAATGTTGGTGCGCACATTACTGAAATGATTATTAAAGAGCGAAGCGCTGGCGGGCCATTCACCTCGCTTTCCGAAGTTCTTCGCCGAGTTCCTGACAAAGATCTCAATAAAAAATCTCTCGAAAGCATGGTTAAGTGCGGCGCCATGGATATGTGGGGCGATCGCGGAACGCTTCTTGCAAATGTTGAGCGCATGCTTGTGTTCGCGCGAGAGGCAACACAACAATCCGAGAGTAACCAGGGATCACTCTTCGGACTTATGGGCGTTCCTGCGGCAACACTCAAACTTCAGCTTGCGCCGCTCGCTGAAATTGCTGATAAATTAAAATGGGAAAAAGAATTAATCGGTTTGTATATTTCATCACATCCATTTGCAGATTTTGCGATTGCGCTTAAAGGTGTCTATAAAGAAATTGTTTCTATTGAGGCCGAGCCGGCCGGTTCGTATGTTGCGGTGTGCGGTCTCATTTCTGAGGCAAAAAAGAAATGGACAAAAAATCGTGATGCTATGATGACGGCAAAGATTGAAGATTTAACGGGCAGTGTTGAAATAATGGTTTTTCCAAAAACATTTGAAAAAACCGAGGCTGTTTGGGAATTGCACAAATGTATTTGTATGATTGCGCGACGGGGGAGCGATCCAGGAGACAATAAATTATTTATTGAGCAGGCAATGACGCTTACGCCTGAAAATATTCAGGAAGCAAAAGACATGATTGTTAATTTTAAACCTCGGTCAAATAATTATAAATTTTTTAAGCGGGAAAAGCAGGAACAAGATTCGCCACAGCCGACATATTCTGCTGTGAGCGAGGTGCCCTGTTTTTCAATCACCATTGCATTGCCGCCAGACGCGAGTGCTGATGCAAAAATAAAATTAAAATCAATTCTTGAAACAAACTCGGGATCGACGCGCGTGTATATTTCCGTTGTGGCGAACGGGCAGCGCCGAATTGTTGAAACAGGAATTACAGTCGGGTGGAAACCAGAAGTTGAAGATTTAGTAACCGAACTTTTCGGTAGCACGTGCGTTCAGAAATCGTAAGTAGAGCACGAACCGATCTAAATAGTTAATGAATTTGTAACATCGTCGAAAAGTGTCTTGTTAAACATGATTAACCATGGAACACAGACAAACACGTAAATCAGAAACAGGGGGACAGTAAAAATAATTCCAAGAACGATTGCGAGAATTGGTCGCGCAACGAACAACAGTGACATTTGTAACCCGATCCGTCCGACAAGCTGAACAGCAGAAATGAGAACCATTGCAAGAATTCGGCGGAATAAAATTCCCCACCAGTGTGTGTTCGTTATTCGTGCGCTATGAACGAGGGCCTCCCATACGCCCATGCCGCGTACGATTAATACATTTGCGAAGCCAAACCACTGCTGGGCGACACCAACTAAAAGTCCAACAACAATTCCGGCAATCATGGCCAACACAGGGTGTCCGAGAATCATAAAAAAACCAACGACAAAAGCAATCGGTATAACAATCATTGCAAAGCGAACCAGCGCAAGCCCAAGCATCCGCGCATAATTTTTAAATCCAAGGCGAATAGCCACACCAAAACCAACAGGAATTTCGCTATCCGCGACGCCATATTGATACGAGGAAATCCAGGGACCAATGAACAACCCTGCTAAAATAATTACCCCAAGAACAAAAATAACTGGAATAAAATTTGTGAGCATTAATTCCGGAGCAGTTGTATTGAAACCTTTTGAGTAAAACAAGCCAATACACACTGCAATTGCGCTAAGTACAAGCATGACGGGTACATAGACACACATGCCTCCTGCAAGAACGCCCGCGCGCGGTTTATAGTTGTCCCAACTCTTCTTAAATAACTGTTCGATTTCCATGAGTGAGTGTTGCATATGTTTTTATTGTATCTCAAACGCTGGGTTTGCCACAAGAGATCGCCATGATGTTTTAAATTTAGTGCCTGTAAAAAATGCAGCCGCGCCAATCATCGCTGCGTTGTCCGTGGTAAAACGTTTTTCTGGAATAATAAGTTCGATTCCCGGAGCAGACCCGAATTGTTTTTTGAGCGCGTCGCGCAGCGCATCATTTGCCGCAACGCCGCCACCGAGAATAATTGTTTTCGGATGTAATTTTTCAGCAGCGCGTTTCGTTTTTGATATGAGCACATCAACAATAGCCTGTTGATACGATGCACATGCATCAGCGCGCATGTTAGGAGTTATTTTTTGTTGTCGCTCAATCCACATTCGCCCTGAAGTTTTAAGTCCAGCAAAACTAAAATCAAAACTTTCTTCGCGGATCATTGGACGCGGGAATTCAATTGCCTGTGCGTTGCCTTTGAGAGCAAAACGTGAAATTTCAGGGCCGCCAGGATAGGGAAGTCCGAGGAGCTTCGCAAATTTATCGAACGCTTCGCCAGCAGCATCGTCACGTGTGCTACCAATTTTTTTCCACGACCGTTCATTTTTCATCCAGACTAATTCTGTGTGGCCGCCTGAAACGATGAGTGCGAGCGCGGGAAATTTTGGAAGTGAACGCTCGACGAGCGATGAAAAAATGTGTCCGACCATGTGGTTCACTCCGTAGAGCGGAACGCCCCACTGCCACGCAAGTGTTTTCGCCGTTGTAACGCCAACCCACAAACTTGTGACGAGGCCTGGACCACACGTTACTGCGATTGCGTCGATGGGTGGTTTTTTTCCTGTGCTCGAAAATTTTAATCCGATCGATTCAAAAACTTCGGTGATAAGTGGCACGATTGTTTGCGCATGCGCGCGCGCCGCGACCTCAGGAACAACGCCGCCGTAGCGCCGGTGAATCGGAATTTGCGATGCCGTCATTTCTGCAAGAACGCGAACACGACCACGCGAGCAGTCCAGAATTGCGATCGCCGTGTCGTCGCACGATGTTTCAATAGCTAGGAGTTTCATAGTATAGGGCCATTCTATCAGTGTAAAAAAAAATACGCCACAAGCTTGAATATCGCTGTTAATATCGCGTGTCCAGAAGCAAAGTTGTGTAGCGCTCAGAGGCGGTAGCTTTATCCAAAACAACTGATAAAATTACAGAAAGAAATAAAAATTCAGATTCACGCGCGCCTAGAAGCTCACGTAAAGAGCAACATGAAACATAACCCTCACTGAGCGGATTCATCTCTCCAGTTTTTACAATTTGATCGCCGGTCGCACGATTGCGTGAATAAGGACTTGTTCCGGTTGCAACCAAATCGCCTAAACCTGCTGGGCCGTCAGCTGTCTCAGGGTCGCCGCCGAGCAGTGCAACAATGGCACGCATTTCGCGGATCGCGTGCGTCATGAGCCAACCCTTCCGGTTTGCACCCCAGCCAAGCCCGTCACCGATACCAAGTCCAAGTGCAAAAATATTTTTTAATACGCCGCACAGCGCTGCGCCGCGCGCGTCGCGCGTTTGTTCGAGTCGTAAATCTTTTGCATCGATTACTCTGCGAACTAGCGCAATCGCCCGCGCGTCAGGACTTGCAAGAACCCCCGCACTTCCTTGTCCAAGTGTAATTTCTTCAGCAAGCATCGGGCCTATGATGAGCCCCCACGGCTGGCCAGCGGGGAGGGATTCGCTGACAATTTGATTTACGGTTTTGAGTGTTCCTTTTTCAATACCCTTTGCAACGCTAATCACGACTGTGTCAGGCCGGAGGACGGCGCGGATGTCTGTTAAAAAATCTCGTGTTGTCCACGAAGGAATACATAAAAAAAGAATATCCATTTCTGGAACAGATTCTATAAGCGGTCGTTGATTTGGACATTTTCCGATTTCGCTGTCGCAGAGTTCAACGCTCGCGCCTTGTTTTTCAGTCATGTAGTGAAATGCTTGACCAATTCGTCCGGCTCCAACGATGAGCACGCGTATATTTGAAATCATAAGGTGATCTGCTGTAAGACAGGGACATGGTAACACAGAGCACATAAAAAAACAGCTCTGCGGGGCACATGGTGCGGGGCAGAGCTGGTTTGTTGGACAAACCTGTTACGTTATATCGAATTTGCAAAGTCGGAAAACAACGTATGCCACGCGCGAACCAGTTCAGGTCCGCCATCTTCCTCACGACGTCGACGAAATTCTGAGATTTCTTCATCAGGTTCAGCAACGTCGAATTTTTCGACGAAATGTGGTAGGACTATTTGGTTCAGGTATATTTTTAGCGCTTCTTTGTGGGTGCTTTTGCCAACGATTTCAAGCGCCAGCCCGCGGTAAGCTCGGTATGCTCCGGCAAGTCGCTCAGGAGACCTCAAGTACGTTCGCATTATCCTCATGAGTGGTGCAGAGATAAGTCCATACCAGCGACCATCAGTTTGAATAGAGACGGCTCCATGCGTGAGTGAATGTTCTATGTACAGAACACAGCGAGTGATGGCCAAACGCAACTTTCCTTCTACATATGCGTTGAACACGAGAACTCCTCTGGTTGTTTGGGGTTTTTAACCGTATCATGCCCGCAGAGCATGGTCAATACCGACGGTGCGGGCATTGACATTTATACAGATGCGTGCTATCATTTGTGACCTAGGGAATTTTTGAACCTAGAGGCAGTTATTTTCCAGCAATTGAGGAGTGGCGAAAGAAATGCAATCTCAGCGATACTTGTTTTTGTCAGCCAAGGCCCTAATCCAAGGTTTGGCAAGCGGTAAGTACAAAGATGAGCAACTTGCGAATGCGCTGTTCTATGTGCCAGAGCATGTAGAGCTGCTGCTGCCGTATGATCCTGAAACGAAAAGAAATCCCGTACGCAAGCATGTTGCACAGAAAGAGCGAGCGCTGCGTGTTCATGAGCTCATTCGTTCTGCACTGAACCGTGCATATCGGGAATGCGGCGATCGACCTCGTCTCGTCTGGCGTGAAAAAAAAGTTGAGCCGCCTCGCGAGCAGTATGAGCGCCTCGCCGTACTTCTTGCATCGCAAGGCTTCGGCGGATTTCTCGAAAAGCTTCCACGCAACGTTTTGGCATATGTGCCATCGATCGTTGATGATGCGGTTGTAGCTGCGAAAATTCCGGTAACAGTGGTGTATTAGGGCGGTGTGTGATTGATTCGCACCCGCCTTTTTTATTTTCAACAGGATTCGGAAGTTTATGAATAGCTCAATACACCGATTTAACACACGCTCAAAAGTAAAGACTATTACTTCTCAGGGGGAGATAAACGACAGCCCCCGTCGAAGTAATAGTTTTTACTTTTGAGTATACGTTCATTCAGGTGTTATACTGCTCCCATGCTTCCTAATCCTTTTGAAAAACCGCTGCCGAAATTAGAAGACACAGACCCTCTTAAGAATGAGGGGATTGTTCGAAGTCTTTTAGGCGAGGGAGGTGTGCATAAATATCGCAAAATTCTAGGCGATAACAGAGCAGGGCACAGTAAGTCGGTTGATACATCATTCGAAGAACTCAAAGCTCTTGCGGCAGAAGCTGTCGCGTCAAAAGATTCTCTTTCTCGTGACGGCTTTGCACTCAGTTTTGAAAAAATGATTGAAAAAAAATATGCAGTGCAAATAAAATCTCTTCAGGAAATAAGCTTTCTAGAAACAAAAGATGGGAAACTTGGTCTCACCGCAATCGACAATAAATTTTATGAAGTTCCGAGCGCAGAAGCAATTACAAAACACTTTCTTTCAATTCCGAATATCAAACAAAAAATAGATCAAGGATTTACACGGCTGCTTATTGTGCCGTTTGGAACATCACTCGACAGTCTCAGAGAAAAAACAAAAAAAGTTTTACTCAAACACGTGATGGAAAACAAACTTTTACGAGAGGATGGCAGCGAATTAGAGCTCGATATAAGAACACCGCTTTTTACGGTAGCGGGTTTTGTTGAAAGTGATACAACCAATAATTTGCTCTATTATCCTAAATCGTTTACCAATACAGGAAATGATGGTAGGACAAAAACTGAATTGCTTGAAGAGCCTGATGCAAGTTCTCCGTTTTCTGGCTTTCATGTTTTGCTTATTCAGGAGGATATACAAATCCCAAGCACAGAAAAGGGCGCAATAAAAGGAGGCCGCCAACAAATCGAGGCTGGTCATTCGCCAGATGAGTACTTGTCGAGCCTTTTATCAAATTCACTGTATACGCATGAGCGTGGATTAACGCCGGAAGATTGGCTTACCTTGTTAACAACAAATTTGAACCAGCACAATCGCGTAATCAATGATTGGAGGAGTGGGGGAGATAGCTGTAGTCTTTTGATCGGCAGCTATTTACCAGGATACCGTAGTGTACCAAGTGCGGATTGGGGAGAGGCCCAGGCTCAGGCTGTTCTTGAGATGTGCAACCCATTTCTAAAAAATGAATATCGCGGAGTGACCACTGCGGTAAGTTGAAATAAAAAATCCGCACCCACCATTTCTCGAAAGAAATTGGCGACTGCGGACTATTGACTGTCGATGCGCGTGCTTTCGCGTAGTTATTTACACCCTGATCCTTGAGGCAAATGCACGCACTGGCCACTTTTGCAGGTGTCGAGCGTGCAACTTTTGCCGTCGCTTTCGCAGGGCGCGTTGTCATTCGAGGTGTGGTAGCACCCCTTTGTCGGATTGCACAGATCTTGCGTGCAGGGATTTGTGTCGCCGCACTTTTTTTGTTCTGTGCCAGGCGAACATTTACCGAGCGAGCATGTGTCACTCAGCGTGCAGACATCGCCGTCGTCGCACGGGCCGGGCGCTGGTTTGAAGTAGCAGCCGGTTACCGGATCACATTCGTCCGATGTGCACACTTCGTTGTCCACGCATTTGAGGAAGTCGCCACCGACGCAAACACCCGATGCGCAGGTGTCTTTTTTGGTGCACACACTTCCATCAGTACAGGGAACACCATCGAGCTGTTTGTGTTTGCACGAGCCGTCGGTGTTGCACACGTCTGATGTGCAACTATTGCCGTCTTCGCACAAACCTTCGTCGGTCGCGCCGTTGCAGTCGTCATCAATTTCGTTGCATTTCTCTGAAGTTGGAGGCGAACCAGAACAGGAGCTGAGACCAGAAGCGCTGCATGCGCGCGATCCCGGCCGACAAGCGCCTTTGACACCCGTGTTTACGCAATTGGTTTTGAGACCGAGCTTTTGTGCACGCGGGCTGCAGGAACACGCTGCGTCGCCGAGTGGACGACACTGATTCGACGCGATGCCTGTTTTCTCATCCTTATATGTGGCGCAACCGAAGTCGTCCGCACAATCCGAGTCTGCCATGCACGAAACGCCGCAAAAACTTCCGGCGTCGCCCCACAAAAGGCATACATTGTCGCCATTGCTTTGCGTCGCGCAATCAGTGTTTGTTGTGCATGGATCGCACAAACGCGCGAATCGATCGACGCAAATATAGGCATTGTCGCCGCCACCCGATGAATTTTGCACACACGCAAAACCGTTCGGGCATGAATCAACACACGTTTTTGTGCAGGCTTTACCGGCAGATGTCTCGATGCAATACGTCGAGTTGCAGTCCGTGTTTTTTGTACACGGCGCGCCGAACGATCCTGGTTCGATTATAGCAACTTCGCTGTCGTTCGAAACCGCGTCCGTCCCTTGCGGCACTGACGTGGTTTCGTCCGCGAACTTGATCGCTGCGTCGTTGTTTAAACGCGACGTGTCGAGGCTTGTTGCAGCATCATTTTCAGCAATACCGCCAGGGCCCGAATTTGTCACGTCCTCAGAGCAGCCGCTCATGCCGAACAGTTCGAGCAAAGCGCTCCACACGAGCACAGAAATCAGGAATTCTTGTGTAAGTTTTTTAAACATCGTCTGACTCTCCCAGTGACTCAAGCTCAAGCGCACTGCGCGCCGAAGTTGAGACCCCATACACTACCACTAAACAGTGAGCAAGTCAATGTCGAAGAAAAGAAAAAGCGGCCGCATGAAACAGATGAAGAAAATCTGAGTCAGACGGCCGCAGGCTGAGCGAGGCGCTAGAGGGGGGATTCGAGCGCGTTCGCCGCCAGGCTGGTTAGGGCACGCATGGTATGAATGGCTCGTTTTTACACTTGCCGTTCGATGCATCGCACGCGTCGCTGGTACATTTGTTATTGTCGTCGCAGTTTTTGGTGATGCCGACGCAGGAGCCGCCGTTGCATGTGTCGCCTGTAGTACAGTTTGACCCGTCATTACACGCGATACCGTCGGCGACCGTTTTGTTTGCGCATTGGCCGGTTGCTGGTGGGCAGGAATCGCTCGTGCACGGATTTCCGTCGTCGCAATTCTTGCTTTTGCCAACGCACACACCACTTTTGCAGGTGTCGCCGAGCGTACAGTTGTTGCTGTCACTGCACTGAATATTATCACTGAGCAGCGTAACGGTGCAATTCCCAGTTGCCTGGTTGCAGAATTCGGTCGTACAGGGGTTTTGATCATCGCACACAAGGGCGTCGCCGAAGCACTGTCCTTGGATGCAGGTGTCTTTTACCGTACACGAGTTTTTGTCGTCGCACGGATTTCCGTTGTACGGCGTGTACGTGCAGCTGCCGCTCACATAGCTGCAACTGTCCGTCGTGCAAATATTATTGTCGTCGCATGTTTTGAGCGTTCCCGAGCAGAGACCACCTTTGCAGGTGTCGCCAACTGAACACGGGTTTCCGTCATCGCACGCGCCGCTCGAGGCCTTGTGGTCGCAACCACCTTGCGCCGTACACACGTCTTCCGTGCATGCGTTTCCGTCGTCGCAGTTTTTCGGCGTACCTTTGCAGGCTGTGCCGAGGCATACATCTTGGAAGGTGCAGGCATCGTTGTCCGAGCAGTAAATCTGTCCGGAGATGGCGTGTTGGCAGTCGCCCGTGGTTTTGTCGCACCAATCGTTTGAACAAATGTTATTGTCATCGCAGGTTTTCTTCGGGCCAGGTTGGCACGCTGCGTTGATACATTTGTCGCCGATTGTGCACGGGTCACTGTCTTCGCATGAGTCGCCGCCCTGTGAGTCAGTAAAGACGCAACCGAGCTGCGGATCACACGAATCGCTCGTGCACGGATTTCCGTCGTTGCACACTTTTTGGGCCGTTGCACATTTACCTGCCTGGCAAATATCACCAACCGTGCACACATTTCCATCGTCGCACAGCGCGCCATCCTGTTGCTGATTTGAACAGCTGCCGGTTGATTTGCTGCATGAGTCAACGGTGCACGGATTATTGTCGTCGCACGATTTTGTCGTGCCACTACAGACGCCGTTCACGCACTTGTCGGTCGTTGTGCAGGCGTTTCCGTCATCGCACGCCGACTCGTCAAGTGCTTTGTGTGTGCATTCGCCCGCCACGCACGTGTCAGCTGTGCAGGGATCGTTGTCCGTGCATTGCTTTGACTTGCCCGACTTGCATTTGCCGATCGAACATTTGTCGCCGTCAGTGCATGCGTCGTCATCGTCGCACGGGCCGCTCCACGGTGTGTGGACGCATTGACCCGAAACGCTGTCGCAGGTGTCGATCGTGCACACCTCGCCATCGTCGCAGAATGCGTCACTTTTGCAGGGCGGAGGCCCTGCGTCTGTCGTGGCGACGTCTTGACCATCGTCCGATGCGTCGCCGGAAAGTGTTCCATCTGGGCTGACCGAATCGCTCGGGCCGCCGACGGTTGAGTCTGGACTAGAACAGCCACTGCTTATAATGAATGATACGCCGATGAGCAGCACGTTTCGGAAAGCTTTCATGAAGGAACTCCTTGTTTCAACAGCGAACCAGACGATCTGATCTGCGTGCACGTTTTATAGCGCATCTACAGCGTTTTGTCAATGGCTGTGGTATAATCGCAGCAATTAAATTTCCTCGACTTTTTGTTATGAAATTATCAACCAAAATTCTTATATCGGCAGCAACTCTGACTTTTTTAGGAAGCGGTTGCGCTCTTGAGCGCCGGTTTTCGCCCGAACCAGTGCCAACAGCTCCTAATGCGCCTGCTCCAACCGCGCAAATCCCTTCGATTCCCAGTGCTCCGGTGA
Source organism: Candidatus Magasanikiibacteriota bacterium (assembly GCA_943355025.1). Lineage (GTDB taxonomy): Bacteria > Patescibacteriota > Patescibacteriia > Magasanikbacterales > 2-02-FULL-50-9b > CALRDW01. Next base: position 38,774 of record CALRDW010000007.1, on the reverse strand, counting down.
CTAACAATTCGCACGTCCTTGCTGCGGGGGATATCGCATGGCAGGCTCCGAAACCTGCAGAAGATCTGAAGCTTTTTACGGTGCTGGCACCAGCAGAAGATGGAACAACGAGCGACAATAGCGTCTATTCGGCGAATTATTTTGTTACAGGAAAAGTAAAAAATGGAAAATACGCAGGCGCTGATTTTTACACCGTATTTGTGCAGGAAAATTTGCCGGTTCCATCACAAATTATTCATGTTGTTAAAACAGGAACTGGTGTTGTATGGCTCGAATCAAATTCAATGATTGGATTTTCCGGGGACTACCCAAATCCCGGGATTATTCGTTCTGCGTTTACAGTGGATAGCACAACCACAATACCTGAGCTGGAAGTTCCAGAAACCCTGAACGATGGCGATCCTCGCCACGTGTTAACAGCGTATACAAGAGGGGATGCTTTTTTTGCCGATGCTTATTCGTCAAAGGACATTACGGCTCTTTTCACGGCGCCGGATGGCCACGTTGTATATAAGTTGAACGACGGTGTTCAGTCCAAAGAGAATAGTTATAAGCGAGATATAACACGATACCTAATTAAGTTTCCAGATGGAACATACGAAACGTATAGTGTTGTGCCGCCATTCGTTGATGCTGATACACGAGCAGTACATGTTACGTGGAAGGGTGGAATTGAAAACACTGAAGATTATACACTCGGTGATGGCATGGAAACAGGCAAGGCAATTCTAGACGCAACAACAGCACATCCAATTGATATTGCAACGGATTTAACGCCAACGGGTGTTGGCATGCTCAAGGACGGAACACTTTCTTCTGTGTATGAATTTAAGAGTGTAGCGAATCCGATTTTTAAGGCAACCTACAAACAGTACGTGGATATGGTAACGCCGTACCACAAAAATAATCCAAAGGATAATCCAGCTCCAGTCTCGATCGCTGCATTCGCGAAGCTGCATCCGGTTTTTTTCTGGGAAGATTATTTTGGACATCTCATTAAGTTTCATCAGACAAAATATTATCCGGATATGGGTTTCGGTAAGCCGGTGATTTATTTGTATCCGCAGAAGCGTGAGGCGGTGAGTGTTAAAGTAGAAGAACGCGGTGGTATGCGTTTGACAAAGACTGAGCCTGCGATTGGTGCGGGGTGGCATGTTGTTGCGGATCCGAGCGGCACTCTTACCAATCGTGCTGACGGTAAAACATATCCATACTTATTTTGGGAAGCGAAAGCTGGCGAGTATGTCTCGCCTGTCGGTGGTTGGGCTGTCGCTGCGCGAGATGTGCATTCGTTTTTGCAGGGAAAGCTTGAGGAATTAGGACTTTCACAGAAAGAGTCGAGCGATTTCTCAGCATTTTGGGAGCCACGCATGCAGGGTGCGCCTTATTTTCTGGTAAGTTTTCATACATCAGCAGCAATGAATCGCTTTGCACCACTTGAAATCATTCCACGTCCTGACACAGTTATTCGCGTGCTCATGGATTTTAAGCCACTTGAGAAAGCGATTAAGATTCAGCCGCAGATATTTCATACTCAGACGCGCACTGGATTTACTGTTGTTGAGTGGGGCGGAATTTTGAGGGATGGCAGCGAATTAAAATAAGCGTTTGACAGCTCAAGGCCATAGGTCGTATGGTAGACTGACTATCGTATGTCTCAGATAAATAAACAATTAGAAGTATCAACGGCAACTGACGCTGAACTCGTTGCGCGTGCTCAGGATGGCGATGACGCTGCCTTTGCAGCACTTGTTTCGCGCTATATTTCGTTTGTGTACAACCTTTCACTCCGCTACATGCGTGATCGCGAAGAAGCTGATGATGCAACACAGATGGTTTTTGTTAAGGTTTGGCGTGTGCTTGAGCGGGTTGATATCGGTAAACCGCTCAGACCACTGATCGGGGAGATAACGAAAAACACCTGCCTTGACGTTCTCAAAAAGAAACGTGCCATTCCTTTTTCTGCATTTGATACAGCGGATGACGATAATATACTGTCTCAGACACTTGAATCAAACGATCCATCTCCATGTGAACAAGCGGCATTGAACGCGCGAGCGGGAATTGCTGCTGCAGCTCTCAGAATTTTGTCGGAATCTTCTCGGCGAGTTTTAAGCCTTTATTATTTTGAAGGGTTTAATTTTCGTGAAATCGGAGAGCTTCTTGGCGCGCCAGTGCACACGATTAAAAGTCGTCATCGTCGAGCGTTGCAACAACTGCGCCGTCATATCGGAGCCATTTAATAACGTATCTATTGTCGGACATGCACCATTCTTTCAGGGGGTTTCGTAGTAGAATCAAGCCTATGGAAGAAACAAACGTACAAATTCGGATGCCGCATGATTTGCTCGGGAAAGTCCTCGGGCATGTTGTTCGTGTTCGTCGCGGGTGCATGTTGCGCAGGGCAGGTGCTGCTGCAGCGATCGGTTTTTTGGTTATTGTTGCCGCCATTCCAGTTGTACAAGGCTTGGTGGGCGAAATCGCTGAATCTGGTTTTTTCCAGTTCGCTTCGCTTACCTTTTCTGATTTTCAGAGTGTAGCGAACGCATGGCAAGATTACACGCTCACCCTGCTTGAATCATTTCCGGCACTTCGAATCACCGAGTTATTTTTACTCACTCTTGTTCTCGCAACAGCAATCCGTTTGGTGGTGCGATATCTAGTAATGCTTAAAAAACGATCATATGCGTATTAAAGAATTGTTTGATTCGAAAATTTTTCGTCGCGTTGCGTGTGGTATTTGCGCACTTTTGGTGGTGCTTGTTACGTTCCAAGTTGGGATGTTCGTTGGTTTTCATAAAGCAAACCATGCGTATCGTTGGGCGGATTCATATCCACGGATGTTTGGGGGCGCGCGTGGCGGATTTATGCACGACTTTCGTGGCGATGATTTTTTCGGTGGCCACGGCGTCGTGGGTGCGATCGTGAAGATTGACGGTGACGCGTTGATTATTAAAGGAAGCGATGGTGTTGAAAAGATAGTTATGACAACATCAACAACGTCGATAGTTAATGGAAGAACAAAACTGAATGCCAGCAACTTGAAAATTGACGATTCGATCGTTGTAATAGGAACACCGAAAGAGGATGGAAGCATTCTTGCAAAAATGATCCGTGTATTTACCGGCGATGAACGGCCAATGATGCAGCGTCGCGGACGCTAGGATCAACAAAATATTTTATTTATCGAAAATCTTTGTACGAATTCGTGAATGCTCTTTTAAAGAGCATCATCCATACAAAATTTATCAGATAACGCCAGCCAGTTATAATCACACCATCTCCTTTAAGTCGACGAGCAGACGATTTTGCGCGGAGTTTAAAAGTGAAAATCATTGTCCCGAACGGATATAATCTCCGTGCAATGTCGGTATCTTCGCCAAAGAAACTTATTGAGGTATTAAAACCACCTGCACTGTCGAGAGCTGTGCGGCGGATAATAAAATTTCCACCCTGAACCAAGCCTCCTGCGCGGAACACAAAACGGTTGAGAATATACAGCGCGTATTCACCAAGATGAAAAAGACTTGTAATCGTATTTATAAAAAAAGTCCCATCATAAAATGTATAAGGACCGCTGAGCACGACGAGTTTCGGATTTTTTTTGAATGAATCGGCTGCATACTGTACCCACCCTTTTTCAATACGCGTATCTGCATCAATGTGTGCGACGAGTTCGCCTGTTGAAGCGCGATAGCCGCATTCGCGCGCGAACACAAGACCTTTTTGATTTTCGCGAACAACACGCGCGCCGCGCGCTTTTGCAATCATTGCTGTATTGTCTGTGCACGCATTATCAACCACAATAATCTCACAATCGTAGCCAGTACGTGTCAGTTCCTGCTGTATTGCATCAATACATGCGCCAATATTTTTTGATTCGTTGTATGCGGGGATTACAAAACTGATGAGCATAATTGGTATGAATACGAGGTAATGACACGTCTTGGTTCAACGAAGCGGTTCCCATTCCTTTGAATAAGCTTTTCCTCGGATCGCCACAGAAATTTGATTTGCGAACCAGAGGTAAAGCAGATGTGGCCAACCAATCGCATGGGCTCTCCGCCCCGTGTGGTACACAGTTAGAGAGGTGTCGAAGACAGTACGGCCGCGGCGCGCAAGGCGTTTAAACAGATCTAAGTCTTCACAAACGACGAGGCGTTCATTGTAGCCTCCGATTTTTTTGAACTCGCTTGCACGGACCATTTGGAATTCTCCTTGTGCGCCGCCCGTGTGTAGTAAATTATTGACGACAACAAGGTTTGCCTGGATGATGGATTCTATCACGCGATCCGTGTAGGTTGCGAGTTCGGGTAAAACATTGAGGGGTGCGGCCAGTGCAACAACACGTGAGTCCTCAAACTGTTTGAGCGCATGCGTAAAAAAATAATCTGCATTTTTTATTGTGCAATCCGCATCGAGAAAAACTAAAAATTCACCGCGAGCAATATGCGCGCCTGCGTTTCGTCCCTGTGCAATATTTTTTGGCGCAGCTGGGTCGCGAGAAACAACTAAGTCTGTGAATTCATGCGCGATGAGAATTGTGTTGTCGGTGCTTTCTCCGTCAGACACGATAAGTTCGTAATCAAGTGTTAGTTGTTTTTTTAATGACGAGAGTGTGGTGCGGATTATTTTTTCTTCATTGCGCGTTGGAACAATGATTGAAATCATAGATTTGATTTATCTCCAATGCGCGCGCGGATATATTTTCCAAAACCAAAAAGCGCAAAACAAATCACGATGAATAATGCAACAACGGATGCTTTTCCAAGTAAGTTGTCAAATGTAATGTAAAAGTTTCCAAGAAAATATCCAATTGCTATAAGACTCGCAGTCCAAACGATTTGACCGCCGGCATTCAAGAGAAGAAAACGGCGGAATGGAATTTTAACAAGGCCAGCGGTAATTAAAGTTACGAGTGCGAAACCAAAACCCATCGTAACTTTTGATGCTAAGAGTATCGAATTTTTGTGGCGATGAAATAAGTTTTTTACGGAAGCGATACTGTGTTCTGTTATACCAAAATATTTCCCCCAACGGGCTATGAAGCGTGTTCCAAATCGGTAGCCTATACCATACCACATGATGTCGCCAAGAAAATCACCACATGCGAGGCATGCAAACGCAGGCAAAATATCAAAATATCCGAGACGCGCTAAAAATCCGGCAGTGAGCGTTACGATCGGTCCTTCCGCAAAGGCAATAGGCACCATTATGGCGTATTTATAGCGAAGAAGAATTTCGGTGAGAGCCATAGGTGTGGGTATTTCTATACCGTACAGAGTAGCACTTTTGAATTCAAAATGGTATAGTTTTCAGGATTTTTATTTGTTTCTGGCCTTATGAAGCTAATCTCGCTTAATACTTTCAGCGCAACATTTTTTGAGCCATTCATGCAGTTTGTTAAACAGCATGCAGCAGACACTGATATTTTTTGTTTTCAGGAGGTATTTCATTCACACACGGGAGAAGTTACGGCGACAAATGAGCGAAGTAATCAGTTGGAGGAATTAATTGCAGCGCTTCCTGAATTTAATTATTATTTTGCACCGGTGCAAGAAAATTTCGCTATTTTAGGCGATGGGGGAACGGGGTTTGATTATGGGAATGCGACGTTTATTAAAAAGAATCTAAATGTAGTTGGGTGGGATAAAATTTTTATTTATCGTGAAGCAAATTCATATGTACACGGCGAGTTCGAAACGTATCCGTCGAACATGTTGCACACGCAGATAATGATTGGCTCTAAAATTGTGACCGTGTGCAATCTACACGGAGCAGCTATGCCTGGCCATAAATTAGACACTGTTGAGCGCCTTCTTCAAACTAAAAAAATCTTAGATTTTGTTCGCAACGAGCCGGGAGAAAAAATCATTGTCGGCGATTTTAATTTGTTGCCCGAAACGAGAAGCATTAAATTGATCGAAGAAAATGGATTTAGAAATTTGATACAAGATTTTGGAATTACAACGACGCGCGGTTCTTTGATAAAAAAGTTACATCCCGAATACGGAACAAGCGCTCAAGGATTTCAAGAATTTGCAGATTATGCATTTGTGTCGCCTGGTGTCGTGGTAACCTCCTTTGAGGTTCCGGATCTTCCAGTCTCGGATCATTTGCCGCTCATTCTTGAGTTTGAGGTTATGGGCGATTCGTGGTAATTTACACAATATGCAAATTATTTTTCTTGACACAGAAACAACGGATCTGGAACCAGAACGTCGACTCGTGCAGCTCGCCTACAAAATTCCATCAACTGGAAAAACTGTTAATGAATATTTTAAACCAGCTGCGCCGATCTCGTTTGGTGCGATGGCGGTTCATCACATCACCAGCGAGATGGTTGCTGACAAGCCGGCGTTTATCGGAAGCACGTATCACGCGGAACTTGCCGCAGAATTATCCGATAAAATTGTTGTTGCACATAACGCACCGTTTGATTTAACTGTACTTAAAAATGAGGGGATCATTACAGAGAATTATATCGACACCTTGCGAGTCGCGCGCCACTGTTTTATCGCAGAACAATATACACTGCAGTTTCTCAGATATTTTTTAGGCCTCACTGTAACTGCAGCCGCACACGATGCTCTCGGTGACGTGCTTGTGCTTGAAGCCCTGTTTGAATATTTGAAAAAAGCGGTTGCGGAAAAATATGGTTCTCAAACCGAAGAGGGTGTGCAGAGTAAAATGATTGAGCTCACACATACGCCGACACTACTCATCACAATAAATTTTGGAAAGTATCGCGGAAAAATGTTTGAAGAAGTTGTGCGCATTGATCGTGCGTATTTGGATTGGCTTCGCGGAAGCGAGTTGCAAAAAAGTCCGGCCGAACAAAATGAGGAGCTTGTATTTACACTCAATCACTTTTGTAAATAACGAGCGACAAGCATAAAAAAACACCACCCAAAATCGGGTGGTGTTTTTTGTGTGGCTGACTAAAAATCAAAGTACCGCGTCTTTTGCTGCCTTTGCAACACGGAATTTAACCACTGTTTTTGCAGCAATTTTAATTGCTTCGCCAGTTGCTGGGTTGCGGCCCATGCGTGCCTTGCGGTTAATCTTCAAAAGCTTTCCAAGACCGAGAACAACGAATTCGCCATTCTTCTTCACTTCCTTATATGCGAGCTCTGCCATTGCGTCGAGAACTGAACCAACATCTTTTTTGCTGAGGCTTGTGCTGTCAGCCAAAGCAGAAATGATGGCTGTTTTTGTCATTTTTGCCATACTTTTTACTAAAACATTAATAATTATGAATATACTAGCACGAAATATAGGGTTTTGGCGATATGTGGATGAAATTCCACAGGGTTGTCAAGAGTGAGTATAGAACGTTCCTTGAAAAAGAAGGTGTTGCTGTTTTTAAGATTTCGTGGTATCATTCATCATGAACAACTTTTTTAAACCAGGCCTACTCTTTCTTTTGGCAACAACACTTACAGGCAGTTTAACAGGCCCCATTTCAGCACACGCAGCAACAACAATAAATCTCGGTACTGCAAATGGTTTTGCAGTTTTGGGCGGATCTACTGTAACAAATACAGGTTCGAGCACCATTAACGGAGATCTGGGTCTCAGCCCAGGCAGTTCGGTAACCGGCTTTCCACCAGGCACACTCAACGGAACTCAGCATATTAGTGATGCTGCAGCGACGTCGGCCCAGTCGGATTTGATTTCAGCATATAACAATGCTGCGGGTCAGTCACCTGTCACGACAGTTTCGGGTGCAATTGGAGGAACAACCAAAATCGCTGGTGTGTACGATTCATCGGACGGAACTTTTGGCATTACAGGCACTGTGACACTTGATGCCCAAGGCGATCCAAACGCTATTTTCATTTTTAAGTCTGCCTCGACCTTGACTACAGCAGGATCAAGCAGTGTAACTCTTATTAATGGAGCACAGGCGTGTAATGTGTTTTGGCAGGTTGGCAGTTCTGCAACGCTCGGAACAAATTCTTCGTTCAAAGGAACTATTTTAGCATTATCGTCGGCAACATTAACGACTGGTGCATCTGTGGAGGGCCGTGTGCTTGCACGTAATGGCGCTGTGACACTTGACACAAACACAATTATTAAGCCGACGTGTGTTGTTGCAGCACCGCCAGCACCACCCGCACCGGCAACACTCCATGTGATTAAACAGGTTGTAAACAATAATGGTGGCGTAGGAACAGCAAGTCTTTTTAATTTGCACGTGAAATTATCAGGAAGCGATGTTTCTGGTAGCCCAGCAGCCGGAGTCGCGGCTCCAGGAAAACCATATTCGCTTGCAGCAGGCACGTATAGTGTGAGTGAAGACGTGAACGCATCTTACACACAGAGTTTTACGGGGGACTGTGATTCGTCTGGAGTTATTACACTTGCTGCGGGCGCAGATAAAACATGCACTATTATAAATGATGATAGTGCTCCAGCGGCTGTTGTAACATCAACACCCGTACTTGTTCCACTAGCAGTGGTAACATCAACACCTGTGGCGGCTCCAGTAGTGGTAATTGCTCCGACAGCGACAACCACTCCTGTTCTTGTGATCGCACCGATTGTTTCTGTGCCAGCTCCAGTTGTTACTGTAGCCCCAAAAAAGATAACACCAAAACTACCTAATGCAGGTATTGCACCTTCTGAGATTTCTTTTTTGTGGTTAAGCACCGCATCAATTAGTATTCTTGCAATTGTTGGCGCAGCAGCATTCATGCTTAGAAAAAAATATAGTGTTTAATTCAACGAAAGCGCGTTGATAATATTTTATATGGAAAATAAATTTAAAAAAGGGCTCATTCTAGGTGGGCTCTTAGCCGTTGGCGTAGCGGTTGGCTTTGCTATGACAAAAGAAGGGAAAGAGCTGACGGAAGAGTTACAAAAAGATCTCAAAGTATTGGCAAAGAAATTGAAAAAAAACCTCAATCAGCTTGAAGATGTTACGAAAGAAAATTTTGATGAGTTGGTCGGATCGGTTGTTGAGGAGTATGCAGCAAAAAAAGAAATGGCAAGTGACGCGAAAAAATCGTTGATCGGAGCGCTTCAAAAAAAGTGGCATGAAATGGAAGAAGAATATAAAGCATAATTGAAAAAAATATGTTGTGGACTATCGCCATTGTGCTTTTCGTTCTCTGGTTAATTGGAGTTGTTTCTTCCCATGTGCTTGGAGGATTCATCCACATTTTGTTGGTTCTTGCCATTATTATGGTGCTTGTGAGAATTATTCGCGGTGAGAAACCATTGGGCTAACAGATAGTATGAATCGGACTAAGTCATACAAAAAGACGTCATGTATTGTCGGTGGTTTTTTAACCATGTATTTTTTGGCGGCGATATTTTTGATGTCACCAGCACAGGCTTCTGTACTGAAGCCTGTGCTGCGCACGAATAGTCATGTTCATACAACGGCCGATGATTTTGAGTACCGTCTCAAAATTCCACAGATAGGTGTTAATGCTGCGGTCGAGTCTGTTGGACTAACACAACAAGGAGCCGTTGATGTACCAGTTGGTTCGACAAATGTTGGATGGTATAAATATGGGCCACGCCCTGGAGAGTCTAGTAGCGCTGTAATTGTTGGGCATTTTGGCGTGTGGAAAAAAGGCGCGCCAACTGTATTTAATGATTTGTATAAGCTGCGTTCGGGTGATAAAATTTACGTTGAGGATCAAAAAGGTGAGGTAGTCACGTTCATTGTTCGGAAAAGTCGTACGTATAGGCCAAATGAAGACGTGGCGGAGGTGTTTGATGCAAACGATCCGGCCGCTCATCTTAATCTTATTACGTGTAGTGGTGTTTGGAATAAGATAACAAAAAGTTATTCAAAGCGGCTCGTCGTATTTGCTGATAAAAAAATATGAAGTTCAATTATCTCTTTGTTGGAGCCGTGATGGTGTTTGTGGGCGCGGGATGCGCGCAGACGAAATCAGTAGCGGTCTCAGCTGCGCCAGTAAAAGTAGAAACAGTTGCGCAGAAAATTGTATATAAGGATATCAAACTCAAATTTTCTGTGACAATGCCAGCTGAGTGGAAAAACTATACGACGAAGTATCGCGAGATCAATTGGGGAATTTTTAAAACTAATTCTGTTGACATTGGATTACCCGGTGACGATTCACTTTTCAACATTAACGTGTTTACAGACGCAGAATGGAAGCAATTGCAGTCTGAGCCAAACATGGCAGGTGAGGCGACACTTTTGGCCCAAAAAGGCGGCACTGTTTTTGTCGGTGCATCCGCGCAATCAGTGCAGCCAGAGAATATGGATCGGTTCAAAGAGATCGGGGGAATTTTGAAGACGCTTAAGGCTGAATGATGGATTGTAGATTTTTTAATTGCGTGTATAATTGAAAAATAAAATATAGTTTATGATTAGCGAACAAAATATTGCTCCAGAAACGGAAGGATTGAAACCAGTGCGTACAGAAGTAGTGAAAGATCAAAAGGATAAAGAGAGGGTTGAGGCTGAATTAACCGAAGAAGGTTTTCAGCAAACAGAATTTGGATATGCTAGCAAACGTGATGATTTGATGTTGCAGGTTAGAGCCATGGATAAAGCAATTGATCAAGCCAGAAATGAGTGTAAGGAGTGCGTCGTTGTGATTGAGCGCTATGATTTATTTGGGACCGGCCGGCTTTGGATAAAAACTGATAGTAACTGAGGAGGTTGTCATGATTCGGGAGACACGTGAATCGCTCGAAGCTTTGTGCTTGTTCTATTCCCATACTGCAAGACTATATAAAAACACCACCCATGACGGATGGTGTTTTTATATAGACCTCGTTAGAGGAAGTTGGAAACAGGTGGTAGATGATTTGAGGGAGTGGAGTGTGGTTACTATTTAATTTACGTGAGACTAGGTTTTTGAAAAATAATTAAGCATTTCTGGCTCCTCTTGTGATGCGGTAAAAAGATCTAGACAAAGTCCAAAACGCCATCCACTCTCTGTGACATAAACCTTGTTTGAGTCGGGAGATTGTTCAATACGCTGTCTTTCCTCTGTATAAAATTCTGAAGCACCTAGACAAATTCCATGTAATTCTTGTAGGTCTGTATAGCTATATACTGGTGCACCGCTCATACCGTGCAAAATAGGAAAGGCTGTTTCTAGCATGGGTTCGTTAGGATACCCGATAAAATCAATTCTGCAAGTTGATGTTAGTGTTCCGGTAAACGCCCTTATTCGTAGGGACTTTACTTGCTCACTTTCAGCCTGTAGTTATTGTAAGGGGTTGACAATACTAGACAAATTTGTGTTGTAAAAAGGAATGCCAGCAGTTGAGAGTTTGTAGAGTAAATTAGGTTTCGAAAAAGTGGTACTGTTGTTTGGAGTTATGATTGCTAAATCGAATTTCGAGCTTTTCCAAACAATTTTAGCATCTATCAGTGCTAAAGTTTTTTCACCATTTTCCATTTTCATTGCATCAGATATCTGTAAATCGTTGGCATTTTTAACAACATGAAGTGCTGTCATAAAATAATTTTCAGCAATAGCGAAGCAAGTGCCAACACCTGTGAGCTTTTTGTTTGTAACGAAGCGTACTGCGAGGTGGGGATCGGTTAATTGTTGCATATCTAGGCATTTGTTTAGATAGAGAGTTTTATTGTAACATATCCTAGTTAATGTATAGCTCAAATTTGTGAACAATACCCCTTACACACCAATTTTTAGCACAAAAGGTCGGCAGCAAAAAGTCTCTCAAGAGTTTTTTAATGAATTAGTTTTTCAGGCATTAACCTACCGCTATGAGCGAAGCGGTTTATCAGCTATAAAATTACAGATTGGAAAAGATGTAACCGACGCTATTTTTTCATTAAACAATCAAGATTCATTAAATATTTTTGATAAAACAGTTGATGGTCAGCGTTTCAAGGAGCTTTTTATTACATCTACATTTTTACCCTACATTCTTTCTCGTGAAGCCATAACAGAAGAGCATTGCGTACACGTAGCGATTCCAAAGGATCATGATTCATCAGTTGACACGGCTATAATTATAGCTAGAGAAGATTCATTTTTATTGTTTGAGGGGAATACCGCTCGAATAGATTCGCGCAAGGCAGCGGGAGCGACAATTAATTTGCAGGTAAAAGAGCTCTTTGATTTTGATGAAGTTGAGAACGTGGGTATCTTACTACCTCATGATATTGATGTTGAAAAAATAAAAAAATACGCAACCGATTATCCGTCGGAGTTTATATTGGTTTATAATCGTTCGTACTCAAGTTATGTTACAGACGTTCTTAATAACCTTGATGATCGGTTGAGGGATCGTGTGGTTATGATTGGAAGTCCGTATAGTGCTACACAGAGCGAGGAAGATGGTGGAAATGAAATAAAGTTTGATCCAAACAAAATAAACTTTCTTTTGTTATATCGTGGTCAAACTATTCATGTGCAGTTTGATATTCCACCATGTTTATTACGTGGTTGATATTTTTGGCTGCTTTGCGCGTCGTATGTTTATGTGGTGACTTATTTTTTGTACCAGTACTGCGTAATCACAGGATCACTCAACACTCCATTTTTGTTTTTCACGCGATAGATAAAATAATACGTCACGCCAGAACGCAATGCGGGTGATGTGTATTCGGTTTTTCTAGTATAAAAACCATTCTTCGTTGGATCAGCTTTAATGTTCGTCCCAAAGTAGTGATAAAATCCAGCAACTGATTCTTTGTTCTCAATTCCGGTAATCACAAATGTTGGGCGATTATTTTTTTGAACAGCATCAGGATCATTCGCTAGTACATTTGTTTTTGTTTTGTCTGAATAGATAATGACGTTGCCAGAATGTGTGTCGAAGAGCCGAACATCATCAAGACTAATTCCGTCAAAATTGAGTGAAGCGGCGACAAATCGACTCGAAAGATTTTTGAACGCACCATTGTAGGCAAGACCACTTGAGTTAAGCCAGTTATTGATCTTGTTGATCGATAGTACATAACCAATCGAAGCGAGATCACCTTTGATACCTGCAGATGGAATACCAGCGAATGATCCATCTTTCATAAGATAAGCGCCGCCACCTGAATTTCCATGTTCAATAAACGCAGTTGTCTTGAAATAATTAGCCAACCCATCTTTTGCACTGCCAAATCCACTAAGAGAACCATCAGAATAATTAACTTTTGAGCCACCAATTCCAGGGTAACCAAAAACAACAACTTTGTTTCCAAGATTTTTGCTGCTAATGCTCCCGTGAGAAATATCAACAGCTGGAAATGTTTTGCCATTTGTATTTCTGATTTTTACAAGCGCAATGTCTTCGTCGTTGGATACGCGTACAATATCAGCAACCTCTGTATACGATGGATCGTCGTCCGCACTTGTGATGAAACCAACCATACATCCTTTAGTGCCTTCAACAACATGACGATTTGTCAGAATGATACCCTGTGAATCAATTAAGGTTCCTGATCCCATTTTCCCACTGGTTGCGCTCGACAAGCAAATAAGATTTACGGTTGTGCGAAGAATAAAATCCTGATTTAACCCATTTTGGTTATCTTGGGAAGATGTGTTGGAATTATTATTTGAAGATTGTGGGTTTTGTTGTGTCTGATTGTTAGGTGCTTGGCAATACTGCGATGTTGCGGGTGGTGCAGTTTCTGCAGATGGGCAATCGTATGTTCGTTTGCAATTTCGATTTTGTACGCCACTTGGTGCACACGCATTCCAATCGCTGCATGACCAAGTATCTTCGCTGCATGATGGCTGTGTCGGTTGTGGAATTATTTGAGGCTGTTGTATTGGAGAAGATGTGCAACTTTGACTTGTTGTTGGTGATGGAGTTTCAGTTGCCGAACAATCAAAGGTTTTTGTACATGATCGTGTTTGATTACCCATATTTGAACACGTACCCCAACTTCCACACGACCACACATCTGCGGTACATACAGGGGCTGTATATGTACACGATTGTGATGTTGCTGGCGATGGAGTGTCAACCACATCGCATTCAAAAGTTTTTGTACAGCTTCGTGTTTGTGTGCCGTTTACCTGACATGATCCGTAATTTTCACAGTGCCATTCATCAGCTTTACAGGTTCCGAGGATTGTTACTTGGGATGGATTACTGTCGAGCCTGTTAGAATTTTGAAATAGTGCGCTGACCACTAATGAAATGGTTCCCAAATTATCACTATTGTTTATTTTTACTTTAACATCGGTGTCAGTCCAGCTAACGATAAACTGACCTTGACTAGAATTGTAAATTTTTACAACACTCCCATCTTGGGTACCACCATTACTCACTGTTTTGTTTCCAAAACCAGTGCCGATAATATCTACGGTGTCGCCATAATGGATTGACGACGGGCTGATCGATGTGATCTTTGGTCCATACGAGCAAGATTGAGACAGGATTGGGGTACCGCCAGCACAGCTCACAGGGGACGATGAAGCGATCGCTCTGGTTTGTTGTCCATTTGCAGCGCATGCGCTCCATTCTGAATACGTCCACGATGTGCAGGTGGGCGGCGTATACACACAGGATTGCGATATTACTGGAGTACCAATGGGGCAATCATTTGGTTTTGTGGTGAGCACAGATCTGGTTTGAGTGCTGTTGGATGAACATGCTGACCAGTCTGAATAGGTGTAGTTACACACCTGACTTGAAAATCGTGTGAGCTTAAATTTTGCAGAATCAGATGTTTGTCCGCACGCAACAGATGATCCGAATGTGCCACCATTATTTACTGCTTTCCAAACTTGTACGATGCCGCCCGTTGCAAATTTTTGTAGTTCCGCATCTGAAAAAACAGACAAATCCATTTTGAACTGTATCTGACTTTGAGAAAAACTAGATATTGGATTTGGACTGGAAATTGCACAGTTCGTTGCTGTAACAAGAGGAGTTATATTTTTATCAACGCTTCCGTCAGGCGACACAAAATGTATTTCAGCTGTTTTTGCACTGCTTGAATCGTGTATACAAAGATCGCCAAAATTATTTCCATTCACCGTGACAATATCACTATTTCCGATCACAGCAGGTGTACCAGAAAATTCAGTGCTCACGGAGCTGATTGTTGATTCATTGCATGATGCAGCATGGACGGGGGACTTGATGAGAAGAGTGAGTGCGAGCGCGAATAGGAGTGATGGAAATATTTTTTTCATAGTTTATTTTGGTAATTTTTCATGTGCTTTATAAACACAAGCGCCTTCGGCGTCGAATATTCTCACATCATGTCCGGCCTGCCATTTTATCCAGTCAGCCTGCGTTTTATCGCCATAGTTGAGTGCTGAAAAGAGACGGTCTGCCAGAGCAATCGCCATTTCAAGATTTTCATAGTTACTTCCTATTATTGCGTATCTTTCAGGATCAAATGCATCTGCATAGTGGTAGGCATCGAACATGTCTATAATCACAATTGTTACGGGAAATTTTATTTCTATTTTGTTCGTCATATCTTTATTTTCTTTTAATATTTAGTTAGGCATTAGTAATCTGATACTGATCAAAAAAGCCTTTTAATAATTTAATCAAATTAAAAAAATCTGAGATTACCCAAAATATAGTATTTGTGTTAAGTGCGGGTTTGTCTAAGCTGAGAATATTTTTTCCAATTACACTACCAAGTACAAACTGTTGCTCATCCGCTTCTAGCGTGTAGGCTTCGTTGTATTCAGAATATCGCTTGGTAATAAAAACAATTTCATTCCTTATTTCCTCTTCCTGCGTTTCTTTTGAAGTAATTATTTTAAGATCAACAAGACAT
This sequence comes from Candidatus Magasanikiibacteriota bacterium, assembly GCA_943355025.1. Lineage (GTDB taxonomy): Bacteria > Patescibacteriota > Patescibacteriia > Magasanikbacterales > 2-02-FULL-50-9b > CALRDW01. The sequence goes on along the minus strand of CALRDW010000007.1, from coordinate 23,059 downwards.
CTCTTTAGAAGACCTGAAACAATATCTATGTTTTTGTTAGGAAAAAACCTATCAATGATCCAGAAGATAATTATGATTCTTTCGTGAATAAAAATAGTCTCATCCGCATCCTTAAAAGGGGATGCCGGCTGGTGCATTGCATGCGGTACATATTCAAATGAAAGCTTTCTTACAAGGTATTGTAAGCAGTCAAAAAATTGCTCGGTAGTTATTTTTTGCTTGGCCTTCGTCGAGGTTTTCATAATTGAATTGTTTATAACACAAAAGGTCTCCCGAACTAGCTACGGAAACCTTTCGGTACCGTCGCACACCCTTTCAGGTGTGCACCTCGACGAAGAGTTGCTAGTCAGAAGACCATCTCTATTCGTCGAGGCTTTATGTACCATACCGTGCGTGACCGCAGGGGTTAGGTATTGTCGGAAACAGTGGACTAGAGAATTACATAAGGTAATTGGATATGTCATGCAGTATACAGGCATTGTTCCTCGGCTGTAAATATGACGTTTTGGGGTTTTTGTGGCAGAATAAAGACATGGATCAAACCAATGGCCGACCAACCGTTATGACCCCCGAAGCTCTGCAAAAACTAGAGGAAGCTTTTTTGTTGGGCTGCACAGACGAAGAAGCCTGTTTACATGCAGGTATTTCAGTACGAACACTCTACAACCATCAGCATCTAAATGAAGACTTTTTGCAGCGGAAAGAGCTACTTAAGCAAAACCCTTTTTTAATCGCACGTAAGACCATTCTGAAGGGTTTAGAGAAGGATCCACGCCTCGCTCTTATGTTCATGGAGCGTAAAAAGAAGGGCGAGTTTTCAATACGGCATGAGTACACGGATAACGGTGGTGCGGCGTTGATGACAGAAGAGGCGGTTAAGGAGGTACTTCGTTCCTTGGAAAAGTTGTAGTTTCAACATTTGGTCGTAAAAATGAGTATGAAAAAAGAAGAGCCTCAAAAAATTTGGTGTGCTGACCAATTGCGTCACGAGCAAACAAGATTTTTGCTATATTCTTCTATCGCCTGTGTTGAAAAAATAAAAGCAATTCGAAAAGAATTTAATATTCCAGAACGAGGGCTTACTTTGGGGTTTGAAATTTCAGATTTACGTAAACAGTTTACCATCGGTTATTTTAATGAGCATTTAGTAGGGGATCAAGAATTTTTAAACATCGGGAAACTTTCAGAAAATAAAAAAACTCAAAAAGAATCTGAGGAATTGTGGCATGAATACACCCTCAAACACCCTGCATGGCGTTGGGGCACTCTAATTGATGATCTTATTGCAATGGCACGGCCAAAGCCTGAACTTGTGTGTCATATCGAAGAGCTGGTTTTGTGCGATGGTTTGCCATTGTTGATGGCTTGGGGTTGTCCGCACATAACTGTTCCGCAAACAAAGCCTTATGGCCTGTCATTTGTACGCAAAAAAAAGATTGTACGCATTGATTTTTTTTCACCATTAAATGAGGCTGACTGGAAGTTACTTCAAAAAGAGGTTGTGGATTTTCAGGAAGCATTTGGAATTGAGAAGATGAACGCTAAATATAGAAATTTTGATCTATATCAGCGAATACTGCTTGCATCGGAAAAAGAGATTCTCGAAAAAGGGCGTAGAACTGTAAAACAGCTCCACGATGCTTTTTATCCTAGAAAAGATGGTGGAGGATTTGAGAAATTTAAGAAGGATTTAAGTAGAGCAAAAGAATTAAAACGTAAACTTCGAAGGGACGCATAATACACGAACTTTTGTCCCATACAAGGAATCTACCCTCATTCATACTGAGGGTAGATTTAATTTTAATTATGAATATGAATCAAAAGGCATTTGGTCAAGTAAATAAGAGTCAAAATTACGAAACGCCGGATTTGCCCATGGCGGCGTTGATTTCAATATACCTTCCACTAGAGGGAGTCGTCTTTCATGGTGGGCCTAAAGCGCAGTTTGTTTTTAAGTATTCTGCGGAGCTCGATCGTCTAATTGAGGGTTATTGGCATGGAGATTTGTTGGTTGAGCCAAAAACCTACTTCAATGCTCTTCGAGTGATTAAAGCACGACTTTACCAATAATTAAAATCAAATATAAAAATGAATATGAAAAAATATAAGCAGGATGAACAAAACAAAATTCCGCCACCAATCACATCGGTTTCTTTGAAAGAATTACTTGATCATAATTATGGGCCAGTCACATGGATAGCTGATGGCCTAATCCCAGATTCAGCTCTGACAATTATATCCGGTTCGCCAGCGAGTTATAAAACATGGTTGATTCTGGATTTAGCACTTTGTGTCGCAACTGGTAAGCAACTGTTTGGACGATTTTCAGTAAAACAGTCTCCTGTTTTGTTCATAGATGAGGAAAACGGTCTTCAATTACTTCAGGCGCGTGTCAAATTATTACATGATGATACTCATGCTGATGTTCGCTTTACAGATCTCATAGGTTTTAAGGTTTCTGCGCCAGCAATTGCAAGATTGATTGATGTGGTAAAAGAGCATCATATCGGGTTGATAATTATAGATTCTCTGGTGCGCATTCATTCTAAAGATGAAAATGATGCGACCGCCATAGCGTCAGTTTTTGAATTATTAAGAGCAATTACAAAGATGGGCGTTGCGGTAGTTTTGACACACCACAATCGTAAACAAGGAAAGGATCAGATAAACCTTGCACAAGAGATGCGGGGATCCTCAGATATTTTAGCTGCGGTTGATTGTCATATTGCCGTAACACGGAATCGTGACGATGACACAATTATAGTCGCACAAACAAAGTTGCGTACAGCGTGCGAGTTAAAACCATTCAGGTTACGAGCTGTAAAAGATGGTGATGGATTAAGTTTCGTAAATGAGGGCGAATTTCTCGAAGCACCAACAAAGAGTAAGCGTTTACGCGCTCAAATTATTGAAATCATTGCCAGTGCAATTTTGCCATTAAACAAAAAAGAGATTGAATCGTTGTTGAAAGAATCTGGCGCTGGATGTGCATTCAATACTCTCAAATCTGCTTTGGAGTACTTAGTTAATGGAGGATTTCTTTATGAGAGAAAAGGCAAGCGAGGTGCAACATACTATTGGATTACTCAGATTACGGATGATCAGATGGCTCAAATAACATCTAACCAGAATTCTTCTCCTATAGGGGATAAAAATCCTGACTAGCTGGAGTAATCAGAATAAAAGTCGATTTAATTATATGATTTCCTTGGAACATTCCCGTAAAACATATCCAGTGTTTGAGGGCCTCAGCGATGAGGAGTCCATTGGAATTCTTGAAGATCACTATGCTTTAATAACACTTGCACTCGAATCATTCATCAAAAATAGGAGGGGTTCCAAAAATCCCGTTGGGGTTCAGGTAGTAGACGAAACTTTATAATTAGGTATCATTAACTTATCAAACAATATGGAAAATGTTTCTTTAGAAAAAACAGGCATCATTTACTGTCGTGTAAGCTCACATGAGCAGGTTGAAGGAACTAGTCTTGAGTCACAGGAGCGGCTATGTCATGAGTATGCAGCACGAAATGGGATTAAAGTTTTAGGTGAGCCTTATATTGAAAAAGGAGAATCTGCAAAAACAGCTAATCGAACTGAATTTAATAAAGCCATCACGTTCTGCTCTTCAAAGAAAAATCATGTTGATTTTTTTATCGTGTATAAAATAGATCGTTTTGCACGTAATCAGGACGACCACACTACTGTGCGGGCAATTCTTCATCGTTCAGGCACGGAGTTGCGTTCTGTAACAGAGCCGATCAGCGAATCACCCGTAGGTAAAGTGCTTGAAGGCATGCTCTCTGTCTTTGCTGAGTTTGATAATAATGTTCGTATGGAGCGCGTTAGAGGGGGCATGCAAGAACGCGTACGGCATGGAATCTGGTGTTGGGGTGCACCTCATGGCTATCATCGTTTGCCACAAGCAAAAAACATCTCTCCCAATCCAGTAACAGCACCTTATATAAAACTTGGTTTTGAGGAGTGGTCAAAAGGTATCTACACATATCAAACACTTGCAGACTTTTTGACTGATCGGGGCATGAGATTAACAAGTGGCCGAAGGCCTTATGCGCAGTTTATTGAGAAGATGCTTCGTAACCCGATTTACTGTGGGATTATTGATGTGTGGGGTGAACGATTACAAGGATCATTTGATGCTATTATTTCACAAGATCTTTTTGCACGTTGTCAGGCAGGCTACAAAGACGGGTCTGCACATAAAGCCAAGCGATCCAAGAATAATGAACTGTTTCCATTGCGACGGCTTGTTGTGTGCTCTGATTGTAAAAAACCACTCACTGCTAGTCGTGCAACAGGTCGTCATGGCGGTAAATACCCCCATTATCATCATCAGAGACAGGGATGCATAAAGGCGAGTTTTGTTCCTAAAGAAGCATTTGAGCAATCGTTTTTTGAGTATCTTGAACAAATTACGCCAAACGGAGAATTTGAACAGCTTTTTAAGGACATTGTCATTGATATTTGGAAAACAAATTACAGGGTTCTCGATGAAGAGAATGCGCGTATTCGAAAAGAAATTGGGGCGCTTGAATTGGAGCGCCAACGCGTATTTGATTTTCATCGTGCACAGAAATATACAGATGATGAATTCTCGGAACAAAAACGTTTTGTCAATGAACGCATAGAGCAAAAGCGTACACTGTTAAATGAAAAGTGGGATGAGGAGCTTGATATGGAGCATGCGTTGGATTATTGCTTCAGTTTTGTCCGAAATGTTGGAACTACATGGAAAACAGCTGGGTATTCACTAAAAGCACAGCTTCAGAGACGAATTCTTAAAAGTGTTATAGAATTCGATGGAGAGCGATTTGGAACCGCTCAACTGAGCAAAGTATTTGAGCTCGCTGAAAAAACTTCGCTCAATCATGCAAACAAAAAATCACCTGCTGATGCAGGAGATTCTTTGGTAGTCCCAACGGGAATCGAACCCGTATTACCACATTGAAAGCGTGGTGTCCTAACCATTAGACGATGAGACCAAGTGAGAAAAAAACAAAAAATAGATGAGGCTTAATGATTCTGTCAGTTGCCGCAAAAAATTCGTGGGTGTAGAATAACATAAATCTCTATGCTCGTCAAACGTCCGTATCTGCTCAAACCACTCATCGCACTCGCGTTCCTCGGTGCGATGATTTCGGCATATTCAACCTATGAACATTACAGCACAGGAGCGTCGCTCTGTAATTTTAACGCGCAATTTAATTGCGATCGTGTAAACCGAAGCGCATTTTCGGAGATCAAGGGCATACCTGTTGCCGTAGTAGGGTTCCTTGGGTATTTGTGGCTCGCGACGCTCTCATTCGAGCTTATTAAACGGCCGCGTCAGCTTGTCCGTCGCTTGATTATTGACAGCTCAGCGATCGCTCTCTCCTTTACATTTTATCTCGCGTGGGTCAGCCATTTTATAATTGGTGTGTGGTGCCCAGCATGCATTTGTTCTTACATAATCATCACCGCATTTTCAATCACTGCTTTTCTTACTGTATGAACAACGGCACTGCGTCTTTATTTCGAATAGTCGGCGTGTGTGCCGTAATTGGCGCCGTTATTTTTGGCGCGATTAAAATAGCGAATAAACCAGATGATTGCGCATCATACGGGGGCAAAATAGTTATCGCGACAACAATTGTGCCGCTGACGAGCGTTGTCAAAACCATGGTAGACGATTCATTTGTCGTCGAGTCTGTATTGCCGTCGGGTGCAGATCCGCATGAAGTGACACTGTCGCCGCGCGAAATTCACACGCTTGCGTGCGCTCAAGCGGTTGTTTCGCTCGGCCTCGGCCTTGATACATGGGTTGATAAAGGCATCCACGCGGCAGGCAACGACGCAGTTCGACATATTCGTGCGGAGCAATTTGCAGCGCTTCCAGGCGAGCAACTTTCTAATCCACATGTGTGGTTGTCACCACGCCGTATGCTCCATATGTACAACGGGATTGCGGGTGCACTTGCAACGTTTAGCCCTACGCGAAGCACACTGATCGAAGCCCATGCCGCCGCATTTCGCCCACAACTCGAAGCTCTCGACGCGGATTATGCAGCACTGGGAAAATTGCCTCAGCGAGACATCATAACGCTACACGATGCGTTTACATATATGGCAGGGGATTATGGATTGACTATCGCGGGAGTTATCGAAGAAGTTCCTGAGGACACGCCAACGCCCCAGCAGGTTGCGCACATTATTTCGATTTTATCCACGCATCCACGTGTTGCGTTATTTGGTGAAACAGATGTAAGTGCAGCAATAATTACTGTCATAGCTCAGGACACGGGTCGAACGCTGCACACATTGAATTCACTTGAAGTTGGCGCGGCGGACACCGACATATATGTGAGGACAATGCGCAGTAATCTCACAGAGCTTCTTCAGACTCTTGGCGGCGCACAGGGAGCATTGCCAAACTCAAATTAATACACTATACTTCGGTGTATGCACGACGCATACGCGGGCAACGAAATGACGCGGCACATTGACGAATTACGTGCACGATCAACCGGTGAGGGGGAGCTTCCAGTTGATATTGCAGAGACAACAGATGTGCTAACAATCACAGCGCCGGTAGCAGGAGTGCCACCGGAGCATCTTTCGATACATGTAAGCGGCGACGTTCTAACGATTCGTGGTCGACGTGAACGCGAAATTCAAGTGACGGATGAGCATTTTTTTTCCGAAGAATGTTTTTGGGGAGAATTTTCTCGCAGCATTATTTTGCCGGTTGACGTTCGAACAGAAGAGGGTAAGGCAACGTTCAAAAATGGAATGTTGACTTTGACATTTCCGAAACAAATAAAAAACCAGCACATTCCTATCGTTGTAATCGATGAAGAGTAACGTCATACATCCTATGTTTTCAAAACGCACTACCTTATTTATCGGCGGAGGTATTTTAATCGTGCTCGCCGCGTTCTTTTTTGGGGCCATCGGTGCAAATGCACGGATGATTTCTGTATTTCCCGATAATTTTTTTATTGGCACAAATAATGTTTCGCGTACTTCGCTTTCGAGCGCAGAAGCGCTTGTTCGTGCAGAGGCAAAGAAACTTGAAGAACGAAGAATTTCTGTTTTTGTGCCCGATTATGGTGTCCAATCCCTCCCTGTAAAGGGGAGTTACTCTGTTAATATTGAACAGACGATGATCAATGCACGGAGCGCTGCGGCGAAGCAAGGTGTGTGGAAAAAAATTGCAGGATTTACTGGAATTTTATCAACAACGCACGTTGATCTTGTGATAACGCAGGGAGGCGACGCAGCACAAAGTTTGCATACAGCGATTGAAAGTTGGAAATTGCCTTTAAAAAAGGCACAAGATGCGCGATTTGAAATTTCGACAGCAAGTGTGACTAGTACCGCTGATTTTTTAGTTGCTCCAGCAGTTAGCGGTGAATCACTCAACGAGTCTGCGCTTTTGGAAAATATTTCTGAGGCAGTGCGCAGCAGTTCTGATGCGGTAGTAAATGCATCCATTGTAACTTCAATTCCAGAAGTGTCGACAGCAGCGGCTGAGCAGCTCGCACCGGAAGCAAAAGCTGTTGCCGCAGAAATAAAGCGCGGTCGAACACTCGTTATTTCCGGGATCAAGTTTCCATTGACATCAACCCAACTTATCGGCTTGCTTCAACCGCATATTGTAAATGGCGACGTTGTTGTGCGGATTGATTCAGCGATACTTAAAGCAGCTCTTGGCTCTGACATTGTTCCGTTTGAGCATGGTGGTATTGATGCGAAATTTGTTCAAGTAGGGAATAAGGTGACGACATTTATTCCTGACCAAAAAGGTGTTGTTATCGATTGGGACGGGACCTCTGCGGACTTGTCTGCATCGCTCAAAACAGCATCAACAACTCTTAAAATTCGAACCAAAGAATTGGAGGCTGGATCGCCGCTTTCTAAAACCAACGATCTTGGTATCAAAGAATTGTTGGGGAGTGGTACATCAGATTTTTCAGGATCACCGAAAAATCGTATACATAATATAACGATTGGAATGAATTCCGTGAATGGAACCTTGATTGCGCCAGGTGAAATTTTTTCTTTGATTAAAACACTGGGAACGATTGACGGAACAACCGGATATTTACAAGAACTTGTAATTAAAGATAATAAAACATTGCCAGAATTTGGTGGGGGCTTGTGTCAGATTGGGACAACATCATTTCGTGCAGCAATGGGCGCGGGCTTTCCGATTGTAGAGCGCAGAAATCATTCGTATCAAGTTAAATATTATTTTGAGAATGGTGTTTCTGGAACTGATGCAACAATCTACGATCCAAAACCTGATTTTCGTTTTAAGAATGATACGGCACACTGGGCATTGTTTGTAACACACATGAAGGGATCAATTTTGACATTCGAATTGTGGGGAACGAAAGATGGTCGCGCCGCATCTCGAACAATTCCAGTTGTGCTCGCGCGTCAGCCAGCGCCTCCACGCAAGGACATCGATTCAACTGATATTCCGGTTGGCACAACGAAATGTACCGAACACGCGCATGCTGGTGCGACGACCCTCTTCAGCTATTCGATTGTGTATCCTGATGGGACCACGAAAAAAGAGGATTTTCAAAGTTACTATAAACCGTGGGCCGAAGTCTGCATGCATGGCGTTGCAGCTCTTCCTCCGACACCTGTTCCAGTGGGAACGGTGCCTGCTGCTCCAGGTGAAGTACCAGTAATTGCAAGTCCTGACGTGGCAGGCGTCACCGGAAATTAGCCAGATTAAGCTAAAAAAATCTTTGTATCATTCTGACTTGACAGAATGATAGCGCTCCTGTATAGTACTCAGTTCTAAGCTCTTCTCAAGAAACTCGCGCTCACGACAAGCATGGGGGTTTGTTATCAGGTATATTCGGGCTCCGGCTCGAATTCACCTTTAACAAACCTTCTTGAGCGCGAATTTTTCGAGAGGAGCTTTTTGCTTTTAATACGCTTTTGCTCAAAAAGTGTGTAGATTTATTTAAAAATAAGTTCAATAATTTCTGGAATGTCGGTTTCTTTGACATCGCCAAGCCAAATGTCGTCGGGCATGATAACGACTGAGACACCAGTTGCGCAGTTGTCGAGGCAGCCTGTTTTTGAAACACGAATATCAGCAGCTCGTTCTTTGACGGCCGCCTTTAATTTTTTGTGGATGTCGGCTGAGCCTCGCATCGCGCAGCATATTTCCCCGCCTTCGCGCTCATTGGTACAAACAAGAATTAATTTTCGGAAGTGTGTTTCGGGAGGGATCATATTTTTCTAATTTCAAAAGGATTAGGAAGCATGTGATCAGTATACCACCCGAATGAACGCATATTCAAAAGAATAAAATCTTACTTCGACGGGAGCTCCTGTTTATCTCTCCCTGAGAAGTAAGATTTTATTCTTTTGAGCGTGTGTTGGGGATAACCCAAGTGTGCTATACTTGCATCAACACATTCTCATATGCACCATAAAATTCGTGACCCGCATTATCCAGTCACAACCATACTCATTACTGTTTTTACCGCGATATTTCTCCTCGCGCTCGGTTTATTTTTTCTTTATCAGCAGCAACAACAAATTGATAAGCTGAAACAGCAGGTTGCAGCGCCGCGCGCAGTAGTTGTAAACGCACCAGCAGCGCCCACACCAACACCCGCGCAACAAAATCCGCCAGCGGTAGCAGCGCCTACGCTCACACAAAGAAAGGGGATTGATCTTGTTGTTTCAGAAATTAATGTTGCAGGCAAATATAAAATTACACAGCTCTGTCGTGGAACTGTTATGCACGACACCAGTGGCGGTCATGATTATTGCCTTGGTGGGATCAAACTCATCGCAAGTAATGGTGTTGCAACAAAAACAATTGTAGAAGAAAAACAGGATTATGATTTAACGACGATTCCTGTTTTGCTGAGCGCCACTCTTGTGCCAACAGATTCACAACAGAAGCGTATTTTAATTGAATACGCTCCGACGTGCGATATTGCAGATTCCTGCGGCGTTGGCATGGATACAAATTTTGTCACATACGTATTTAACGTGGGTGATTTGACATTTCGCGCCATCAAGAATTTTCCTGGAACCGGCGAGGCTGTTTGGAATAAAGCTGGTAACAAAGCTATTTTTATTGTGACCACCTGCGGCGGTATTTCTTGCGGGATGGTTCCATTAAAAGGGTATGATTTAGATCTCGATACTACAAAAGACGTTACGAAAGAAGTGGGCGCAAATATGGGGTCTGAGAATGGTGGTGTTTCAATGTGGAGTAATATAAATTGGCTGGACAATGACCATTTTACTGCGCTGCTCTCGCCATCAAATGGCGTTGTTACTACAGTCAAAGGTGTTTTCGTTAAATAGAATTTGAAAGTTACATTAAAATACAGCCTCCGATTTGGAGGCTGTATTTTTTATGCATAAATTTTTCGATGAAAGTTATTTCGATGAAATAACTTTGTCTGCAATTCCATACGCGACGGCTTCGTTTGCCGTCATAAAATAATCGCGATCCGTATCACGTTCGATTTTTTCAATCGGTTGACCCGTGTGTTTCGCGAGAATTAAATTAAGCTGCTCTTTCATTTTGAGAATACGCTCTGCACGAATTTTAATGTCTGACGCTTGACCTTCTGCGCCGCCAAGAACTTGATGGATCATCACTTCTGAGTTTGGAAGCACAAAGCGTTTGCCTTTTGTTCCTGCTGCGAAAAGAAACGCACCCATCGAAGCCGCCATGCCCAAGCAGATTGTTGAAACATCTGGCTTGATGTATTGCATCGTGTCATAAATCGCCATGCCTGATGTTACTGAGCCGCCAGGGGAATTGATATAGATTTTAATTTCTTTGGTTTTGTCTTGGCTTTCCAAAAATAAAAGCTGCGCAATTACAGAATTCGCAACATCATCGTCGATTGGTGTACCGAGAAAAATAATGCGATCCTTGAGAAGACGCGAATAAATATCGTATGCGCGTTCGCCATACGAAGTTTTTTCGATTACCGTTGGAATGAGGAATGATGACATATGGATGTAGCTTAACTAGAATTTAAAAAAAAATCAAGGGACGATTGTCCATTCGCCGTCGCGATTTTCTAGGTGGCCTTTGACGGAAAACCCCGCGGCTTTTTTATGGCCGCCACCGCCAAATACCCCAGCCATCGCAGCAACATCAATCTCATTTGAAGCTGTACGCAAACTTCCTTTAACGTAACCGTCCTGACTTTCTTTAAGTACAAGCGCGATTTTTGTATCGCCAATCGAGTTTAAAAAATTCGCGACTCCTTCAATGTCGTTGTCAGTGACATGAAGCCCCGCCATGTCCGCCCGCGTGATTGCGGTATACGCAAGATTCATTTCTGGTTTAATTGTGAGCCGTGAAAGCGCGAGGCCCCACAGTTTGAGTGCATCTGCGGTTTTATTTCGATACGTGTAATTTAAAATTGCATTATAATTTCCACCCGCGCGAATGAGAGCTGCACCAACATCCAGCGCGGATTCTGATGTTGCGGGATTTGAAAAATTTCCTGTATCCGTCATGAGGCCGGTGAGAAGCGACGTCGCGATGTCTGATGTAATCGGTTCTTTTATTTCTGAAAAATAATTGTATAAAACTTCGGTTGTTGAAGCAGAAGAAGTTTGTACAAAATTATAGTTGCCAAAAAGTGAGTTTGTAAAATGGTGATCAAAATTTAAAATGGTCGGAGGTTTTTTAAGCGAGTCAATACATTCTTGTACGCCGGCAAATACTGGGTCGCCCGAATCAAATAAACAGACGGTATCAAATTGCTCGGCAATCCAAATCGCAGGATCACTGTGTAATTCTTTTGCGTGTGGCAAAAAAGAAAGTGCCGATGCGACCGATGTTTTGCACCAGAGCGTGGCTTCAATGTTATGCGCGCGCAGATATGCCAAAAAAGCAGTGGCAGCGCCGAGCGTGTCACCATCAGGATTTTTGTGTGGTACGATCGCGACGCGCAGGGCTTTTGTCGTGAGGTACGCATGAATTTGTTTCGCGGGTGCGTTCATACAGGAATAGGCAATCGTACAAGGCTGCACCCATCCTGTCAATGCCACTGTACCTCCGTCACTGTTGTCCGCTATTTGTTACGCGTGATTCTGCATGTCACGCAAAATTTTGATGCGTTCATCAACCGGGGGATGCGTTGCAAAAAGTCCACCAATTTTTTTCCCCGCAGTGCGGAATGGTGAGTCGAGATACAGATGCGCAGTTGCGCTATTGCGGCGTACCATCGGTTGATTTGTATCACGAATTTTTTCGAGCGCACGCGCAAGACCTTCTGGGAAACGGGTAAGCAAAGCGCCTGACGCGTCAGCAAGGTATTCGCGGCGGCGCGAGATTGCGAGCTGGATGAGTTGCGCAAAAATTGGAGACAAAATAATGAGAACGATCCCAACGATCATAAGAATATTTCCGCCGCCGCTATCACTATCGTTGCTGCGGCGACCACGAAATCCTCCCCAGCGAAATAAATCTGCAACAAGAACAACCGATCCGACCAAAATAATTACAACGGTCATGAGTCGAATATCATAATTTTTGATATGTGACAGTTCATGCGCGATGACGCCTTCGAGCTCTTCGTTTTCCAATTTATCAATTGCGCCTTGCGTGATTGCGATAGATGCATGTTCCGGGTCGCGGCCGGTTGCGAATGCATTAATTGCAGGATCGGGAATTATATACACGTCCGGTGTTTTTTGTAGGCCGGCAGTGATACATAAATTTTCTACCAATCGATAGACATATTGATTGCTCGTGGCCGTTATTTTTTCTGCACCCGCAGTCGCGAGCGCAACTTTGTCACCCGCGAAATAACTGAACATCGCGCCGCCGAACGCGAACAGCGCAGCTATCGCAATGGTAGGCAGCGGGTCTGTTCCGGAATAGAGAGAAGCTGCATATCCAATTCCAATGATGAGCACAAAAAATAATGCAATGAGAATTCCGGTGCGGCGTTTGTTGGATGCAATTTCGTTGTACATGTTGCGTGTTTAGAATTTAACTTGCACGTTCGCACGTTCTTTTTCGTCAGCGATTTCAAAGAATGCACGTTTCTCAAAATGGAACATACCCGCAAAAATATTTGTTGGGAATGTTTCAATTTTAGTATTGAGATCGCGTACCGTGCCGTTGTAGAATCGGCGTGCGGCCTGGATTTTATTTTCTGTGTCAGAAAGCTCATCTTGCAACTTAAGGAAGTTTACATTTGCTTTGAGATCAGGGTAGCTTTCTGCGAGCGCAAAAATTCCTTTCATGCTATTCGACAGGGCTGCTTCTGCTTTTGCACGTTCTTCGATGCCTGCTCCTGACGCACTGACCTGCATAGCTTGGTTGCGAGCAGCTATTACTTTTTCGAGTGTGCCGGATTCGTGCGCTGCATATCCTTTTGCTGTCTCAACCAAATTTGGAATAAGGTCATACCGGCGCTTGAGTTGTACATCTATATCAGCCCAGGCTTCGGCCGCGCGATTTTTTAAGGTAACGAGGCCGTTGTACATGGCGACAAGGACAAAAACAACAACGACGAGAACAATAAGGAATATCATCATAACGGACAGTAATAAAGTAAATATTCGAGCGTACGGCTCGGTTCGAGTAGTATAACGCTCGTGCCCACACAAGCGCAACCCCGATTATTTGACTAATTAGCCATTTTGCAGTAGCATTGACCTACTTAATAGTATTTCTCTTCCATGAACGTCTCCGATTTAGCACGGCGCCTGCGCGTCAGCGTAAAAGAAATGTACGAAGTTCTCCCGAACTACGGTTTTGATATTGGTCGCCGCGCAGTTAAGGTAGACGACAAGATTGCGGAAACAGTTATTCGTGACTGGCGTCGCATGTATGCGGATTGGAAGGAAAAGCAGCGACGCGCAGGCGAACAGAAGCGTATCGCTGAAAAAGAAGCGCGACAAGCAGAAGGCAAAACAGCAACACTTCCGACCGTTGTAACTGTACGCGATTTCGCGTCGCTTCTCGGACTTCCTGTTACTGTTATTATTTCTGAGCTCATGAAGAATGGTATTCTTGCGAGTCTCAACGAACGTATCGATTACGAAACCGCTGCTGTGATCGGCGAAGATCTTGGTTTTTCGATTCAACGCGAAGCAGGAGCGTCGCCAGAAACCGAGGCATCAACATCGCAGGTTGAGGCGATGCGCGCGCAATTGGATAGCGAGTTGCCGGAAAATCTTGTGGCGCGCGCGCCAGTTGTTGTTGTGATGGGCCACGTTGATCACGGAAAAACTAAATTGCTCGACTCGATTCGCCGCACAAATGTTATGGGCGGTGAAGCGGGTGGTATTACGCAGCATATTGGTGCGTATCAAGTTATAAAAAACGATCGTGCACTTACCTTTATTGATACACCAGGTCACGAAGCGTTTACGGTTATGCGATCGCGTGGTGCTCGAATTGCGGACATTGCGATTTTGGTTGTTGCAGCGGATGACGGCGTGATGCCTCAGACAGTTGAAGCGATTAAAATTATTCAAGCCGCAAAAATTCCAATGGTTGTTGCGCTCAATAAAATGGATAAGGAAGGAATTAATACCGATAAAGTAAAAACGGAACTTTCTCAAAATAATGTTTTGATTGAAGAGTGGAGTGGTACGGTTCCGCTCGTGCCGATTTCTGCGAAGACGGGAATTGGTGTTGATAAACTACTTGAAACAATTTTGCTTGTCGCTGATGTTGAAGCAGATAAAATTCGCGCAAATCCAAATCGTGCAGCGCTTGGAACAGTTATCGAATCGCACGTTGATAAAGGTGAGGGCCCTGTTGCAACTCTCCTTATTCAAGGTGGCACGCTGCATAAGAGCGATCCGCTTGTGGTTAATGGACAAATTTACGGAACAGTTCGCGCGATGAAAAATCATTTAGGCGAATTAGTAAATGAAGCGCGACCATCGATGCCAGTTAAAATTTTAGGATTTAAAGTTGCGCCAGAAGTCGGAGATATTTTAGATGTTGCAAAATCAAGCGAGGCACAAAAAGTTAAGAAGCTCAAGACGTCGAATGGTATGCAGCAGAGCGCGGCAGTTGTCCAGCAAACATTGCCGGCCGAGGGCGAGAGCGAAGAAGATGGTGAGAAAAAGAAACAATGGCTTAATGTGTATGTTAAGGCCGATGTGCTCGGTTCGCTCGAAGCCATCATTCAATCACTCGAAAAATATCAGACAGAAGAAGTCGGTGTTAAAGTTATCGGACGCGGTCTTGGTAATTTTACAGAAGCCGAAGTTGCTCGCGCGGAAAGTGCACATGCGGTTATGTTTGGTTTCCATGTACACCCAATTCCAAGTGCGAAGGAGTTTGCGGTAACAAAGAAAGTTGAGATTCATTTATTTAAGGTCATTTACGATCTCTTAAATTTTGTAGAGCTTCGTCTCAACGAAATGGTGCCAGCTGAAATTATTGTTACCGAGCACGGTTCGTTTAAGACACTCGCAATTTTTCGTACGGATAAAAAAGTTCAGGTTGTTGGTGGACGCGTTGATCAAGGAAAAATTCCAAACGGATCAATGGTGCGCGTCTATCGTAATCGCGAGTATGTTGCTGATGGAAAAATTATCGGCACACAAATGGGTAAGACACAGGTAAAAGAAATTCCCGCAGGCCATGAGTGTGGTATTAAGTACGAAGGCAAAGAACCGCTCGAAGTTGGAGATGTGCTTGAGGCATATACACGAGAGGAGCGAAAACGCAAAGCGGTGTTCAATAAATAACGCGGCGATTCAACCTACGCTCAAAAATAAAAACTATTACTTCTCAGGGAGAGATAAACAGGAGCTCCCGTCGAAGCAATAGTTTTTATTTTTGAGTATACGTTCATTCGGGTGGACGTCATCTTGACAAAAGGCCGATTTTAGTGTAGTATCCATTAGTTACGCACAACCCGCGTAGCGAGGAGGCTACAATGCTAACGCATTCGCTCGACCATTCCCGGTTGGGAACGATCGTGATAGAAACGACAAATCCGAACATTGATCAAGCAATGATTGAGCGTGTGCTCACATCGCACAAGATGATTTCGTGGCTCGACGGCATGGATCCGAAAATGGGTCTCGTCGGAATCAAAATTCGCGACGTCGTCATGTTCGGCCCCGAAAGAGTTGGCAGGGTGTTATTTGACATGGTGTGCGAACCAGACGGAGTTCGCAGCGCTTTTGACAAGACGGTGTGTCTGTGGGGCGCCGCAGTGCACGCGCTGATTGTACTTCGGTGCGAAGGGCAAGAATTTGTGATTTTTACAGAGCAGAAGCGCGAGTGTGTTGGACGCATGAATTTGCTTGAATTGCCTGCGGGGCTGTGCGACGATGAGGAGAACTCTCTCGACGTCATGGTCCGAGAGATTGAAGAGGAAACAGGCATCACTGCTCGACCCGAAGCCCTCATTAATTTGTCTCGGATGGCTTATGGGCAGACATTTCCTGGTGTGTATTTGTCGGCAGGGGGCACGGATGAGTACACAATCTTGTACTTGCTCCAAACTGTTGCGACGCGCGAGGAAGTGAATGCGATCAATGGCCGCAAAACGGGTTTGGCGGCAGAGGGTGAGAACATCACACTTCGCGTTATACCGATTAGTGAAGCTCCGTTTCGGTCTCCAGACGCTGGCTCGTTGTCCGCACTCTTTTTTTATCAGATCTTTAAAGAGCAAAGGCTTGAAAAGCAGTTGATCTGATTTGTATGACTGCAGCTGCGGATGGAAAGAAGGCGCGTTGATATTTCTCGACGCGCTATTTTATTTTCAACAAGATTCGAAGTTTATAAGTAGTTCAATACGGTGATTCAACATGTACCCAAAGAATTAAATATTACTTCTCAGGGAGAGATGAACACGAGCTCCCGTCGAAGTAATATTTAATTCTTTGGGGATACGTTCACTCAGGTGTTATACTGCTCCTATGCTTCCGAATCCTTTTCAAAAACCTCTTACAGAGTTTAAAGACACAGATCCTCTTAAGAACAGAGAGATTGTTAGAGAACTCCTCGGAGAGGGAGGCGTACATAAATATAGAAAGATCCTCGGGGAGAATTCGGATTCTAATTTAAAGCGTCAGAAAGAAGTTTCTAAAGAAGATCTCCTTGCCATGGCAGCAGAAGCTCGTGCGAAAATAGATTCGCTCTCACGAGACTCCGTCAAACCAATCCTCGAACATCTTATCGAAAAAGGATACACTTCTCAAATAAAATCTCTTCAAGAAATAAACTTTCTAGAAACTAAAGACAATAAACTCGGCCTCACTGCAATAGATAATAATTTTTACGAAGTTCCAACCGAAGAAGCCATCAAAAATCACTTCCTCTCCATTCCTAATATCAAACAAAAGATAGATCAAGGATTTACGCGCCTTCTCATTGTTCCATTCGGATCTTCCCTCGACTCTCTTCGAGAAAAAACAAGCAACCTCATTCTTAAACACAAGAAAGAAAACAATCTTCTCGCAGAAGACGGAAGCAACTTAGAACTCAACGAGGAAGAACCTCTGTATGCGTTTAATGACTATATTAATGCAGACAAAAGCGGAGAACTCCTTTATTTTCTAGAGCGAGTTGGTGCGGAGAATGATTATGGAAAAACAAAAAAAGATATTCTTTTTGAGTCATCGTCAGCTTCACCCTTTCCTGGTTACACCATTCTTCTTATTCAAGAAAATCTGAGTATTCCACGAGAAGGGAAAGGAATGGTACAGGCAGGTCGTGACCAGCTAGAAGCAGGAAAGTCTCCAGACGATTATGTAGATCTCCTAAAAGCAAATCCTGTTTACTCAGAGGAACGAGGCATGACTCCAGAAGACTGGCTCACTCTTTTTGCAACGAATCTTAACCAGAAAAATAAAGTAATCAATCGAGCTGCTTTAGCAACAGATAGTAGTATTTATTTATTTGGCTGCTGTTTCCGACAGACGGCTGATGTCCCGTACGTGGGCTGGTATTCTGATGGCCGCCAGGCTAGCATGGACGTGGGCAGTTCAACATTTCCTGAAAAGAATGTTGGGTTGTCTCTCGCGGTGGGTTGACCACCAAGCCCACACTCCGCTATGATGAGTATCACTAGTGAACTTTATATTATTTTTTATGGCACGAGAATTTACCGATTCAAATTTTGAAGCAGAAGTTTTGGGAAGTGCGGAGCCGGTGTTTGTTGATTTTTGGGCGCCGTGGTGTGGGCCGTGTCGGATGATGGGGCCGGTGATCGATAATCTCGCGCATGAGCTCGACGGGCAAGGGGCAAAAATTGGAAAAATGAATGTTGATGAAAATCAAGAAGTGTCAAGTCGTTTTGGGATTATGTCGATTCCGACGTTTATTGTTTTTAAAGATGGAAAGCCGGTTGCACAAGCAGCAGGAGTCCAAACGCTCGAGCAGCTTAAAGAATTATTAGCGCGAGCACAATAAGAGCCGCTAGTTTTTCGCAGCACGTCGGCCACAGCGGCCGACGTTTTATGTTAATAACTTTCGCAGCTTTTTGTAAAAATGTGATATACTTTTTTCAGTGTAAATTTTTATGCCTGAGATCTTTTGGAAACGGATGTGTTTGTTGTTTGCAGCAACGGGTGTTTTGTCAGCTTTATTTTTTAGCTCATACAAGCCTGCATCAGCAACAGTTTCATGGAATCCAGTTACTGCTGTATCAAGTGTATCAGCCTCAAGTACTGCAGTTGTTTATAATTCAGTCAATTCAGAATTCGCACTCGCCTATACTGTTGCAGGCGGAACATCTCTTCGTTTAACAACCACAACTTCTGCGGGGGCGACCTGGGCGTCGACCGCACTTCTCGCAACTCCGCCGACCGGTCAATATTTCAAATCTCTTGAAATGATTCTTACGGACAGCGCAGCACCGTATTATTACGGTGTTGCACACTATGTTGACGCGAACAGTGTCATCGCGTCTGGCAGTGAAATTTTATATGCGGCAGCAGGCAGTAGCTCAAGCTGGACCGTTACGACAAGCACGGGCGCGTTTCAAATTTTTAGCGGTGGCATCGGGACTCAAAGCGGTGTTCCATATATAGCAGGTCGAGCAACGCGGTCGAGTATTGATTATTTATATTTTGGTAAAGGCACGGGCGCTGACACATTCTTTTTTACAACGTCGAGTGTATTTACAGGCAATCCAAATCCAATCGTAATGGCCGCAAGCACAAATCAAATCGCTGTTGCGTATAAAAGTTCAAGTGCTCAGACGTTTATCATTGCAACAACAACAAGCGGCACGACATTCGCTAGCTCAACTATCACTGTTGCAAGCGGTACATTTACCAGTCCGATTGCACGGTATGATTCAACAGGAAAACTGTGGCTAGCATACGCGAATGGCGCTTTTGGCTGCGCAAGCGGATGTAATCTTAAGCTATCTCGCTACGAGCCAGCCTCAGGGTGGGTCACTGAGGAAGTTGACTCGGTTGGAACAACGTCAGTAAGTGAGAGTGGTTTTGGTGAGTATCATTCAATCGGGCTTGCATTTATTGGGACAACTCCGGTTGTTTCATACCAAAATTTATCGGGCGGAAAAATCCGTTACGCAATCCGCGACTCCGGAAATACTGGGTGTAGCGGTTCGAATAGTGCGAGTTATACCTGCGGTGACATCGCAACCGGTTTATCGGCGACGCAGAATTCTCGTATTTCAGTCGCAACAAATGGCACAACACGAATCATGGTTGCGTATTCGGATCCAGCAAATAGTACAATCGTAGGCGCTGTTACTGATTATTCTGCTGCTACGGTTTCTTCCGGCTCAACAACTTTGCATGTCGCGCCTCAGCCGCTTAACATTACTGATTTTAGTGTTGTCGGCGTTACAACGACACCAACATCAACCATCGCTTTACATCTTCAGGCAGATGGTGCAAGTGAAATGGCGTTGTCGCAAGATCCGTCGTTTGGCGATGCGATTTGGCAGCCATATCAGACCAATTTCAATTATAAAATTAAAGAAATTTCCGGTGAACAAATGGTGTATGTGAAAGCGGGTAACACAGCGGGAACGATTTCGTCGCCTGCACAGCTCAGCGTTACCTATGCGCCGGAAATTTTGACTGGTAGTATTTCGGCACGAGGTGTGAATGGAGCGTTGATTTCGACCACGACGCTGCAATTAGTACTTGCATTCTCAAATAATGCCGCCGAAATGACTCTCTCAAGCACATCAACGTTCTCGGGCGCTGTCTGGCAACCAATTACGACATCAACGCCGTGGATTCTTACCAGAGGTGACGGCGCAAAATCTGTATATTTTAAAGTTCGATCTGTAAATCATATCGAAAGTCCCTCATATTCGATTTCATTTACGCTCGACACTGTGCCACCACGTGTTCCGCACATTTCACTCCCGGCTGATGGGGCCGAGCTAGTTGATGCTTTTTTGAATGCCGCTGGATTCGGAGAGTTAGGTTCGCAAATTCGACTCCGCGTGCTGTCGGAAACCGACGTGCCTTTAACGGCGCTGCAAGCGGTTACCAGTGCTGGCGCATGGTCATACCTTGGAACAACGCCACTCGATGCCGGAAAATACACGCTTGTCGCAACAGCACTCGACGCAGCAGGAAACGAGAGCGCGCCGACGACAACACATTTTAGTATTTTGGATTTGGTTCCACCAGAAATGCCGATTGTTGTCGAACCGATCAACATGTCATCACTTGCAACAACCACATTCACAATTAGCGGTTCTGGCGAGCCAAAGAGCACTGTCGTACTTGTTCGTGATGGTGTCTCGACCTATTTGGCAAAAGTTTTAGCCGATCACTCATGGTCTATAGATGCATTATTATCGAAAAAAACGGGCGAATATGTATTCGCATACCACGCACGCGACACCGCGGGGAACATGAGTTCTAGTAGCGTGTTCAGCATATTTTTGAATTTACCGGAGCCGACACAACCAGCGCCTGTGCCCAACCCAACTGAAAAACCACCGCAACCACCAGCTTTGGCATTGACTCCTACAGCGCCGGAGGCCGCCGCGCCAAACGCGGCAGGATTTGGCAGCAACGACAACACCGGTGGTGTTTCAAGTGCACCAGCCGGCGGATCTGAAACAACAGGCGATTTAAGTGGAACCGGAGGAGGTGGCGCGGGCGGAGGAACCAGCGGATCTGGCGGTACAAGTCCGATTGCACTTGTAACGCAAGCTGTAGACCTGTTGGGTTTTGGTTCAAAAATTAGTGCGGCCAGTGTCGACTTTATTGAAACAACACAGCGTGTTGTGACACAAACAACACAAGCTGTTGTAAAAAATGTAAAAAAGACAGCAAAAGCCGCTCAGGTTATTGCCGCAAAACCAGAGGTTCAGGTTGCGAATCAGGCGGTAGTTGTACCGGTAATTGCAGTTGCGGCTGGTGCGACAGTGAGTGGTGCGATTAATATTTCTCAGTTCTTTGTTTATTTGAAGTTCTTATTTACGCAACCACTGTTTCTTCTTGCGCGCCGCAAGCGCAAGGGTTGGGGAGTTGTTTATAATGCGCTGACAAAAATGCCAGCGGATCTTGCGGTTGTGCGCGTTGTCAGCGCGGCGAGCGGCAAAGTTGTGCAGTCACAGGTTACAGATCGCGAGGGTCGCTATCAATTTTTTGTGCAACCCGGTGGATACAAACTCGACATTTCCAAACCTGATTATGTTTTTCCTCCGTTATATTTGAGCGGAAAAACTGACGATGATACATATTCGGATTTATACACCGGCGGTGAGTTGCATCCTGAAATTGCAGCACCACTCAGCTTCAACACTCCGCTCGATCCAACCGGCGCCGTTTCATCAGCCGAAAGCGTTCTTCATGCCGATCGCAAAAAACGTATTGCCGCAGCTTTCGGAAGCGTGGGAGTCATTATTACACTTGTGTCATTCGCGGTTTCTCCAACAATTCTCGTCGGATGCTTTGTAATGTTTCATTTAATCAGTCACATGGCATTTCGCCGTATTGCACACCCGCATCGACCAAAGACATGGGGCATTGTGACCGACGCTGCGACGGGGAAGCCTGTTGATAAAACAATCGTGCGTATTTTCGACACACAATACAATAAATTACTTGAGACGCAGGTCACGGACGACAAGGGCCGCTATGCATTCCTTGTGGGTAAAAATTCGTATATAGTTACTGCGGAAAAGCAGGGCGTCGGCTCATATCGTAGCCAGCCAATCGTAATTGACGCTGTTTCAGCGATTTCTCAAAATATTGTGCTGAGTCCTGCTGCCCCACCAGTCGTCGCTACACCAGTGCCAGCATCAGCGCCGGAGCCACAGTTGACTACACCAGTCGGAGCTTCTGGCCCGAGTAAGCCTCAGGCTTGACAATTATTGAATTGTCTGGTACTATAGTTCACAACCTACAACCAGGTATACGACGTATGCCAAAGGATCACTGCTAATGTTGAACTTGAAGCTCTTTTCAAAAATGGACAACTTGCCGCGGAAATGCCGAAAAATCACCAGCTGCGGGGCATTGAGCCCGTTGCCGACAACGAAATCATTGTTGGCAAACTCACCGACGGGCTGCTTCAGCTCTTTTATGCGAAGCAGGTCATCGCCGAATCCGGTGAACGTCTGGATGCTGAGCATGAGGCCCTGTGCGACCACGGTGGCCCTGTCTGCCTCCGGATCAACGCAAAACGGGATCAGCTGAAAAAGATGTTCACCCTTTTGGGTGCCATGATTTGGCCGGCGGTGAGCGAAGAGTACGGCGCCGAGAATTTTGTGGGCTACGATCTTCAGGCGATCCGCCTCGGGCCCGACGGCACGATGGTCGTCGTCAAGTACAACAATCCCGCCGAAGAGCAGCCGGAAGGTTCGGATGAGGGTATCCATTCGGCCCTGAACGCCATCGGCGATTTGCTCGGCGTGCGCTTCAACGGCGGGCGCATCCAGGTGCGCGAGATTCATCTGTAAGCAGAAGCGTCAGAATGAACTGAGCTAGACGCAAATAGGCATTCGTGGTTTTTACCGCGGGTGCCTATTTTTATATCTTAGTTCCCAACTTCTAACGCAACGGGTTATCATTAATCCGTATGCAACAAACCTACACCCGTCTTTCTAGTACA